>NZ_JAMQML010000005.1:0-302009 GCF_030068685.1 Nitratireductor sp. GZWM139 | reverse complement strand
GCCTTCAAAATGCATGATCCTGCGCCCAACGGCTTCTGATCTTGGCCTTTTCTTGCCCTATACCAAAGGGGCCTTGGCATTCGAGTAAAACGCCGCTTAAATGATTTCCGGGAGTGAACTGGAAAATGCATTCGGTCGCGTTGCGCGGCCACAATCGGGCGCGGGAGGCCTCGTTTGGCGAATTGCATTGCTGGCGCGGTTTCAGGGAAGATGGAGGAAAATCTCCCCTCTGGACCTGCCACAAATCAAGATGAGTGGGCGTTTCCCCGTTTCCATGAAACGGTGAGGGCAGCCGCTATGCGCATGCATGCCGCATCTTTGCTGTGCGCCCGGCACAGCCACAGAAGCGTTCAGCACATTTCATCCGGTTTTCCGGCGTCGTCCCGGCGCTTCATGCCGAAGCAGACCGCCGGACGCGCCAATGGGCCGGACGCGCCAATGGCGCCAATGGATTGTCCTGCCATCTCGTTGATCCATGTGAAGGAGCAGGACGGATCGTAACCTAGGATTCCGGCCCGCAGGCGCGGGCGCGGCCCAAGGCAAGGGAGGAATATATGACCGAAGTCTCGATGACGGTGAACGGCAAGGCGGCGCGCGCCTCTGTGCCGGACAATACGCTTTTGGTGGATTTCCTGCGCGAGCATCTGCGTCTCACGGGCACGCATGTGGGCTGCGACACCAGCCAGTGCGGCGCCTGTGTCGTTCATGTCAACGGGCGCGCGGTGAAGAGTTGCACCACGCTCGCCGCGTCGGCCGAAGGGGCCGAGGTCACCACCATCGAGGGGCTGGCCAATGGCGAGCTTCATCCCATGCAGGCGGCTTTCAAGGAAAATCACGGTCTGCAGTGCGGCTTCTGCACGCCCGGCATGATCATGTCGGCAACCGACATGGTTGCCCGCTATCAGGCCGCCGGCAAGGAACTGACCGAAGAGGCGATCCGCCACGAGCTGGAAGGCAATATCTGCCGCTGCACCGGCTATCACAACATCGTTCGGGCCATTCAGGATGGCGCGGCGAAGATGGCCGCAGGCTGAGGGAGGATAGACATGACGGAACAAGGCATTGGCGCGCGCGTCCTGCGCAAGGAAGACAAGCGCTTCATCACCGGAAAGGGCCGTTACACCGACGATATCCGCAATGAGCGGCAGGCCTATGCAGCCTTCGTGCGCAGCCCCCACGCCCACGCGAAGGTCACCGGCATCGACAGTGCCGAGGCGGAGAAAATGGACGGCGTGATCGCGGTCCTCAACGGCAAGCAGCTCACCGGTGACGGCATCGGCAATCTCATCTGCGGCTGGGCCGTCAATTCCAGGGATGGCAGCCCCATGAACATGGGCGCATGGTCGGCGCTCGCCACCGACAAGGTGCGCTATGTGGGCGATGCGGTTGTCCTCGTGGTGGCCGAAACGCAGGCGGCCGCCCGTGCGGCGGCGGAAGCGGTGGTCGTTGATTACGAGGAGCTGCCGGCAGTCGTCCACGCGGTCGATGCGCTGAAGGACGGCGCGCCGCAGGTGCATGAGAATGCGCCCGGCAATTTGATCTTCGACTGGGGCATCGGCGAGGAGGCGGCGGTCGACAAGGCGCTTTCGGGCGCAGCCCACGTTACCGAGCTTGAGATCGTCAACAACCGCCTGTCGCCCAATCCGATGGAGCCGCGCTCGGCCATCGCTACCTATGACGAGGCGGAGGATCACTACACGCTTTACACGACCAGCCAGAACCCGCATGTGGCGCGGCTGGTGCTGTCGGCCTTCTATCAGGTTGCGCCGGAGCACAAGCTCCGGGTCATCGCGCCGGATGTGGGCGGCGGCTTCGGCTCCAAGATCTACATCTATCCCGAAGAGATCGCTTGCCTCTGGGCGTCCATGAAGACGAAGCGCTCGGTCAAATGGACATCGAGCCGTTCCGAGGCGTTTCTGACGGATGCGCATGGCCGCGACCATGTCTCCACCGCGCGCATCGGCTTTGATGAGAACAACCGCATTGTCGGCCTCAAGGTCGATACGGTCGCCAATCTCGGCGCTTACATGTCGCTGTTCTCCTCGGCGGTGCCGACCTATCTCTACGCGACGCTGCTTTCGGGCCAGTACGACATCGCCAACATCTACTGCAATGTGCGCACGGTCTACACCAACACCGCGCCGGTGGATGCCTATCGCGGCGCTGGCCGCCCGGAGGCGTGCTTCCTCGTGGAGCGGATCATGGAAACGGCGGCGCGGGAGCTGGGCGTCGACCCGTCAGAGCTGCGGCGCGCCAATTTCATCAAGGCGTTCCCGCACCAGACGCCCGTCATCATGACCTATGATGCGGGCGACTTCGCCGCCAATCTCGATCAGGCGCTGGAGGCTGCGGATTACAAGGGCTTCCCCGCCCGCCGCGAAGAAGCCGCCAAGCGCGGAAAGCTGCGCGGCATCGGCCTCGCCTCCTATATCGAGGCCTGCGGCATTGCCCCTTCGGCAGCCGTCGGCTCGCTGGGTGCGGGCGTCGGCCTTTGGGAAAGTGCGGAAGTGCGGGTCAATCCCGTGGGCACGATCGAGGTTCTCACCGGCAGCCACAGCCACGGGCAGGGGCATGAGACCACCTTCGCCCAGGTGGTGGCGGAGCGTTTCGGCCTGCCCATCGAGAACATCCAGATCGTCCATGGCGACACCGACAAGGTGCAGTTCGGCATGGGTACCTATGGTTCGCGATCCGGCCCGGTCGGCCTCTCGGCCATCGTCAAGGCGCTCGACAAGGTCGAAGCCAAGGTCAAGAAGATCGCCGCCCATGTGCTGGAAGTTTCCGAAGACGATCTGGTCGTTGAGAATGGCGAGGTGAAGGTCGCCGGCACGGACCGCGCCATGGCCTGGCACGAGGTTGGCCTTGCCGCCTACACCGCGCACAATCTGCCCGCCGGCATGGAGCCGGGGCTCAAGGAGGGCGCGTTCTACGATCCGGAAAACTTTACTTTCCCGGCAGGAACCTATGTCTGCGAGGTGGAAGTCGACCCGGAAACCGGCGAGACGAAAATCATCCAGTTCGTCGCCTCCGATGATTTCGGCACCATCATCAACCCGATGATCGTGGAAGGCCAGGTGCATGGCGGCATCGCCCAGGGCGTTGGCCAGGCCATGCTCGAAACCGTGGTCTACGACGATGAAGGCCAGCTCCTTTCGGCCAGCTACATGGACTACACCATGCCGCGCGCCGACAATGTGCCGAGCTTCGTCATCCACCATCATTCCACCAAGAGCCCGTCCAACCCGCTCGGCATGAAGGGCTGCGGCGAGGCCGGGGCCATCGGCACGCCGCCGGCGGTCATCAACGCCATCACCGATGCAATCGGCAACAACGATCTCCAGATGCCGGCCACGCCGCCGCGCGTGTGGGCGGCGTTGCAGGCTGCCTCAACCAAGATCGCTGCAGAATAGGGAGGCCTGCCATGTATGACGTAACCTATCACCGCGCCACCAGTGTCGACGATGCAGCGGAGAAATTCGCCGCAGCCTCCGACGGGCAGCTTCTTGCCGGCGGCCAGACGCTGCTCCCCACCATGAAGCATCGGCTGGCCGCTCCGTCAGACCTGATCGACCTGCGCGGTATTGCCGATCTCGTGGGCGTCCGCGTGTCCGGTCGCAGCGTCACCATCGGCGCGATGACCACGCATGCGGCCGTCGCCGAGAATGCTGAGCTCGCAAAGGTCTGCCCGGCAATCGTCAAGCTCGCCGGCGGCATCGGCGATCCTGCGGTGCGCCATCAGGGCACGATTGGCGGCTCCATCGCCAACAATGATCCTGCGGCGGACTATCCGGCAGGCCTCATGGCGCTTGGCGCGACGATCCACACCAACCGGCGCGAGATCGCTGCGGATGATTTCTTCACCGGGCTGTTCTCCACCGCGCTCGATGAGGGTGAGATCGTCACGGCGGTCAGCTTCGACGCGCCAGAAACCTGCGGCTACGCAAAATTCCCAAACCCGGCCTCGCGCTATGCGATGACGGGCGTTTTCGTCGCGAAAGGCGGTGACGGCGCGGTGCGTGTGGCGGTCACCGGCGCAGGCTCGGATGGCGTCTTCCGCCATGAGGGGCTTGAGCAGGCTCTTTCGAAAGACTGGTCTTCTGCCGCCGTGGATGGCGTGTCCGTCTCCGCCGATGGCCTCATGTCCGACATCCATTGCGATGCCGCCTATCGCGCCAATCTCATCAAGGCCATGGCCAAACGCGCGCTCGCCTGATCGGGTTCACAAGATGCAAAAAGGCCGGGCGTTTCGCGCCCGGCCTTTTTCTTTGCCTTGCAGGTGCCGGTAATGCCGGCAGCCGGTCAGTCCTTCATCAGGTCGATGGCCGCTGCCGCGATGGTCTTCACGGCTGTCGGAATGCAGGCCTCGTCCAGATCGAAATCGCTACGATGAAGCATCGTGTTGCGGTCTTTCAGGCGCGAGCCGATGCGCAGATGCGCGCTTGGCACGCGGGTGGAAAACTCCGCGTAATCCTCGCTGCCCATGGACCCCTGCGGCAGCTCGACGATCCTGTCATCTCCCAGCATGCCCCGCGCGCTTTCAAGCACGGGATGCAGAATGTCCGGATCGTTCACCACCGGCGGCACGCCCGTCAGGAAGGTCGGTTCGCAGGTCACCCGGTGTGTGAGCGCAATGCCCGCACATACCCGCTCGATGGCCGCTTTCACGGCTTCCCGCACGGCCGGGTTCTGGCTGCGCGTGGTGCCTTCCAGCGTCACGCTGTCGGGAATCTGGTTGCGCGCCGATCCACCCTTGATCGAGCCGATGGTCACCACGGCTGCTTCCAGCGGCGCGATCTCGCGGGCGACGATGGTCTGGAGGGAAGACACGAGATTGCCAGCCGCCACGATCGGGTCCACCGCCAGATGTGGATGCGCGCCATGGCCCGACTGACCGGTGATCGTGATGTCGAACGGATCGGTGGAGGCGAACGCCGTCTTCGGATGATAGCCAATCGTGCCGCCATCGATCAGCGGCCAGTTGTGATAGCCAAGCATGATGTCCGGCTTGACCCATTCGAACAGGCCGTCTTCCAGCATGGCGCGCGCCCCGCCCAGTCCCTCTTCTGCGGGCTGGAAAATCATCAGCGCGCGGCCCGGCAGAACGTCGGAAAGACGCGCCAGAACCTGGCTCACGCCAAGCGCGATGGCGGTGTGGGCGTCATGGCCGCAGGCATGCATCTTGCCGGGATTGCGCGATTTATATTCCGGCGAGGCGGTCTCCTCGATGGGCAGGGCGTCCATATCGCCGCGTATGCCAATGGTCTTGCCATTGCCCTGGCCGATGGTCGCGGCAACGCCGGTTTTGCCGAATCCCGAACGATGGGCAACATCCATCCGGGTCAGCTCCTGCATCACCAGAGCCGATGTTTCATATTCCTCGAAGCCCAGCTCCGGGTTGGCGTGGAGCTGCCGACGGATTTCGATCAGGCGCGGGGTAATCTCGGCGGTGATCTCGTCGATGCGCTCGCGCAGGTTCTGGGTGTCGCTCATGGCGTTGCTTGAATCCTGAAATTGAAAAAATGGGTGGCGCGGTCACAAGGGTATCGGGCCGAAAAGCGGAAACCGTTTTCGGCCCGATGCTCCATCAAAAGACTTGCTCGTCCTTTGTGCGTTCCTATGGACGCAGGGAAGCAGGCAGACAGACCGGTTCACCGTTTCCGGTAAACGATGAACCGGCCAAAGCCGCACCAGACAATGTATCTGCCGGGTTCGAACTACTCTTTGCCGATCTCGACGATCTGCTTGTAGACCTCTTCACCCCAGACGCCCTTGCCCAGATTGTCACGCACGGACTGCGTGGCTTCCATGAAGGGCGCGGTGTCCGGGTGGGTCACGGTCACACCAGCCGCTTCCATCTCGGCGATGTACTTCTTGGTCTGGTCGGGCATCAGTTCGTTCACCTTGGCCGTCGAAGCGTCATTGGCCTTCTGCAGAAGCGCCTGATCTTCCTCGGACAGTCCCTTCCAGAACTGGTCGCTGATAACGACATAAGCGGGTTTGTTGATGTAATCGACCATCGCCACACCCTTCTGAACTTCATAGAACTTCTGGGCGTAGATGGTTTCGACCGGGTTTTCCTGACCGTCGACAATGCCGGTCTGGAGCGCGGTGTAAACTTCCGCGAAGGCCATGGGCGTCGGGTTCGCGCCCAGCGCGCGCAGCGATTCCACATAGTAGTCCCGCTCGGGCGCACGCAGCTTCAGACCGCTCAGATCGTCCATCGAGTTGATGACCACATTGGCGCTGATCTGGCGCGGGCTGCGCGGCATGAAGCCGAGCATGCGCACCTGGCGCTCTGCGGTCAGCCGCTCGTTCCACTCCTTGCCGAAGTCCGTGTCGAGCACCTTCTTGTAGTTGTCGATGCCGTTCATCAGATAGGGCAGGGCGAGATACTCGATCTCCTTGAGGCCCGGGTCGCCGCTGGCGAGCATCTGGGTGGAACCGAGCGCCATCTGCGCGTAAACCTCACGCGGCGTGCCGAGCTGGTCGCCGGGGAAGATCGTGACGGTGTGGTCGGAGCCTTCCTCCACCACGCGCTTGAATTCCATCGCGCCTTCATACTGCGCTTCGCCGGGCTGCGCCCAGAGCGCGTAGCGGATTTCATCGGCCTGTGCGCTGGCGGTCGCCAGAAGCACGGCGCTGAGTGCAAGTGCCTTCATCTTCATTTTGCAAGTTCCCCTTTGGCTTTCGGTTCTGTGGATGATGGAACAGAGCGCATGTGCTCGACAAAGTCGGAGCAGAACGCGATGAGGTGCTCGACGAAGCGCGCGCCCTTGTCGGCAGAGGATTTGCGCGCGTCCCCTCCGGCAATGCCGTTGGAGCAGTGATCGTCGACATTGACCGGCAGTGCGATTTCCGTTCCCTGGAAACGCACGCCGGAAAGACCGGCGGTCGGCAGATCGAGCATCTTGCCGAACGCGGCATCGATCTCCACGGCGTCCATTCGCGTCAGATCCGGGAAGAGGTGCAGATAGACCGAGGTGATCGGATCTCCGCCATGGGCGAACGCCTTCTTGCCGAAGTCGCCATGAAGTTCCTTCCACAGATCGTCGGGAATGGAGCGCCACAGATTGATGCTTGGCACCAGCACGTCATGATCGCGGCGCACCGAGCGGATCACCTGGTCGATCAGGGGCGCATTGCCGCTGTGCCCGTTCAGGATCACAAGCCTGGTCAGGCCATGGTCGAGAAAATTGTCGAGCATGTCGCGCAGCGTGGCGCGGAAGGCGTCGGCCGAAAGCGCGATGCCGCCCGGCACGGAGCGGAAATACTCCGCATAGCCGAAAGGCATGGTCGGGGCGGCAATCGCCCCGGTATTCTCGGCCACGAGGCTGGCGATTTCGCGGGTGAGCATGAAATCGCCCATGGGCACCATCGGGCCCTGAATTTCCTGCGAGCCGAGCGGAATGAGGATCACCGGATCCTCGCTCATGCGCTCCTGGAATTCCAGAAAGGTCATGTCCTCCAGAAGGTGCTTCTTCACGGTACTCATTTATGCATGGACTCCAAAGTCATTGAACGCTCAGTTCCCGAACACGAGGTTGGGAAGGAAAAGGCTGATCTCGGGGAACAGGACCAGCAGCACCACCGCCGTGAACAGCGGGATGTAGAAGGGCAGCATCGCCTTCACCATCTGGCCGTGGGATATCTTGGCTATGTCCTGCGCGATGAACATCAGCACCCCCACCGGTGGGGTCGCGCCGCCGATGATCAGGCTGAACACCAGCAAAACGCCAAAGTGCACCGGATCGATGCCGAACTGCAGGATCACAGGAACGAGGATCGGCGTCAGCACGATCTCGGCCGAAGAGGCGACCATCAGAAGCCCGACGCCCAGAAGCATCGCCACGATCACGAAAAGCGCGATGACCGGGTTCTCCGAGATGGTGGAAATGCCGTTTGCAATGGCCATCGGCACCTGCTCGCGCACCATGATCCACGAAAACGCAGACGCAACGGCGATGATGGAGAGGATGCGGGCCGAGCCCAGCGCCGTGTTCTGGATCGCGCCCCAGATGTCGGCGAGTTTTACATTGCGGTAGAAGAGGCTGAGCAGCAGGCCGTAGAGCACGGCCACGGCCGCCGCCTCGGTCGGCGAGAAGATGCCGAACAGAATGCCAGCCACGATGATGACCGGGAACATGATGGCCGGGCCGCCGCCCTTGATGGCGGTGGCCAGTTCCGGCATCGTCGCCCGTTCATAGCGCGGGAAATTGCGTTTGCGCGCATAGAAATAGGTGAACAGCATCTGCGTGCCGATGATCACGAAGCCCGGCAGAATGCCTGCCAGAAGCAGGCGGCCGATGGAGACATTGGCCAGCGTGCCATAGATCACCAGTGCAACGCTCGGCGGGATCATCGGTCCCACCATGGAAGACGCCACGGTCACGGCTGCCGAGAAGGGGCCTGGATAGCCTTCCTTCTTCATTGCCGGAATAAGCACCGAGCCGAGTGCGGTCGTGTCTGCGGTGGGCGAGCCCGACATGCCGGAGAAGATCAGGCTGGCGAAGATGTTCACCTGCGCCAGACCGCCATGGATATGCCCCACCAGCGCCTTTGCCAGAGCGATGATGCGGTCGGTCAGCTTGCACGCATTCATCAATTCGCCGGCCAGGAAGAAGAACGGAATGGCCAGGATCAGGAAAGAGTTGACCGATGCCGTCATGCGCTGGGTCAGCAGCGCCAGATTGATGTCGGCAAAGAAGAAATACACCATGGACGATGTGCCGATGGCGAAGACCAGCGGCAAACCCATGAACAGAAGGACCAGAAGCAGTCCGATAATAGCAATTGTCAGCATTGATTGGTCCGCAGATCACATGGGGTCTTCATGGCCATAGGCCGGGTCGGTCTGGCGGTGCATGGGCCGCACGTAGACGATGCGTCCGATGATCGCGAGGATCATCAGGGCCGCACCAACGGTCGCTGCGAGCCGCACCACGCCTGCCGGAAGCGGCAGGGCCGAGAGGTCCTGCATGTTTTCCAGGATCACCAGCTTGACGCTGGTCCATCCGAGAATGGCCAGAAAGCCGATGGAAATTCCGGCGTTGATGTAGCGCACCACATTGCGCGCCTTCTGCGGAAGCATCAGGAAGAAGACATCAACGTTCAGATGGCGGCCGTCCCAGCAGACGGCGGCCGCGCCGATAAAGGCGATCCAGACGATGAGAAGCTTTGCCAGCTCCTCACTCCAGACAAGCGGTGCGTTGAAGAAGTAACGCAGAATGATCTGCAGCAGCGTCACACCCACAACCACGATGAGCATGAGGCCAACAGCGATCCGCAGCGGTCGTGCGAGATCGATCGGCTTTTGGTCGTTCACGAAGTCTCTCCCAAACAAATTCGAACTACGGAAGCATGTGCCAATATTGCTTGTCCAATATATTTATGAAGGCTATTTTTCTGTTTTGAATATGAATTGCGGAGGAGCAATGCAGTCACTGGGAGCCATTGAGTTCCGGCATCTGCGCTATTTCATGCGGGTCGCGCAGGAGCTGCATTTCGGCCGCGCTGCGGAGATGCTCGGCGTCTCCCAGGCACCGCTCAGCCAGCAGATTCGTCAGTTGGAAGAACGGCTTGGCGTTCGTCTGTTCGACCGCACGACACGCAGCGTCACGCTCACGCCGGCCGGTCGCGTGCTGTTTGAAAAGACCCAGCAGATCTTCGTTTCGCTGGAAGAGGGGTTCCGTGAAACCCAGGCGGCCGGCGGGCTTTCGGCAGGGCGGTTGCGCATCTCCACCGTGTATGTCGGGCTCTACACCTTTATGTCGAATGCGATGCGTGAGTTCAGCCAGCGCAATCCGGCCGTTCAGATCGACATGCAGATCCACACCACCGAGGAGCAGCTGGCGCTCCTCAAAGAGCGCAAGATCGACGTGGCCTTCGTGCGCCCGCCCCGCACCATGTCCGGCATCACCTATCGCGAAGTGTATCGGGAGGGGTTCGTCGCGGTGCTGCCGGCAGACTCGCCCCTTGCCGCGAAGGAAGACCTCGAGGTCGAAGACCTGAGTGAGGAAAACTTCATCACCTATTCATCGATCGTCGGTGTCAGCTATCAGGATGTGGTCCTGCAATATTGCCGCAAAGCCGGCTTCGCACCGAAAGTGGTTCAGGAGGTCAGCCACACGATGACGGTCGTCGTGATGGCATCCGCCGGCATTGGCGTCGGCATCGTGCCGTCCTGGGTGGTAATGACGCCGACGACAGGGGTGGTCTACCGCGAGCTTCCAAAGCTGCCCAAGGCGGTTTCGCTGGTGGTGGCCTGGCGCGAGGACAGCATAAACCCGTTCGTGCGCGATTTCGTCAAATGCACGCTATCGGCTGTGGGCGACATTGGCGCGTGAGCGCGTTCAGACGCCCGGTGCCTGATCGGCTGGCCTTGCCGCCGGGGTTGCGTCCGTGTGCGGCGCGGCTTCGGAAACCTCCCGCGCAACGGTGCGGTCGCGTCCGTCGTTTTTGGCCTCATACAGATAGCCATCGGCCCGCTTGAACAGCGTGCCAAGCGTGTCCTGCGGAGCCTTCTCCGCCACGCCGAAGCTTGCGGAAAGGTCGATGCCCTTCTGCGTCAGCGGAAAGTCGTCGGCTGCAAGGTTCCGGCGCAGGCGTTCGGCCATGTCGCGTGCGCCGGCGAGGTCGGTGTTGGGCAGGAGCAGCGCGAATTCCTCGCCGCCGATCCGACCCACAATGTCGGTGGACCGCGCCGTCTCCAGAAGCATGGTGCCGAAGACCTTCAGCGCCGCATCACCGGCACTGTGGCCATGGGTGTCGTTCAGGAGCTTGAAGTGGTCGAGATCGCACACGATGAGCGACATGGCTGCTCTGCGCCGCGAATTCACAAGCCTGTTGGCGCGTTCCTCGAAACCCCGGCGGTTCAGAATGCCCGTCAGCCCGTCACGGTCGCGATCGCGCCGCAGGTCTTCCATCATGTCGGTCAGAATGGTGGCGAGCACGGCCAGCGCCAGCATGGCCCCCAGCACCGAGAGCGAGAGCTGGAGCGTCTGCCAGAACAGCGAGCCATCCGGCGCAATGCCGTCATGCGCTATCGCGGGGCCGGTGGTGAAAAGCGTGCGCGGAAAGAAGTGAATGGCGAAGACCAGCAGCACCCAGAAGAGCACCCGATCCGCAGCACCTGCGCCCTTTGCCGGCCGCAGGCGCAGGGCGTTGACGAGAAGTATGGCACCATAGCCGAAATTCTGCACATAGATGCGCATCAGCAGGCTGGGCTCGACATAGGAGAAATACCAGAGCGGCGCCATGATGGCGATCATCAGACCGATGCCGGCTAACAGGCTGAGCCGTTTGCCGGCGCGTCGTAACATGCCGTCGCTCGCCAGCAACACGGCCAGCGTATAGAAAAAGCCGGAAAACAGCACATTCGGACCAGGCCCCGCCGGCCATTCCAGAAGCTGCAAGGTCATGCCCACGCTCAGGAAGGCGCAGGCGGCTGCAAGAATGGCGGAATTCAGCTGCCGCCGGTCCACGAGCCACACCCAGACGAAGCCGAGGGCGAAAAGGAGCATGATCGCAGGACCGACAAAGCCGGTCATGTTGATCGCAGGGGTGTTCTCCATCATGCTTTCCAGGCGTGTCGCGAAAGGGTTTCGCAGGGGCGAAACGTTCGAAGTCTCCAGAGAACTTCCCTAATGTCACATTCATAACAAAGGCTGAAGGCCTTCTTTTCATACTATCCCACGTTGTTTCCGTGCGCGCGCACCCGTCTGTGCCAATGCTCCGCCGGCGCAGGCCATTGGCCCTATTCGCGCGGATCGGATAAGTGGCTCTGGATCGCCGTGGTTCATTCGGATCCGCCGCGGTCCAAACGGTTGATGCAACATCGGTTTTCAGAGCGTGGGGGGACGCATGGAAGAGTATTTGATCCTGGCGGTCGCGGCGTTCTTTGCCGGCACGCTCAACACGGTCGCAGGCGGCGGCACGTTTCTCACCTTCCCGGCGCTGGTCTATACGGGTGTGCCCGTCGTTGCGGCAAACGCGACAAGCGCCGTCGCCGTGTTTCCCGGCTATCTGGGCGGCGCGCTGGGCTTCCGTTCGGAGCTCGCGGCTTTCGACCGGTCCAGGCTTCTGCGCATTGCCGGCCTCACGGCCATTGGCGGGCTGATCGGCTCGCTCCTGCTGCTGGTGTCTTCCAACGAAGCGTTCTCGTTGGTGGTGCCTTTCCTGCTGGCAGCCGCCACGCTCATCTTCGCCTTCGGCGCCCGCATTCAAACCTGGGCGCGCCGCCACGGTTCGGGCGGTGGCGAGGCAGGTGAGGGGCGGATCAGCACCCTCGTCGTCTCCATCTATGGCGGCTATTTCAATGGCGGTCTGGGCATTGTCCTGCTCGCCCTGTTTTCGCTCTGGGGCATGCGTGACCTCAACACGATGAACGGCCTGAAGAACGGTCTGTCCTTCATCCTCTCGGCCATCTCGGTCGCCACTTTCGCGCTTGCCGGCATCGTTGCATGGCCGCAGGCGCTGGTGATGATGGCAGCCGCCACCATTGGCGGCTATGCAGGTGCGCCGCTGGCCCGCGCGCTGCCGCCTGCCGTGGTGCGCGCGGTGGTCATTCTGGTCGGAACGGTGATGAGCCTGGTCTTCTTTGTCAGGCTCTTTTAAGCCGACTTATCGCCCCGCCGCTTCCCACACCACGTGCCCGCCGCCAATGTCGCGTGCAGCCTGTAGCGGCGGCGTGTAGTCGAGCCCATGCACGGGGCTGGGCAGGTCTTCCGCCTTTTCCATGAAGGCGCGGCGCGGGCGCGAAGGGTCCGCCACCGGCACCGCCGCCATCAGTCTTTTGGTGTAGTCGTGCTGCGGGTTCTCGAAGATCTGCGCGCGGCTGCCCATCTCCACGAAACGCCCCATATACATCACAGCCACCCGGTGGCTGATCTGCTCCACCACCGCCATGTCGTGCGAAATGAAGAGATAGGACATACCGGTTTCGTTCTGGATATCCTGCAACAGATCGAGCACCTGCGCCTGGATCGAAACATCGAGTGCGGCGACGGATTCATCCGCCACGATCAGCTTTGGCGAGAGCGAAAGCGCACGCGCTATGCAGATGCGCTGGCGCTGGCCGCCGGAGAACTCGTGCGGATACCGCCGCATCTGGTCTGCCGAAAGCCCCACGCGGCGGAAGAGATAGGCCACGCGGTCATCGAGTTCGCTGCCGCTTGCCAGCCCGTGTATCTGCAGCGGCTCGGCCACCAGATCGCCTACCCGCATGCGCGGATCGAGCGAGGCGTAAGGGTCCTGAAAAATCATCTGCACGTCGCGCAGCACGGGCCGCATGGCGCTTGCGCCGAGCCCGCGCGTTTCACGGCCGGCAACGCGAATGTCGCCCTGCCACGGGATCAGGTTGAGCAGCGCCTTGCCGGTGGTCGACTTGCCGCAGCCCGATTCCCCGACCAGCGAGAGTGTTTCGCCGGGCATGATGTCGAAGGAAACACCCTCCACCGCATGCACGCGCTGCACCGGGCGTTGCAGGATGCCGCCCTTGATGTCGAAGCGCACGGTCAGGTCTTTCACCGCGACCAGCGGTTCGGCGGGCGCGGGCGTCTGCACCGATGCAGTCGGGCCGTCGCTCATGCGCTTGGGCGCACTCGTTCCCGTCATCTCGCCCAGCCTTGGAACGGCGGCGAGCAGTTCCTGCGTGTAAGGGTGACGGGGTTTTGAAAAGATCACGCTGGCGGGGCTGTGTTCCACCATGCGCCCGTGCTGCATCACCAGCACGTCATCCGCCATCTCGGCCACCACGCCCATATCGTGCGTGATCATGATCACGGAGATGCCGAGATCGGCCTGCAATTTGCGGATCAGCGCCAGAATCTGCGCCTGCACGGTCACATCCAGCGCCGTGGTCGGTTCATCGGCAATCAGGATCTGCGGGCTCTGGGCCAGCGCCATGGCAATCACCACGCGCTGGCGCATGCCGCCGGAAAGCTCGTGAGGAAACTGCTTCAGGCGTCGCGCCGGCTCGGGGATCTGCACCTGGTCGAGCAGTTCCAGCGCACGGGCGCGGATCGCGGCGTCCGACAGGCCCCCCCGCAGGCCGCCATGTGCGGAAATGGCCCCGCCAAGCTGCTTGCCGATGGTCAGAACCGGGTTGAGCGAGGTCATCGGTTCCTGAAAGATCATGCCGATATGGCGGCCGCGCACCTGGCGCATCTCCGCCTCGGGCAGGGCGAGAATGTCGCGCCCGTCAAGTTTGGCCGTTCCGGCGGAAACCCGCGCCATGGGCTTGGGCAGAAGCTGCATCAGCGAGAGTGCGGTCATCGATTTGCCAGAACCGCTTTCGCCGGCGATGCAGAGCGTCTTTCCGCCTTCCAGCGTGAAAGACAGATCGTCGACGACAGTGCGCGCGCCGGCGGGTGTGGCCACCTGAACGGTGAGGCCGTTCACCTCCAGAAGACCGCTGGTTGTTTTCTGTTGCATGGCGCGCGCTTTGCTCATTGGCGTCGGCTCACGAAAAGACGACGCGCGGGAAGTAGAAGGAAACGACCCAGTTGGGCTGGTCGACGATTTCGCTGATGCGCAGGTCGCCACACACCGAACACAGCATGTAGGCGTCCTCGGGCGAGAGCCCGCGCGTGGCGCACAGAAGGTCGATCATGCCGGAAAGGGCCGCACGTGCGCCTTCCATGAGGTCGGAGCCGATGCCGGTCGTCACCTCATAGCCTTCCGCATCCAGATGCCGCGTCACCGGTCCCGGTGTGGTGAAACGCGGCATTGCAAGGTTCGCCTCCTTCACCACGTCCAGCTTCACCGCCACGTTCATCTGGCTCTCGATGGCCGTGCCGCACACTTCGCCGTCGCCCTGGGCGGCATGGGTGTCTCCGATGGAGAACAGTGCGCCCTCCACCTCGACCGGCAGATAGAGCGTGGTGCCCGCCGCCAGATCGCGGATGTCGAGATTGCCGCCCATGCGGCGCGGCGGCACAACCGAGTGGAGACCCGCTTCCGCCGGCGCCAGTCCGATTGTGCCGGCAAAGGGTTTCAGCGGCACACGGCCGTGCTTGCCAAAGGCAGCCGGCTCAAGGCTCGTTGCGTCATAGTTCCACAGCGTCAGCGCCGGGTCCTTGAACTGGTCCGCCAGAAGGCCAAAGCCCGGAATGTTCGCCGTCCAGCCGAAGCCGGACGGTTTGAACGAGAGGATCTCGACCTTCAGCGCATCGCCGGGCCTGGCCCCTTCCACATAGATGGGGCCGTTGACCGGATTAACCTTGGAGAAATCCAGCGTGGCGATGTCGTCCACGGTGCTTTCGGGCGTGAAGTGGCCGGAGCCGGAATCGAGACATTCGAATTCCAGCGTCGAGCCCGGCGTCACCCTTTCTGCGGGCGGGATCGAATGATCCCACCCAAAGTGGTGGTGGCGTCCGTGGATGGTGTAGTCGCAGTTATTGCACATCTTTGGCATAGACCTCGTCATAGTGGACGGGAATGTGCACCGGATCGACGAACAGCTTGTCGTCGCCGCCGATGCGTTCGGAGCGAATGGTGAAGCGCTCTTCGTTGAAGATCGGCGCCCAGGGGGCGTCTTCCATGACCTTCAGATAGATGTCGCGCCACATGGCCTCGCGCTCGCCGGCCTTGGCCGGATCGACCATGGAATCGGCTTCCTGCGCCATGGCGTCGAGATCCTCATTGCAGTACCAGGCCCAGTTCCAGCCGCCCGAAACCGCGCCGTCGCAGCCCAGGATCGGGCCGTAGAAGTTGGACGGATCCGGGAAGTCGGCGATCCACGCCATGCCGCCCGACCAGATCATCGGAGCCTGATCTTCCTCGCCGCCTGCCGCAATCACATTGGCCTGCGCCAGAGACTTGATCGAGGCGTTGATGCCGATGGCCTTCAGGTCCTGCTGGATCGCCTGCGCAATGCGCGGCTGCGGGTCGGTGTTCATGACGTAGAGTTCGGTCTCGAACCCGTCTGCAAGCCCGGCCTCGGCCAGAAGCGCCTTGGCGGCTTCCGGATCATAGGCATAGCCCTCATGGTCCTTGGCGTAGCCCGGCATGGAAGGCGGCAGCGGCTGGTTCGCCGTCACGGCGCGACCATTGATGATGCGCAGGATGCGGTCCTTGTTGATGGCCATGTTCACGGCCTGGCGCACTTCCGCCTTGTCGAAGGGCTCCATCTTCACATTCATGGTCACGTAGCCGGTGTGCAGCTGGCCGCCCTGAATGATAAGGTCCTTGAACTTGGGATCGTTCTTCACCTCGATGAACTTCGCCGGCGGAATGCCGTCGCCCGGCACGTCCACTTCGCCGTTCTGCAGGCGCAGCAGCGCCACCACCGGCTCCTGGCCGACCTCGAAGACGATCTGGTCGAGCTTCGGAACGCCGGGGTTCCAGTAATCCTCGAAGCGCTCGAAGACGAGGCGCTGGCCGAGCGTCCATTCCGCCAGCTTGAACGCGCCGGAGCCGACCGGATGCTTGCCGAAGTCCGCACCGTATTTCTCGACCTCTTCCTTCGGCACCACATGGGCGAAGTTGAGCGCCAGCACGTGCAGGAAGGTCGCGTCGGGACGTGAAAGCTCGAATTTGATCGTGCCGTCATCGACGACCGTGATGCCCGAAAGCCCTTCCGCATCGCCGCTCGAAGCTTCCTCAAACCCCTTGATGGAGCCGAAGAAACCCGCACCCGGGCTCTGGGTCTTCGGGTTCACCGCGCGCTCGATGGAATATTTCACGTCCTCGGCGGTAAGGGCGCGGCCATTGTGGAATTTCACGCCGTCGCGCAGCTTGAAGGTGAAGACCGTGCCGTCCTCGGAAATCTCATAGGATTCGGCAATCTCCGGGCGCAGCTCCGTCGTGCCCGGCACATAATCCATCAGGCCGTCGAACAGCGATTTGATCATCGACCAGTTCTGCCAGTCATAGCCGATGGCCGGATCGAGCGTCGACACGTCGTCCTTGTAGGTCACGGTCATCGAGCCGCCCTGCTTGATGTCCTGTGCAAGGGCGGGCGCGAGCGCGGAGGCGGAAAGGGCAGCGGCGGCAACGCCGGCCAGAAGCAGATTTCTCATCTCAAGTGTTCCTTTCTCTGGTGCTGCACGTGTTGTTGGAAACGCATCAGCGCAGCTTGATGCGGGGATCGATGAGCGGGGTGATCAGGTCGGCAAGCAGATTGCCGATCACGATGGCGCAGGCCGAAACCAGCGTGACGCCCATGATGATTGGAATGTCGACGCGCTGGATCGCCTGCCAGGCGAGCTGGCCGATGCCGGGCCAGCCGAACACGCTTTCCACCACCACGATGCCCGACATGAACAGGCCGATGTCGATGCCGATCATGGCGATGATGGGCAGGATGGCGTTGGGCAGCGCATGGCCGAAAAGCACCTTTGCACGGGTCGCGCCGGTGGCGCGGGCGGTGCGGATGTAATCCTGCCTGAGCACGTCGATCAGCGACGAACGCATCATGCGCGAATACCAGCCAGCCCCCAGAAAGCCGAGCGTGATGGAGGGCAGAACCAGATGCGCAAACGTGCCGTAACCGCCGATGGGGAACCAGCCGAGCTTTACCGCAAACACGTAGAGCAGCAGAATGCCGATCACGAATTGCGGGGCCGAAACACCCACGAAAGAGGCGATCATCAGCGTGTCGTCGGTGCGCGAACCGCGCTTCAGTGCCGCCACAACGCCCATGGTCAGGCCAAGCGCCAGCTCGCAGAAGATCGCGCCCGCCATCAGGAGCAGGCTCGCCGGCAGACGCGCCGCGATCAGCGTGGAAACCTCGGTCTTCTGCAGGTAAGAGCGGCCGAGATCGCCGTTCAGAAGCCCTCCGAGATAGCGCAGATACTGTTCGTAAAAGGGCAGGTTGAGGCCAAGCTGCTCGCGAATGTTCTCCACCGTCGCGGCGGTTGCGCTGCGGCCGGCGATCTGGCGCGCCGGGTCAGCCGGCACAAGGTAAAGCAGCACGAAAGTCACGAAGCTGATGCCGAGCAGGATCAGCGCCGTCTGCACCAGACGGCGGGTTATGTAGGCAAGCATCAGTGGCGTCCCTGCTGTGTCGGGTCGAGAATGTCGCGCAGCGCATCACCCACCAGGTTGAAGGCAAGCGCCAGCGCCAGAATGGCGGCGCCCGGAATGAACACGAGCCAGGGCGCGGAAGTGAAATAGGTCTGGTTCTCGAAGATGATGTTGCCCCAGGAGGGAATGGGCGGCTGAACGCCGATGCCGAGGAAGGAAAGCGTCGCTTCCAGAAGCACGGTGGTTGCGATGCCCAGCGTCGCCCACACGATGATGGTGGAGAGCAGATGCGGCAGGATGTGGCGGAACAGGATGCGCCCTGCGCCCGCACCCATGGCGCGCTCGGCCACCACGAAGTCGCGTTCGGCGATGGAGCGCGTCTCGGTGTAGGTCACGCGCGCGATCTGCACCCAGTTCACCATGGCGATCACCATGGCCACGATCCACAGGCTCGGGCTGAAGATCGCCGCCAGAACGATGGCCAGGAGCAGCGCCGGAAAGGCCATCATCAGGTCGGTGAAGCGCATCAGAACCGTGTCGGCCCAGCCGCGAAAATAGCCGGCCGAAATGCCCACCGCCGAGCCGATCACCACGGCGATGCCGTTGGCCACCACGCCGATGATAAGCGAGGTCTGTGCGCCATAGATCAGGCGGCTGAAGAGGTCGCGTCCCACCAGGTCGGTGCCGAACCAGAACTGCGCGCTTGGCGGCAGCGGCGCACCCTCAATGGTCAGCCCCTCGAAGAACTGCTCATAGGGATCATAGGGGGCGAGCCATGGCGCAAAGACTGCGGCCAGAACCACCACCGCGATGATGACAAGGCCCGTCAGCGCCAGCGGTCGGCGCAGAAGACGCGCCAGAACCGACGGCGTCGCCACTTGCGTCTCCGTCTCAGCGACCGTTTGTGACATTCGTTCTTCCGTGTGTATCGAAACTTGCGATGATGCCGGCGGCGGCTTTCTCGATGGAGCGCCGCTCGGCCATGGCCGTCTTGCGAAGACGGTTATAGGCGGCCTCGGCATCGCAATTGTGCTTCAGCATGAGGATGGCGGTCGCCTCGGCGACGACCTGCCGCTTGGCGAGCTGGTCTTTCAGGAGGGCGATTTCCTCCGTCTGGGCCGTGCGCCGCAAAAAACCCTGGCTCGCCACGACAAGCGCGCTGTAGAGCCCGGCGCTGCCGATGGGCTTCAGAAGCTGGGCGTCCGCCCCCTGACCGATGGTCCAGGCGATGCGTCCGGGCGCTTCCGAGCCGATCAGCGCGATCATCGGCATGGGGGCGAGCCCCGGCGCCCAGGGAAACTGCTCGTCATGGCCCATGTCGGCGTCGATCAGAAGCACGTCATAGCCGCGCATGGCTTCGGCGTCTTCCAGCGTCGGCCAGGCCTGATCGGCGGCAATGCCGATGCGCGCGCACTGCGCCATCAGCGCGTCCACGTTCTGGTGCGGCCGGTGCAGGATGAGCGCCCGCCAGCCGACGAAATTGGGTGTATGGGCGAGGGTGGGGCTCATCGCACCACCCTGAGCTGCCGCGCATCGGCGGCCATGGTCGCGTAAAGCCGGTCGAGCGGCGTGGCCGTCAGGAACGGGTCGGGCGCAATGGTTTCGCGGCAGTAATGCACGATGTCGAAATCGCCATCCGCGCGTGCCCGTCCGATATGGGCGCACAGATTGACATGGTTGGTGCCGCGGTCGACGCGCACCGGTCCGAGCGGCGTCGCCGTCTCCTGCGCGCGCACCGCCTCCAGCACGTCCTGCGCCGCGTCACTGCCGGTCCGGCGGATTGCCTCGGCGATCATCACCACCGCCGCATAGGCCTGCACGAAGAACGCATCGGCCACGCGCGATGGCTCGCTCGCCTTCATGCGGGCGGCAAAGCGGTCGTTCTCCTCGCTCGCCAGTGCGCGGAAATAGCTTGAAACCGTGTAGTGCCCGGCTGCGTCCGCGCCGAGCCGCGTGGTCTCGTTCTCACACAGATTGCAGCTCACCACCGGGCAGTTTTCCGCGCGGAAGGCCGGGTCTTCCATGCCCAGCGCCCGATAGGCCGCCAAAAATGCATAGGAGGAGGTGCCGATCAGATTGTTGAGAATGAAGTCCGGGCGCTTCTCCCGGATTTCCTCGATCAGATGGTCGATGTCCTCATCGCCGATCGGCACATAACGCTCGCCCAGAACAGCGCCGCCGGAACGGGTGAGGATGTCGCGCGCGATGCGGTTCGTCTCCCAGCCCCAGATATAGTTGGAGCCGGTCAGGAAGGCGCGCGCGCCGAAGCGCGGAACGATGTGGTCGAGCAGCGGCACCAGATGCTGGTTGGCGCAGGCCGCCACATAGATCAGGTTTTCCGAGACCTCGAAGCCCTCATAGACGCAAGGATACCAAAGAAGAGCATCGAGTTTCTCGACAACCGGGATCACCTCCTTGCGGCTCCACGAGGTGGTGCAGCCGACGATGTGCTGCGCGCCGGTCGTGCGGATCAGGTCGCGGCAAAGCTCTGCATAGCGGTCCGCATTGCCCTTCGGGTCTGCATGATGGGCTTCGAGCTTGAAGGGGTAGGCGTCGTTCGCGTTGATGTCCGCCACCGCCGCCAGCGCGCCGAAGTAACCCTGCTCGGCCGGCCGGCTATAGCCGCCGCTACGCGAAAACAAAACTCCGACCGGATAGACGCTCACTTTGGGTTCCCTAAAACGCAAAAGGCCCCGACGGGAACAACAATATTCCCGGCGAGGCCCAGATGCCAAAATCTTATTAGGTCTTAAGCCTATCTCGCGAAACGAAGCTGTCAAGGGCGTGTCGAGAGGATTGTCTCTCGCGACGTCAGTTGTGTTGGAAAAGCCCCGATAGACAGGCGGCTATGAGGAAATCGGCGTCCTTCAATGATAATTTATTGACAAAATATCTGGAAATGTTTTCTTTTGATTGGGAGGCCGCTCATAACGCGCGGAAAACATGCGTCTGTCGTCAAACTGGACTAACAGTTGGGGCCAGATGCAGCCGGGTTCAATGAGACATCTCGGCCTACCCTTCAAATGGGAGCACCTATGCCGCAGCTCGGACAGGACACGTTACTGGAAATTCGTTCACTCGCCGTCGAATTCGGCTCGAACCGGGTCGTGGACGATCTGAGCTTCAGGGTCGCGCCGGGGCGCACGCTGGCCATTGTGGGTGAGTCCGGTTCCGGCAAATCGGTCACCTCGCTCTCCATCATGCGGCTGATCGATCACATGAACGGAACCATCGCCAAGGGCGAGATCCTGTTTAATGGCGGTAACGGTCCGGTCGATCTTGCCAAGGCCCCGGTCGAAACCATGCGCAAGGTTCGTGGCAAGGACATCGCCATGATCTTCCAGGAGCCGATGACCTCGCTCAACCCGGTCTTCACCATCGGCGACCAGATCACCGAAGTGCTGATGCTGCATGAAAGCGTTTCCAGAAAAGAGGCGCTGCGTCAGGCCGGCGACCTTCTGGAGATGGTGCGCCTGCCGGATGCCCGCGCGCTGCTGTCGCGCTATCCGCACCAGCTTTCCGGCGGCATGCGCCAGCGCGTCATGATCGCCATGGCGCTTGCCTGCAAGCCAAAACTCCTGATCGCCGACGAGCCCACCACCGCGCTCGACGTGACCATTCAGGCGCAGATCCTCTCCATCATCCGCGACCTGCAGGAAAAGCTCGGCATGGCGGTCATCTTCATCACGCACGACATGGGCGTGGTGGCCGAGGTGGCCGACGAGGTGGTCGTCATGTGGCGCGGCCAGAAGGTCGAGGAAGGCCCGGTCGACCAGATCTTCGCCAATCCGCAGCATGCCTATACGCAGACCCTTCTGTCCGCCGTCCCCACCCTTGGCTCCATGGCCGGCGAGAAATATCCCAAGCGCCTGCCGGTTGCCGTCATGGATGGCGAAACGCCCCGTCTCGTGGGCGAGGAGCATCTTCAGGACACCGCGCGCTACGATCAGTCCCCGATCCTCACGCTGAAGAACCTGGAAACCCGTTTCGACATCAAGAAGGGTTTCTTCGGCGGCGTCACCCATCGCGTTCACGCGGTTGAAAAGGTCAGCCTCGACATCTGGCCGGGTGAGACCCTTTCGCTGGTCGGCGAGTCCGGTTCCGGCAAGTCCACCATCGGCCGCACCATCCAGCAGCTTCAGGAAGCGACCGGCGGCGAGATCTTCTTCGAGGGCAAGGCCATTTCCGCCATGTCGTCGGCCGAGCGTCACAGCCTGCGCCAGAAGGTGCAGTATGTCTTTCAGGACCCGTTCGCCTCGCTTGATCCGCGCCGCACGGTCGGCTTCTCCATCGCAGAGCCCATTGTCACGCATGGCCTGATCGAAGGCGCCGCCGCCCGGCAGAAGCGTGTGGATGAACTGCTTGAGCGCGTCGGCCTCAAGGCCGAGCATGCGCGGCGCTACCCGCATGAATTCTCCGGCGGCCAGCGCCAGCGCATCTGCATCGCCCGCGCACTTGCCTCGCGGCCCAAACTCATCATCGCCGATGAGGCGCTGTCGGCGCTCGACGTGTCGGTGCAGGCGCAGATCATCAATCTCTTGATGGAGCTGCAGGCTGACGAGGGCCTGTCCTACCTGTTCATCAGCCACGACATGGCCGTGGTCGAGAAGGTCAGCCACCGCGTCGCCGTGCTCTATCTGGGGCAGATCGTGGAGGCGGGGTCGCGCGAGGCCGTGTTCGAGCGCGCCACGCATCCCTACACGAAGAAACTGCTCTCGGCGGTTCCCATCGCCGACCCGACAAAGCGGCCCGACCGGCCCATGCTCGAAGGCGAAATCCCGAGCCCTGTGCGCAGGGTCGGCGACGAGCCCGAAATTCAGCCTCTGGTGGAGATCGCGCCCGACCATCTGGTCGCGCAGAACGCCGCAGGCTGATTGCTGGAACACAAACGCAGATGAAACGGAGGACTTTGACATGAAACTGGGCAATACACGCGGCGCGTTACTCGCCGCCGTGCTGGCGGCTCTGCCGTTCGGCGTCATGCCGGCGCAGGCCGCAGGCACGCTCACCATCTCTTCCCCGCAGGACCCGGGCAGCTGGGACCCGATCGACACCTTCCTGGTGAACTGGTCGTCCGTCGCCACCAACATCTATGATGGCCTGGTCTATCGCGGTCCCGACACGAAGATCGTCCCCGGCCTCGCCACCGAGTGGGAAGTGCTCGACGAGGGCAAGCGTCTCCGCTTCAAGCTGCGTGAAGGCGTCAAGTTCCACAATGGCGAGGATTTCAACGCCGACGCCGTGAAGTTCACCTTCGACCGCCTGCTCGGCGAAGAAGGCAAGAAGGGCCCGCAGCGTTCCAATTACGCCGTGATCGAGAAGGTCGATGTCATCGACGATTTCACCGTCGATCTGATCCTCACCCAGCCCGATCCGGTGCTGATCACCAAGCTCGCCGGCTATGGCGCGATGATCGTGCCGCCGAAATACGTCACCGAGAACGAAGAAGACTTCGTCAACGCAAATCCCGTTGGCACCGGTCCGTTCAAGATGGCCTCCTACGAGCCGAAGGTCGGCGTGAAGCTTGAAGCCTTCGCCGACCACTGGGGCGGCGCACCGAAGCTCGACGCCGTCGAGTACCGCTTCATCTCGGAGCCGGCCACCGCCGTTGCCGAGCTTCAGGCCGGCCGTGTCGACATCGTCATTCCGCCGACCATCCCGATCTCCATGGTTCCCACCATCGAGGCCGACGACAAGCTCGAAATCGTTTCCGTCACCAGCCCGACGGTCTATGCCCTGCGCTTCAACACCGGCAATGGCATCACCGCCGATGAGCGCGTGCGCAAGGCCATGATCATGGCCGTGGATCGCGAGGCCATCATCGACGCCGTTCTCGGCGGTCAGGCCAAGCAGATCGCATCGTTCCAGTCGGAACTGTCCTTCGGTTACGACCCGGAGATGGAGCCGCTGCCGTTCGATCAGGCCAAGGCCAAGGAACTGCTGAAGGAAGCCGGCGTTGCGCCCGGCACGGCTGTTCAGATCGACATTCGCGGCAATGACGCCACCTTCGGTGAAGTCACCCAGGCAGTTGCCAGCTACCTGCAGATGGCCGGCCTTAACGCCACCATCAAGCCGTATGAGACCAACGTTCTGCTCAACGACATCATCCCGCAGGGCAAGACCGGCGAGATGTTCCAGCAGAGCTGGGGCGGCTGGACGCTCGACTACGACAACACCGCTTACCTGATGTACCACACGGGCGAGCGCTGGAACCCGTATGACAGCGACGCGGAGCTGGATGCGCTTCTGGAATCGCAGCGCCCGATGATCGATGTCGATGCGCGTGAGAAGGTGCTGCAGGAAATCGCAGCCTACGCAGCCGACCGCGCTCTCGAAATGCCGCTCTACAACCTCAATGCGCTCTACGGCGTCAACAAGCGGGTGAAGAACTTCATCGCGCCGCCGGACAGCCGCATGCGTCTCAATGAGGTTGAGGTCGAATAGTCCTCCTCAGCATTGTGCGGTCGGGTGATCTCAGCCGACCGCGCACAAATGCGAAGGTCAAAGGACTGCGACTTGCATGTCGGGGGCGGCCCGTGTCGCCCCCGGCCCCTTGAACATCGCGCACCGCAAAAGGATCACGCGGCGCGCAACGAATTTATCCCGGAGGCTCTGGTGGCCAGTTTTCTTCTCAAACGCATCCTGCAGGCGGTGTTCGTCGTTTTCGTCGTCACCCTCACGGTGTCGTTCGCCATCCGGCTGACCGGCGACCCGGCGCTCATGCTGTCCCAGGGCGCGGGCAGCGTCACGGAAGAGGATCTGGCGAACATCCGCCAGGCGCTCGGCCTCAACGAGCCCTTCATCACCCAGTACTGGGATTTCATCAAAGGGCTGTTCGTTGGCGATTTCGGCCGCAGCTTCCTTGGTGGAACCTCGGTTTCCATGCTCATTTCCAAGGCCCTGCCGGCCACGCTGGCGCTGGCCTTCTCGTCCATGTTCGTGTCCATCGCGATCTCCATTCCGCTTGGCATTCACGCCGCGGTCAACAAGGGCAAGACCGCCGATCAGGTGATCCGCATCCTGTCGCTGGTCGGTCTTTCCTTCCCGAATTTCTGGCTCGCCATCATGCTGGTGCTGGTGTTCTCGGTGATGCTGCAATGGCTGCCGCCTTCGGGCATGGGCGGCTTTGCAAGCTACATCATGCCGGCGGTCACCATGGGCGTCATTCTCACGGCCACCAATGTGCGGCTGGTGCGCACGGCCATGCTTGAGACGCTGCGCTCGCAATACATTCAGGTGGCGCGGGCCAAGGGGCTGAGCGAGACCAAGGTGCTCTACAAGCACGCGCTCAGAAACTGCGCCATTCCGCTCATCACCTATTTCGGCCTCCAGTTCGGCGGCCTTCTGGGCGGCATCGTCGTCATCGAGCGCGTGTTCAACTGGCCGGGCCTCGGTACGCTGGCCTTCGATGCGGTGGCCGGTCGTGACTATCCGGTCCTTCAGGCGGTCATCACCGTTCTGTCGCTGCTCATCATCGGCATCAACCTGCTGGTCGACATCGCCTACGGGCTGGTCGATCCGCGCATCCGCAACCGCTAGGAAAGGACGCAATCATGGCACAGGCTGTTTCGCGTTTGCGTCACTTCAAGAACATCGAGTTCATCCTCGGCATCCTGCTCGCCGGCACGATGACGCTGGCGGTGCTTCTCTCGCCGCTTCTGTTCCCCGATGGTGGCGAGCAGATCAATCTTGCCGCCCGCCTGACCAAACCCTTCACCGACTGGGCGCACATTCTCGGCACTGATCCGCTGGGGCGCGATGTGCTTGCGCGTGTCATCTCCGGCGGCAAGATCTCGCTGCTCGTCGGCTTCACCTCGGTTGCCGGCGCGGTGGTCGTGGGCGTCGTGATGGGCCTGATTTCGGGCTATTATCGCGGCTTCTGGGATGTGCTGGTGATGCGCTTTGCCGATGTGCAGCTCGCACTGCCCTTCATCCTGCTCGCCATCACCTTCATCGCCATTGTGGGCGGCGGCATCACCAACACGATCATCCTGCTCATCGTGTCGCAGTGGGTGCAGTATGCGCGCCTTGTGCGCGGCTCCGTCCTGTCGCTCAACGACCGCGAGTTCATCCATGCGGCCAAGGCCATCGGCGTGCCGGATTTCAAGATCCTGTTCCAGCACCTTCTGCCGAACCTCGCCGGCCCGGTCATCGTTCTGATGACGCTCAACGTCGCCACCAACATCCTTCTGGAAAGCTCGCTCACCTTCCTCGGCCTCGGCGTCGATCCGACCATCCCGAGCTGGGGCGGCATGCTGGCCGACGGGCGCACCTATATGCAGAACGCATGGTGGGTCAGCGTCTTCCCGGGACTTGCCATTCTCTTCACCGTGCTCGGCCTGAACCTGCTTGGCGACTGGCTGCGCGATCTCCTCGATCCAACAGGACGGACAGAAACATGACCGCGATCTTCGAAAAGACCTTTGACCGAACGCTCGACCGTCTGGTTGCCGACTATGCCAGTGAGGCATGGCGCGGCGCAGAGCTGGAGGCCTGGCTTTTCGAAGATGAGGCGGCACGCCGCGCTGCCGGGAAGCGCTTTGCGGCAGCGGGCGTCACCGCCCGGCTGCACAGCGCCTACAAGCCGCTGGTTCATTTCTTCACCGAGGATGCGGCAGCCGGCGCAAGCCGCATCGCCATAACCTACCCGGTGAGCCCGGCTGCGCCCGGGCAGCGTTTCCTTCTGGAGGCCTATCCGCTTGCCGGCATGGTGGGCGCGGCGGAAATCGCCTTCACCCCGGCTGAGGCCGGCGGCGCGCTCGAATATGGCGTCGAGATCACGGCGGCGGATGGCGCTGTCTCGCGCCATGCGGTGTTCGCGCCCAACCGGCTTGCCGAAGATCACATTGGCAAAGAGCTTCTCTCGCCCTGCGGCTGGCTGCGTGTGCGCCATCCCGATGGCCGCAGCGTCGATGAGGTGCTGGAGACCGATTTCGAGCGTCTGTTCCACGAAACGGTACAGGCCATCGATGCGCATCCCTGGGGCGACAGCGAACCCTTCTTCGAGGCGCTGCACATTGCCGTGTCCATGCCCGGCGCGGACGCACGCCTCCCGGTTGGCGAGGAAGCGATCAGCCTGCATGAGGCGCTGCACGAGGATTTCTATTTCTCGCTGCTTGAACTCTTCCAGAAGAAATCCGGCCGTCCGCTCGGTTCGCGCGGGCTTCAGCCCGGTCAGATCATTCCGGTGATCGCGGCAGGCGAGGGGCCGCTCACCGTCAGGGTCGAAACGCGTCCGCTCACCACCGAGCCTGCCGCATGGCCCGCACAGCCGCTGCACGAGGCAACGGGACCGTTTTCGGTCGCCGCCGTCAACGAGACGCTGGAGCGGATCGGTGGCGAGGCGTTTGCGGTCAAATCGCGCGCGGGCCGCGCGGTGGCAGGGCGCTATGTCAGCGGAAGCGATCATCCGATCATGCTGAGCGGCGGGCAGCACCCGAACGAGATTTCCGGCGTCGCCGGCGCACTGCGCGGCGCGACGATGCTCTCAGAGCGCACAGGCGCGCATTTCACCGTCTCGCCGCTGGAGAACCCGGATGGCTATGCGCTGCACTGGCATCTCTGCCAGAGCCAGCCGCATCACATGCATCACGCCGCCCGCTACACCGCGCTGGGCGACGATCTTGAATATCGCGAGGCCGAGCCGCTTTATGAAAAGGGCATCCGGCGTCTGTGCTTCGAGCGCACAAAGGCGGCCCTTCACATCAATCTGCACGGCTATCCCGCCCATGAGTGGACGCGGCCGCTGACCGGCTATATCCCGCGCGGTTTCGAGATGTGGACAGTGCCCAAGGGCTTCTTCCTGATCGTCCGCCACAAGGCAGGCTGGGGAGAACGCACGCGCCGGCTTCTGGAAAAGGTCACGACGGAACTGGCGAAAGTGCCGGGACTGGTCGAATTCAACGCGCGCCAGATCCGGCTTTACGAGATCCATGCGGGCACGCTGCAATTCGAGGTTCTGAACGGCTTCCCGATCACGATTTCCGAAGATGATCGTCACGAGGCGCCGATGATGCTCATCACGGAATATCCCGACGAGACGATCTATGGCGATGCCTTCCGGCTCGCGCATGAAGCGCAGGCGCAGACGGTTGTCGCCGCCTACGACGCGCTTCAGGAAATCATGATGGAGACGGCGCTGGAGGTCTGAGAAATCAGGCCTTGTCGGCCTGCTTCTGCGCTTCGGCCGCCTGTTCGTGCCAGGCGTAGTCGATGGAGCCTTCAGCCGCCTTGTGGAAGTATTGCGAGCAGACCAGCCAGCCCTTGAGCGGGCGCAAAAGCGCCATGCAGCTCAGGATCGTCAGCGGCACGGTGGTGAAGACGTGAACCCAGAGCGGCAGTTCGAACGCCATCTGGAACCAGACGCCAAAGGCAAGGGCCGGAACGGCGGCAATCGTCATCGCGAAGAAGGCCGGGCCGTCCGCCGGGTCGGCGAAGGAAAAGTCGAGGCCGCAGACGTCGCAGTTTTCAGCGATCTGCAGATAGCCCTTGAAGATATGCCCCTTCTGGCACTGCGGGCAGCGGCCGAGCGCGCCGGTCAGCATGGGATTGTCAGTCGGTGTGTATTCGGCGTTCTTCATCTCGGCCTCCATTGGGGCGCGCAGTGTCGGGCAAAGCAAATCGCTTGACCATGTGACAATTGCGCTTGCGACAATATTGCCTGAAATTCTCCAAAACGGCGATTTTCCAGAAAAACGACGGGCTTTTTCGGGAAAACCAGGCGCTTTTTCCGAAAAAGAAATGCTCCCAAAGCAGTGCTGTAATCGCGCAGTTCTGATCTTGCGAAAACGACCTGCCGCATCGTAGCCTTGACCATGGAGGCGCGCAGGGCGGATCTTCTTCCGCCTGCCGGTGAGTGGGGCTGACGGCCATGGCGGAGACGTTCGACTACATCGTCGTCGGTGCGGGAACGGCAGGATGCCTGCTGGCCAACCGGCTTTCCGCCGATCCGAATGTCTCCGTTCTGCTTCTCGAAGCGGGCGGGCGGGACAATTACGCCTGGATCCACATTCCGGTCGGCTATCTCTACTGCATCTCCAATCCGCGCACCGACTGGTGTTTTGCGACCGAAAGCGAGCCGGGGCTCGGCGGGCGCTCGCTCGCCTATCCGCGTGGCAAGGTGCTGGGCGGCTGCTCGTCCATCAATGGCATGATCTACATGCGCGGTCAGGCGCGCGACTATGACCGCTGGCGGCAGATGGGCTGCACGGGATGGGCATGGGATGACGTGCTCCCATTCTTCAAGAAGCCCGAGGATTATTACCGGGGCGCCGACGAGATGCATGGCGCGGGCGGCGAATGGCGCGTGGAAGAGGCGCGGGTGCGCTGGGACATTCTCGACGCGTTTCAGGAAGCTGCCGAATGGCTGGGCATTCCAAGGGTCGATGACTTCAACCGGGGCGACAATGAGGGGTCGTCCTATTTCCGGGTGAACCAGCGCGGCGGCGTGCGCTGGAATGCGTCGAAAGCCTTTCTGAAACCGGTGCGCCACCGGAAGAATCTGCGCGTGGAAACGGGCGCGCATGTGCGCCGCCTGCTTCTGGAAGAGGGGCGTGTGACGGGCGTTGCCTATGACCAGAATGGCGAGGTGCGGGAGGCCAGATGCCGCCGCGAGACGGTGCTTGCGGCAGGCGCGATAGGCTCACCGCACATTCTGGAACTGTCAGGCATCGGGCGCGGCGATGTGCTTCAGGCGGCAGGCATTCCCGTGGAGTTCGAGCAGAATGGCGTGGGCGAAAATCTTCAGGACCACCTGCAATTGCG
The DNA here is from genome assembly GCF_030068685.1 of Nitratireductor sp. GZWM139. Taxonomy (NCBI): domain Bacteria; kingdom Pseudomonadati; phylum Pseudomonadota; class Alphaproteobacteria; order Hyphomicrobiales; family Phyllobacteriaceae; genus Nitratireductor; species Nitratireductor sp. GZWM139. Next base: position 272,282 of record NZ_JAMQML010000005.1, on the reverse strand, counting down.
CTGCGCTTACAAAGTGTCGGGCATCCGCACGCTGAACGAGCAGGCGAGCAGCCTGACAGGCAAGGCGGCGATTGCGCTGGAATATTTCCTGAAACGTTCGGGACCGATGTCGATGGCCCCAAGCCAGCTCGGCCTCTTCACCCGTTCGGATGAGGCGCGTGAGACGCCGAACCTGCAATATCACGTGCAGCCGCTTTCGCTCGACAGGTTCGGCGAGCCGGTTCATCCGTTTCCTGCCTTCACGGCGAGCGTGTGCAATCTGAGGCCGGACAGTCGCGGCTCGGTGCATCTGACGTCTGACGATTTCCGCCGGCAGCCGGCAATCCGGCCCAATTACCTTTCGACCGAGAGCGACCGGCAGGTGGCTGTCGATGCGATCCGGCTGACGCGCCGCATCGTCGCGCAGCCGGCCTTGCAGCGATACAGCCCCGAAGAGTTCAAGCCGGGGCCGCAGTACCAGAGCGAAGAAGAACTGGTGGAGGCGGCGGGGCAGGTGGGCACGACAATCTTCCATCCCGTGGGCACCTGCCGCATGGGCGCGGATGAAGGGGCGGTGGTGGACCCGCGGCTTCGCATGCGCGGGCTTCGGGGGCTTCGCATCGCCGACGCCTCGGTCATGCCGGTGATCACATCGGGCAACACCAATTCACCGACGCTGATGATCGCGGAGAAGGCGGCTGCGATGATCCTTGAGGATGCGCGCTGATGTAAGGTGTTACAGGCTTTTGCGTCTTGCGATTGCCGCTTTTATAAGGGTTTCATGGTGTTGTCCGGTCGCCAGCGCCGGGCAAAGCCTCACGTTTGCGGCTGGCCGGGCCTGTAGCCCGCCGGCGGGACGTGGTAGAACGCGTTTCAACGCTTGACTCAATGAATAGTGATGATTATTGAAAATCATCAGGAATTAGATGATGAAGCCAGTTTCACGCACGCGCACAGATCCTGAAGAGACCCGCTCCCGCATTCTGGAGGTTGCGGAGAACTTCTTCCGAACCATCGGTTATCAGAAGACCTCGGTCGCTGATATCGCGGCGGAACTGCGCATGAGCCCGGCCAATATCTACCGGTTCTTCCCTTCCAAGGGCGCAATCAACGAGTCCATCTGCGGGCGCATCGTGGAAGAGGTGGCCGATATCGCCTTTACCATCGCGCGGACTGACGCGCCTGCGCCGGAGAAACTGACGAAGCTTCTGACCGCCATTCACGAGCACAACAAAGCGACCCTTATAAGGGAAAAACGCACGCACGATATGCTTTCGGCTGCGATGCACGAGAACTGGGCGACGATCAAGGACCATATCGAGCGCATGACCCTGATCATAGAAGGGGTCATTCGTGAGGGGGTCGCTTCCGGCGATTTCGACGTGGACGATCCTGCGGAAGCAGCGCGCTGCGTGAAGACGGCTTTCATGACATTCGTACATCCGCAGATGATCGAACACTGCATCCTGCATGGTGAAGACACCGAAGAGGGGCTGCGCGAGCAGCTTCGCTTTATTCTGAGAGGGCTGGGCAAGCGAAACTAGGGCGTTACCGGGAAACCGGGAGCCAAAGTCTGTTTCGTGCGCCTAAAGAGTGATGATTATTGAGAATCATCAGTTAACAACGTTTATAAGGTAAGGCTTTCATGCCCCGGGCGACGATGAAACGGACCGTTCTTTTGAGCGCAATGGCGCTGGCGCTTGTCGCCTGCCAGGATGAGGAAGTGGCCGAACGGCCAGACCCGGTGGTGCGCGTGGCGACGGTGCGCCTTGCGCCGCTTGCCGAGACCCGCACCTACACCGGAACCGTGATGCCGCGCACGGAAGTGGCCGAGGCGTTTCGCGTCGGCGGCAAGGTGGCGGCCCGGCTTGTGGATGTGGGCGACCGGGTGAAAGCAGGGCAGACGCTGGCGCAGCTCGACCCGGTGGATCTGAACCTGCAGCTTGAACAGCAGCGCGCCGCGCTGACAGCGGCGCAGGCGAGCCTCACCAAGGCGCAGTCCGATCTGGAGCGCGCCCGCACGCTGTTCAAGCGCGGGCATGTGACCGAGGCCGTGCTCGATGCGCAGTCGCTGGCCGTGGATGAGGCGCGCTCGCGCTTCGATCAGGCCGAACGCGCGGTTGCACTCGCCACCAACCAGATGGGCTATGCGGAACTGACGGCTTCTGCCGATGGCGTGGTGAGCGCCACGGGCGTCGAGGCCGGGCAGGTGGTCTCGCCCGGTCAGATGGTGGTGAGCGTTGCACGGCTGGACCAGAAGGAGGTCGTGGTTTCGATCCCGGAAAGCCGGCTCGCCGATCTGGAAGGCTCCACCGCCGAAGTGACCCTGTGGGCCGGCGACGGGCGCTATGCGGCGACGGTGCGCGAGATCGCGCCGGAGGCCAATGGCACGAGCCGAACCTATCCCGTGCGGTTTTCCGTGCCGGAGGCGGACGAGAATGTCCGGCTTGGCATGACCGCCACCGTTTCACTCACCAAAGGAGATCCGTCACCGGTTGCTCGCATACCGATGACGGCGGTTCTTGACGACGGCCGGGGCCCGGTCGTGTTCGTTGTCGATCCCCCCTCGCACGAACTCAAACGCCGGCCGGTCGTCGTCGAGGCCTACCAGACAGAGAACGCGATCATCGCCGAGGGGCTTGAAGACGGCGACAAGATCGTGACGCTCGGAGTGCAGAAGCTCCGCGACGGGGAGCGTGTCCGGCTCGCCGAAATCCAGTCCGCCAGCGCCGACTGACCGGGGGCTCAGATGCAACGCTTCAACCTTTCGCAGTGGGCCGTCACCCACCAGACGCTCGTTCTGTTTCTGATCATCGTCCTGTCGCTTGGCGGGGCCTATTCCTACGCGCGGCTTGGCCGGGCGGAAGACCCGAGCTTCACCATCAAGGTGATGGTGGTGAACGCGGTCTGGCCGGGCGCCACCGCCGAGGAAGTGCAGCGGCAGGTCGCCGATCCCATCGAAAAGACGCTTCAGGAAGTGCCTTATTTCGACAAGGTGCGCACCTATTCCAAGCCCGGCTCCACCTTCATGCAGGTGCAGCTTCAGGACACCACGCCACCGGGCGAGGTGGAGGAGCTCTGGTATCAGGTGCGCAAGCGGGTGGGCGACATTCGCGCGCAGCTGCCGCAAGGCGTTATCGGGCCGTTCTTCAACGACGAGTTCGGCGATGTGGACAGCGCGCTCTACATGCTGAGCGGCGAGGGCGCGACCATGCGCGACCTGAAGGACGCGGCGGAAGACATACGCCAGCGGCTTCTGCGTGTTCCCGATGTGGAGAAGGTGCGCTTCTACGGCGCGCAGGATGAGCGCATCTTCGTCGAGTTCTCGCATTCAAAGCTTGCGACGCTGGGCATCGACCCGCAGGTGATCTTCAATTCCATCGCTGCGCAGAACGCGGTGACGCCGGCAGGCGAGATCGAAACGGCCTCCGACCGGGTGTTCCTGCGTGTTGAAGGCGCGCTGAAGGGCGTGGACGCTGTGGCGTCGGTGCCAATTGCGGCGAACGGAACCGTGTTCCGGCTGGGTGACATTGCGGATGTGCGGCGCGGCTATGAAGACCCGCCGGCCTTCCTTGCCCGCCATGACGGGCATCAGGCGCTGGCCATTGGCGTCGTCATGGCCGAGGGCGCGAACATTCTGAAGCTTGGCGAAAACCTTGATGCGGCCATGAGCGAAATCAGGGCCGACATGCCGGTGGGGCTGGAACTGGAGATGATCGCCAACCAGCCCGAAGTGGTGCAGGATTCGGTCGGCGAGTTCATCAAGGTGTTTCTGGAAGCGCTGGCCGTGGTGCTGGCGGTGAGCTTCCTGTCGCTCGGCTGGCGCACGGGCATCGTTGTGGCGCTGGCCGTGCCGCTGGTTCTGGCCATCGTGATGATCGCGCTCGACATGCTGGGCATGAGCCTTGAACGCATCACGCTTGGCGCGCTCATCATCGCGCTTGGCCTGATGGTGGACGATGCGATCATCGCCGTCGAGATGATGGTGGTGAAGATGGAGCAGGGCTATGACCGGCTGAAGGCGGCGACCTTCGCCTGGACATCAACGGCCTTTCCCATGCTCACCGGAACGCTGGTGACGGCGGCGGGCTTTCTGCCTGTCGGGTTCGCCAAGTCGACGGCGGGCGAATATGCCGGCGGCATCTTCTGGGTGGTGACCATCGCGCTGGTGGCGTCGTGGTTCGTGGCGGTGATCTTCACGCCCTATATCGGCGTCAAGCTGTTGCCGGACTTCCACAAGCATGGTGGTGCGGTGGCCGAGGGCGGGCAGCATCACGACATCTACGACACGCGCCTCTACAATGCTTTGCGCCGGGTGGTGAACTGGTGCGTCTCCTGGCGCTGGGTGGTGATCGCCTCGGTGATCGGCCTTTTTGCGGCTTCCATCTGGACATTCGGTTTCGTGCAGCAGCAGTTCTTCCCGACCTCGCCGCGACCGGAGCTGATGGTGGAAATCCGTCTGCCGGAAGGCGCGCCGATCAAGGCGACGGAGGCCTCCGCCCGCACCATGGAAGCGGTGGTCGCGGCGGATGAAGAGGTTCTGACCTACGCCACCTATGTGGGCGCTGGCGCGCCGCGCTGGTTCCTCGCTTCCAATCCGGAGCTGCCGAAGCCGAACTTCGCGACCATCGAGATGTACACGAAGGACGCGGAAGCCCGCGACCGGGTGAAAGCGCGGTTGCAGGACTATATCGCAGACGGCGGTCTGCCGGAGGCGCGGGTGCGCGTGACCGAACTCGTGTTCGGCCCGCCGGTGGGCTTCCCCGTGCAGTTCCGCGTGGTTGGCCCCGATCCGCTGGAAGTGCGTCGCATCGCCTATGATGTGCGCGATGTGATGGCGCAGAACCCGAATGCGCTCGACCCCAATCTGGACTGGAACGAGCAGGCGAAGTCGATCCGGCTGGAAGTGGATCAGGACCGGGCGCGGGCACTTGGCCTGACCCCGCAGGACATTGGCCGCACGCTGCAGACGCTGCTTTCCGGCTACACGGTGACGGCGGTGCGCGACGGCATCGAGACCGTCAATGTCGTGGCGCGCGCGGTGGAAAGCGAACGGCTCGACGTGGCGCATCTGGGCGATCTGACGATTGCCACGCGCGGCGGCCAGCCGGTGCCGCTCTCGCAGGTGGCGAAGGTGGTCTATGGCCATGAGGAGCCGATCCTGTGGCGGCAGAACCGCGACATGATGATCACCGTGCGGGCCGATGTGCCGGCGGGCGTGCAGGCGCCGGATGTGTCGTCGCAGATCTGGCCGACGCTGCAGCCGCTGATCGAGGATCTGCCGGTCGGCTATCGCATCGAGCTTGGCGGGGCCATCGAGGAAAGCGCCAAGGCGAATGCGGCGCTGTTCGACGTGTTCCCGATCATGTTGCTGGCGATGCTGACGATCCTGATGATCCAGCTTCAGAGCTTCTCGCGCCTTGCTCTGGTCTTCGCGACAGCGCCGCTCGGCCTGATCGGGGCGACGCTGGGGCTTTTGATCTTCAACCAGCCCTTCGGCTTCGTTGCGCTGCTCGGCCTGATCGCGCTGGCCGGCATGATCATGCGCAACACGGTGATCCTGGTCGACCAGATCGGAGCGGACCTTGAAGCCGGCCATGCGGAATGGGACGCCATTATCGAGGCCACCGTGCGGCGCACGCGGCCCGTGGTTCTGACGGCGGCGGCCGCCATCTTCGCCATGGTGCCGCTCTCGACCAATGTGTTCTGGGGGCCGATGGCCTTCGCCATCATGGGCGGCCTGACGGTGGCGACCGTGCTGACCATTCTGTTCGTGCCGGCGCTCTATGCCGCCTTCTACCGCGTGAAGCGGCCGGAGGCGGGCGCACCTGCAAAAACGGATGCGGCCATGCAGGACAACGAACAGCTCGCGCTGCCACAGGCGGCCGAGTGAGCAGAGGCGGCGGGATTCAATTGCTCGCGTCCCGCCGCTTCTCCTTACCCCTTTTCGGGCGGGGTTCCGCCGCCCGTTTTTCCACAGCTTCATCGACCGGTTGCCGACCCCGCCTCGCGCATGGCCTGAAAAGGCTTTGTGCCGCTGGGGCATGTCTGCGCGGGGCAATCTGGAAGCGCTCTAAAAGATGAGTGTTGACATCATCTTTTAACGGGAGGTAAGTCGCCCGTATTTCAAGTATGTAATTTTATTGAGAATTCATAATGACTTATAGCTTTTTCGATGCGGTTCCGCGCAGCCCGGCGCGTGCCGGTTTGCGCGGCGCCGTTTCTTCTTCCGGTCGGCTTGCACTGGCTTTTCTGGGCTGCGTCGCCCTGCCGGTGGAGGGCGCGCTGGCACAGGCGGAAAACCAGAAGGTCACGCTTCTTGACACACTGGTCGTGACGGCGACCGGCTTCGAGCAGAGTGTGGTGGATGCGCCGGCGAGCATAACCGTGGTGCCGCGCGAGGCGCTGGAAAAGGGCGTTTACCGCGACCTGACCGACGCGCTTCGCCATGTGCAGGGCGTGGCGGTGACGGGGTCGCCGGGGCGGGAAGACATTTCCATCCGCGGTCTGCCGGGCGCATACACGCTGATCCTGGTGGATGGAAAGCGGCAGAACACGCGCGAGTCGCGCTCCAATGGCAATTCCGGTTTCGAGCAGAGCTTCCTGCCGCCGGTGTCCGCCATCGAGCGGATCGAGGTGGTGCGTGGCCCGATGTCGGCGCTCTACGGTTCCGATGCGATGGGCGGTGTCATCAATGTCATCACGCGCAGGGTGGCCGATAAGTGGACCGGGACGGTCTCGGTCGACGGAACGCTGCAGCAGCATACCGACCATGGCGATGCAGGGAATGCGTCGTTCTACGCCAGCGGGCCGGTGGTGCGCGACATGCTGGGCCTGCAGGTCTGGGGGCGGGGTCTCCTGCGCGGCGAAGACCGGATCAAGGGCGGCTTGCCGGAAAAGAAGGATCTCGATCTCAGCGGCCGGCTGACCTTCACCCCGAACGAGGATCATGAGCTGGTTCTTGATGCGGGCAGGACGCGGCTGTTGCGCGCGCACACCGAGGACAGAACCAGCACGCGCCGGGACAATTACGACCGGCTGGACCGCAGGCACTGGTCGCTGAGCCATACGGGGCGCTGGGACTGGACGACATCGGAGGTTTCCCTCTCGCAGGAATGGGCCGAGCGCACCCGCTTCATGCGCGATGAGGAGACCGGACTATATGCGGAAGATCCGCGCTCGCCGCTGGTTCGCAACACGGTTTTCGACGTGAAGACGACCACGCCGCTCGATTTTCACGGGGCGCATACGCTGGTGCTGGGCGGGCAGTATCTGGATGCGCTGCTGACCGACCAGAACCCTGGCCGCCGCACGGGGCGCGACGAGAAATTCGGCGTTTCGCAATGGGCGCTGTTTGCCGAGGACGAGTGGTGGATCACGCCGGATTTCGCGCTGACCGGCGGCATTCGCATGGACAATCACGGGATCTATGGCGCGCAGTTCAGCCCGCGCGCCTATGCGGTGTGGCATGCGACGCCGCAGCTGACGCTGAAGGGCGGTGTCTCGACGGGGTTCAAGGCTCCGGTCATTCGCGCGATTGCGCCGGGCTACGCCTATGTGACGGGCGGGCGCGGTTGCAGCTATGGACCGGACGGCACCTGTGGCGTGATCATCGGCAATCCGGATCTTGAAGCCGAGAAAAGCACCAGCATCGAGATCGGCGGTCTCTGGGACAGTCTCGGCGGCGTGCGACTGGGCGCGACCTATTTCCGCAACGACTTCAAGGACAAGATCAGCAATGCGATGATCTACAAGCCAGACGGGTCGAATGCCCGCTGGGACGAGGATCCGAATTACCGCCTCTGGCGCTTCTTCAACATCGGCCGGGCCATCACGCAGGGCGTGGAGCTGACGGGCGAATGGGATGTGCGTGACGATCTGATCCTGCGGGGCAGCTACACCTACACCCATTCGAAGCAGAAGACCGGCGATTATGCAGGCTTCCCGCTGATGCGCACGCCGCAGCATATGGCCAGCCTGCGGGCGGACTGGACCACGCCGGTCGAGGGGCTGAGCGCGTGGGGCGAGGTCAGCTATCACGGGTCGGAGGTGAATGCGGGCCTGCGTATCGGCTCCAAAGGCAAGCCGATCCTTTCAAGCGACGGTTCGAAAGTTCTGGCGCGCAAATACGATGCCTACACCACGGTCGATTTCGGAGCGAACTATGCGCTGAACGACAATGTGACCCTGAAGGCGGCGGTCTACAATGTGTTCGACAAGCGCATTGACGTGGGCGACATCAACACGGTTGTCGAAGGACGCCGTGTGTGGGTCGGCATGACCTCCACTTTCTGAGCCTCATGACCTTCTCGCTGACATCCAACGCTCCCGCCATCACCGCTTCGGTGGCGGGAGGGGCAAACCGTCATCTGCGGACTTTCAGGGCCCGAAAGCCGTCACACGTTCCAGGCGATCTGCGGCTTCTCACGCCATGCGAAGCGGGCCAGATGATCGTCGATCACGTGCTGGGCGCGGGCGAGTTCCTCGTCCGTTTTGGCGGCGCACTCGATCGTCAGCGAGGTTTCGTCGGCGCGCATGAGGCAGTCGCCGAAGGGGAAATCAACCTTGCCCTGCGAGGCGTCGTAATCGACCGAAACCTTGTGCGCGAAATGCTTGCAGAGCTGCTGCAGATATTTCGAGGCATGCTCGGTGGCGATGACGGCTTTGGATTGCAGCATGGGAAATCTCCAGAAAAGCGGCGGTTGAAACTGAGTGTTGGAATGTCCGCACAGAAAAGTTGATTGTAGAAATCATATTTGCTAACCGAAATCCAGACAAGGGCGTTGCCGACCGCGCAAAACGGAAACCGGCAGGTGGCGTCCACCCGTCATCCCTGACATTTGGAGCATGTCGATGATCACAAGAACGAACTCCCTGACCGCGCGCTTTCTGGCTTCGGCCATCGCGCTTGCGGCGTTCCTGCCGGGCTACGCCAATGCCGACGAAATCACCGTCAAACATGCGCAGGGCGAAACGGTTCTGCCGGACACGCCCAAGACGGTTCTGACCTTCGATTTCGCCACGCTCGACACGCTCGACACGCTGGGCGTCGACGTGGCCGGCGTGCCCAACGCGCTGCTTCCCGACTATCTGTCGAAATACAAGAGCGACGATTACGCCAAGGTCGGCTCGCTGTTCGAGCCGGACTTCGAGGTGGTGAATGCCGTCAGGCCCGACCTGATCATCGTCGCAGGCCGCTCGGCCAAGCAGTATGAGGCGCTTTCCAAGATTGCGCCGACCATCGACCTGACGGTCGCACAGGATGACTTCCTCAACAGCGCGGAAGACAATGCGCGCAAGCTGGGCGTGATCTTCGACCGTGAAGAGAAGGCCGAGGAACTGATCGAGAAGCTCAACACCTCCGTTGCAGCGCTGCGCGAGACGGCGAAGGATGCCGGCAAGGGCCTGATCATCCTCACCAATGGCGGCAAGGTTTCGGCCTATGGTCCGGGCTCGCGCTTCGGCTGGCTGCATGACGATCTCGGCGTGATCCCTGCTGTCGAGAATGTTCAGGAGGCGACCCATGGCGAGGCGGTTTCGTTCGAATTCCTCCTGAAGACAAATCCGGACTGGCTGTTCGTGGTGGACCGGGATTCGGCCATCGGCAGTGAAGGCCAGTCGGCAAAGCAGACGCTGGACAATGAACTCGTCGCAGCGACCACGGCCGCGAAGGAAGGCAATATCTACTATGCCGATTCCGTGCGCTGGTATCTGGTCGGCGGCGGCATGACTGCCCTCCAGGCAGAAGTCGACGCGCTCTCCAAGGCGCTCACACCAGTCGACTGACAAGGCTATGCAAGCTGCCGCCAGCATGCCCCAACGTATCTACCCCGCTGCCGGCCTCGTGCTGGCGGTGGGCGTGGTGATCGTTCTCGCTGCAATCAGCCTTTTCATCGGCGTGGCCGACATGCCGCTCGGCGATCTTTTGAGCGGTGACGGCAACGCACAGGCCATCCAGCTTCTGCTCGTCAGCCGCATTCCGCGCACCCTGGCGCTGGTGCTTTCGGGCATGGCGATGGGCGTTGCGGCGCTGATCATGCAGATGCTGTTTCGCAACCGTTTCGTTGAACCGACGACGACGGGCACGGTCGAGGCGGCGAGCCTTGGTCTTCTGGCGGTGGCGCTGTTCGCGCCCGGCCTGCCGATGCTTTCCAAGATGGCGGTGGCCTCGGTTTTCGCGCTGATCGCAACCTTCCTGTTCCTGCGGCTTGTGTCGAAGATCCCGGCAAGCTCCAGCCTGGTCGTGCCGCTTCTGGGCCTGATGTTCGGCGGCGTGATCAACGCCATGACGACCTTCGTCGCCTATCGCTACGATCTTCTGCAATCGCTTTCCGCCTGGACGAATGGTGACTTTTCAAGCGTCTTGCGGGGGCGCTACGAACTGTTGTGGATCGCGGGCGGGCTGGCGCTGCTTGCCTATGTGGCGGCGGACCGGTTCACGGTCGCCGGGCTTGGCGAAAGTTTTACGCGCAATCTCGGTCTGAACTACGGGCGCATCCTCGCCTTCGGCCTCGTCATCGTTTCCATGGTTTCGGCGACGGCAGTGGTGACGGCCGGTACGGTGCCGTTTCTGGGGCTGATCGTCGCCAATGTGGTGAGCATGACGGTGGGCGACAATCTGCGCCGTGCGCTGCCCTGGGTGGCGGTGTCGGGCGCGGGCTTCCTGCTTGCCTGCGACATTGTCGGCCGCACGCTGCGGTTTCCCTATGAGATCCCGGTGGGAACGGTGGCGGGTGTGCTCGGTTCGGGCATTTTCCTTTATCTCCTTTTGCGGCGGCGGGCGCGTTTTGGCTAAAAATCCGACATGGCGACGGCCCCGCGTGGCGCTTGTCGTTCTGGCGTTTGGCGCCATTGCGGCGGCACTGGCCTTCATGACCATTGGCGTGAAGGGCAACTGGGATTTCGTGCTGCCGTTTCGCAGCGCCAAGCTGCTCGGCCTCGTGCTGGTGGCCTATGCGGTGGCGACGGCGACGGTGCTGTTTCAGACGGTGACGCAGAACCGCATTCTGACGCCTGCGGTGATGGGCTTCGATTCCCTCTATGTGGCCCTGCAGACGGCGCTGGTGTTCTTTCTGGGCACGCGCGATCTCGCCAGCGTGGACATGCGGCTGCGTTTCGTTCTGGAGACGCTGCTCATGGTGGGCATGTCCATGGCGCTCTTCTACTGGCTGTTTCTCAGCCGCCAGCGCAGCCTGCATCTGGTGGTGCTTGCCGGTGTGGTGTGCGGTGTCTTCTTCCGCAGTCTGGCGCACATGATGCAGCGCATTCTCGACCCCAACGAGTTCATCGCGCTTCAGGACATGCTGTTCGCCAGCTTCAACAGCATCGACCAGCAATTGCTGGCGGTGTCGGCGGTGATCGTTCTGGCGACCGCCTTTGTGAGCCGGCGGCTTCTGACGAAGCTCGACGTGCTTGCGCTTGGCCGCGATGTGGCGATCAATCTGGGCATTGATTATCAGCGTGTGGTGCTGCTGCTGTTCGCCATGATCGCGGTTCTGGTTTCGGTCTCGACGGCGCTTGTCGGCCCGATCACCTTCTTCGGTCTGCTGGTCGCCAATCTCGCCTATCAGGCCGTGGGCACGGACCGGCACAAATACACGCTGCCGGCGGCGACCCTGCTTGCCATCATTGCGCTTGTGGGCGGGCAGACCGTGCTGGAGCGCGTGTTCGGTTTCGACACGGCGCTCAGCATCATCATCGAATTCACCGGCGGCATTGCCTTCATGCTGCTGCTTTATCGGAACCTCAGGCGATGATCGACATCCACAATCTCACCAAGACCTATGACGATGCGACGGTGGTTGACGATGTCAGCCTGTCGCTTCCCGAGAGCGGCATCACCGCGATTGTCGGCCCCAACGGGGCGGGCAAGTCGACGCTTCTTTCCATGGTTGCGCGCCTGATCGCGCCGACTTCGGGGCGGGTTCTGGTGGATGGTCTGGATGTGCAGGAAACGCCGGGCGCGGTGCTCGCCAAGCGGCTGGCGATCCTGAAGCAGAACAACCAGGTGGGCATGCGCCTGACGGTGAGCGAACTGGTGGCGTTTGGCCGGTTTCCGCATTCGGGCGGGCGGCCTACCGTGGAAGACGAGCGCCATATCGGCGAGGCGATTTCCTATCTGGGGCTCGACGCTCTGCGCGGGCGGTTTCTGGACGAACTTTCTGGCGGTCAGCGCCAGCGCGCCTTCGTGGCAATGGTTCTGGCGCAGGACACCAAATATGTGCTGCTGGACGAGCCGCTCAACAGCCTCGACATGAAACACGCGGCGGCGATGATGAAGCTGTTACGGCGCACGGCGGACGACCTTAAGAGGTCGATTACCGTGGTGATCCACGACATCAACTTCGCCTCGATCTATGCCGATCACGTGGTGGCGATGCGCGACGGACGCGTGGTGCTGCAGGGCGAGGCCGGTGACCTGATGCAGGAAGCGGTGCTTGAGGACATCTATGACACCGTCGTGCAGGTGCGCGAGGTGGAGGGGCATCTTCTGGGGCTGCATTATCTGTAGAGCCCGGCATCTGCAGAGCCTGCGGAGTGGAGAAACCGTTCAATTGCGGAATTTATTCTCAACTAACCGTCAAGGTTTGTGATAAACACTGGTGCAAAACTAACTTGTGAGGGGGCACAAGGCTTTTGGCGCACCAGAGGCAATCAAAACGCGTGGCTCGCGTTTTTTGCGATCAGGCGAGGGTCGCAAAAAGGGCTTTTTTCTTAGCGTTTATAAGTACTTCTCTTTCAGTTTCGGCCGTATCGGCCAATCCGAATTCCATTGATTTTGCGATGCAGTATCTGGCGGACCTGCGTGATTCGCCGGAATGCGCAGTTACGGTGGACGGGGAAGGGCGCTTCGACTTCGGGCCGGAGATAAGCAATCCGTCCATGAGCTGTCCGGATGCTTTCGCCTGGAAGATTTTCACCGAGGCGGTGCGCGGCGAATTCTGGTCGCGCTGGACGACCGATGTGCAGATGTGGCCGACCGCGCCATGGCCGGTGTGCGAGCCCGGCCAGACGGAAAACTGCTGCAGCACGGTCGAAGTTTCCAACAATCCCGATCCCGAACACTGCCCCGTGCGCCCCGACCCGGCGCTGGGCATGCCCGCACACACACCGCATGAGCCGAGCAAGGCGCATCAGGTGTCAATGGAGGATGCGGCCAAGACCGACCGGGATGGTGACGGCAGCATCGACTGGGATGACGTGCCGCCGGAACTCAAGACCGCAGTGATCGGCGCGGAGCAGGTGGAGCTGGTTTATCACAACCGGCCTATGACCGATTACATCTTCGCAAACGGGCTCTATCACACGGTCGGGCTTGGCCGGGTGTTTCAGACACGTGCGGGCGTCATGGAGCACTATGCGCCATACAATGGCGTGGCCGGCACGGGACCTCTCAGCCAGATCGACCTGCCGATCCGCTCGCTCATGCTCAAGGCGAACCTGCTCGACATCCGCAAGGCGAAAGAGCTGGGCATCGATCTTGAAAAGAACGCCGACTACATCACGCTCGATTTGCCGAAGGGCGGCAACACGCCGGAGACCGGCACTTATATCCTTCTGTCCTTTCACATCTCCTCGAAGGATCTGCCCAACTGGTTCTGGACCACATTCGAGCATGTGGACAATCAGGGCCGCTGCGACTGGATCGGCTGCAATGACAGTTTCGGTTATGTGGCGCGGGTGAGCGAGGGGCCGGCCGCGCGGGATGATCTGCCCGAACCGGCAGACAATTACGTGTCGCCGAACCAGCTGGAAATGGCGGACGGGGCCGTGGTGGCATTCGATCTTGCCCGGACCTATGACGCCGACAGCGAGATGCGCGACGGGCTGGCGGCGGTGTTCAGGACGCTCGGCATCGGAACCGGAGCGGCCAATGAGAGCGGCACGCCGAGGCCCGCCGATCCGGCCTGGCGCAACTATCGCCTCAAGGGCAGCCAGACGAATTTCGTGACGCCCACGGGCCGGCCGACGCAGCTCGGCAATTCGGTGACGGAAGCCGGCTTCACCAATTCCAGCTCCTGCATCAGCTGCCATGCGCGCGCATCGGTGACCGAGAAGGGGTTACCGAACTTATCGATCTTCGTGAGCGATCTGAGTGACGCCGGCCTGCCCAAAAGCACCAATGGCGTGCCGGCGCCGAGCTGGTTCACCACCAGCGCCTATTACGGTGTCGGCGACCAGGTTCTGGCGCCGGGGCTGGTGGCGGTTCAGACGGATTTCGTCTGGGGATTCCGCAATGCCTGCCCGATCGAGGTGGGCGCACAGGGCCCGCACCGCTGCGCAAAGAAAGACTGAATGCGGCGCGCGGTCTGCGCGCTGGCGGCAAGAAACATACGAACTGATTGAAGCAAGGCAGGATGTTGCACATGCAGATGAACCGGCGTGCCCTCCTTTTCGGTTCCACGGCTCTGGCGACCGTGGCGGCGCTGGCCGTGTTGCGGCCGGACCATGCGGCAGTGGCCGAGGGCAAGGACGACCCGCGGCTCGTGCCGGCGCGCTCGCCGCTCGGCATGGAAGGCGATCTGAAGAACCCGCGCGAGATCCACTCCATCGACGGGCGTTTCCAGACGGACCTGACGATGAAGATCACCCGGCAGGATCTGCCTTATGCGAGCGCGGAGCTCAGGCTTTATGAAGGGGAGATCCCGGGACCGACCTTTCGCGTGTCGCCGGGCGACGAGATGGAGATCGCCCTTCACAACCGGATGCCGCCCAACCGCGACCACGACCCGGTGACCAACACGCCGAACCAGTTCAACTCGACCAATCTGCATTTCCACGGTTTCCATGTGAGCCCCAAGGGCAACAGCGACAACGTCTATCTGCAGATCAATCCGGGCGAGAGCTTCAATTATCTGGTTCAGCTTCCGGAGGATCATCCGGCGGGCAATTACTGGTATCACCCGCACAGGCATGGCTCTGTGGCGGTGCAGGTGGCTTCAGGCTGCGGCGGCATGATGATCGTGCGCGGCACGCTGGATGATGTGCCGGAGGTGGCTGAAGCCATCGAGCGCGTGATGGTGTTCCAGTGCCCGGTGGTGGATCCGACAAGCGGCGAGCTCGACAGCTTTGACACGATCTGGAACCTGGATTCGGAACGCTACTGGCTGGTGAATGGCGAATATCAGCCGCGCATCTACATGCGCGAAGGCGAGGTGCAGCACTGGCGCTGGCTGAATGCGGGCGACGAGCAGTTCCTGCCGATGACGCTGGACGGTCTGGACCTGTTCGAGATCGGTTTCGACGGCAACCCTTATGATTTCGCGCGGAAAACCGACCGCATCTTCATCGCGCCGGGCAACAGGTCGAACGTGATGGTGCGCGCGCGGAAAGTGGGCGTCTACGAGCTGATCCGCCGTGCCTTCTCGCAGGGCAAGACGGCGCTTCCGGAAGTGCGCATGGCGCAGGTCGTGGTGCTGCCGGCGGATACGGACCGGATCGGACCGGACGTGAAGATGGGCACGCGCATTCCCGAGGAAGAGCTGCCCGACAACAAGATCCTGACCGACATCACCGATGAGGAAATCTCAAAACGCCAGCAGATCGTGCTCGGCGTGACCGACACGCCCGGCATGTACAAGGACACGGTGTTCACGCTCAACGGAAAGCCGTTCGATCCCTCGCGCGACGACATCGTGGCCAGTCTGGGGACGGCGGAAGAGTGGGAGTTCGTCAACACGACCCCGTTCCCGCACCCGATCCATGTGCATGTGAACCCGATGCAGGTGACGCACATCAATGGCGAGGAGCTGGATTACAAGCACTGGCAGGACACGATTGCCGTGCCGGCTGCGGGGTCGGCCACGGTGCGCATGCGCTTCACCGAGTTCGACGGCCGCTTCGTCATGCACTGCCATATCCTTCCACACGAAGACCTGGGGATGATGCTCAATGTCAATATCAAGGCTTAGCCTCGCAGCACTGCTCCTGATGCCGTTTGCTGCCCAGGCGCAGGACAACGCCGTTCCGAAACAGGCGTCGGGCTGCGTCTCGTGTCATTCGGCGGATGGAAATCCGCTGGTGGAAGGGGTGCCGATCCTTTCGGGCCAGCGGTCCGACTATCTGGAGGCCGCCCTCAAGGCCTATCGCGAGGGCCGCCGCACCGGCGGGCCGGCCGATGTGATGCGCTTCTACACCAAGGAACTGAGCGACGAGGACATCAAGGAGATTTCGGAATGGTTCGCACAAAACTGATCGCGCTGGCCGTTGCCGCGCTCTGCGCAACGCCGACACTTGCCGCTGAAGACCTCCTCTACCTGACGAGCGAGCAGGGCGAGGAGCGCCTGCTCGACGCCGACCTCAACCGCGACTATTTCAGCCTCGCCACCTATGTGGAGAGCGAGCAGATCCTGACCTTCTGCGGGCCGGCGACCGTGGCGGCGGTGGCCAATGCGCTGGGCATTCCGCGGCCTTCGCCCGACCGGCTCTATCCGTGGACGCTGTTCACGCAGGACACGCTGTTCAACGAGGCCAACCAGAAACTGAAACCCTATGCGATGGTGGAGCATGAGGGGCTGACGCTGGCCGAACTCGACACGTTCATCGAGAACACGGGGCTTGCGGCGGAACATCATTTTGCCGACGAGACATCCGTTGATGAACTGCGCACGGCGATCCGGGAAACGCTTGAGGACCGCGATGCGCGCTTCATCGCAAACTATTCGCGCAAGGCGCTGCCCCAGGAAGGGGACGGGCACATTTCGCCCATCGGCGCCTATGACGAGGAGACCGACAGCGTTCTGATCCTTGATGTGGCGAAATACAAATATCCGCCGGTCTGGATCAGCGTCGAGAAGCTGCATGCGGCGATGATGATGGTGGACGAGGGGTCCAACCGCTCGCGCGGTTTCGTCAAGGTGTCGGTCCAGTGACGGGGCCGCGCCTTTCCCGCCGCGCCTTCCTCGTCGGAAGCTGCTGCGCCATGGCGCTTACGCCCGTGGCGCCCGTGGCGCCCGTGGCGCAGGCGGCGCGTCTGGGCTCCGCCTATGACGATACGGTCTGGGAGGGGCTGGTCTCGGCCATTGCTGGCCCGGTGAAGACGCCGCAGATCCTGCGCGATGCGCTGAAGCGCGATTTCACCAAGACGTTCGGCGTGCCGGCGCGGCAGGATCTGATGACCCATTTCGGCCGCGCGGGCATCGCCACGGTGCTTGATGCGCAGGAGGGGGACCGGGAAGAGCAGGTGCGCTGGATCGCCGCCTATCTGTTCACCGGCTCGGCCGACCCCGCCGACAAGGACGCGCCGATGATCAATTATCCATACGCGCTGGGATGGAAGTCGCTGAGCTTTGCCAAAGCGCCGGGCCTGTGCTCGGGGCCGGAGTTCGGCTACTGGCTCAATCCCTGGGAGGCAGCATGAGCGACCTGCACGCCGATATCGTGATCGTCGGGTCCGGCATGGCGGGGGCGCATCTTTCGCGCAGCCTCGCTGAAGCGGGACGCGACGTTCTTGTTCTGGAAGCCGGCGACAGCAAGCCGCGTTCGGAATATCTCGCCGATTTCTACGCCAATCCGGTGAAGGGTCCGCAGGCCCCCTATCCAAGCCAGGACTGGGCGCCGCACCCGACCGATACGGATTACGACGCGTTTTACGATCAGGCGGGGCCGGTGCGCTTCGTCGGTGCGTATCTGCGCATCTATGGCGGCACGACGTGGCACTGGACGGGCTTTGCCGACCGGTTGCGGCCCAATGACTTCAAGAGCGCCACGCTTTATGGCCGGGGCGCGGACTGGCCGATCACCTATGACGAGCTGATCCCCTATTACGAGCAGGCGGAAGCGCGCTGGGGTGTTTCGGGCGACCCGGACTTCACATGGGGCGCGCCGCGCAAGCCGGGCGAAGGCTACACGATGCCGCCCATTCCCGCCTCCTATATGGATTTACAGATTCAGAAGGCGCTGGATCAGATGGGGCTCACCTCCAAGCGCTTCTCGCATGCGCGCAACTCGGTGATCTTCGACAACCGGCCAGCCTGCTGCGGCAACAATACCTGCGTGCCGATCTGCCCCATCGGGGCGAAATACGACGCCTCGTTCGACATGGACAAGGCGGTGGCGGCTGGCGCACGCATTGAACTGCGCGCGCTTGTGACCTTCATTGAAATCGGGGCCGACCAGAAGGTCGTGTCGCTGACGATCCGCCGCCCGGACGGCGCGACGCAGAAGGTGACCGGCAATATCTTCGTTCTGGGCGGGCACGCCATCGAGAACCCGCGCCTCATGCTGAATTCCAAGCAGGAAACTGCGCCTGACGGGGTTGGCAACGCGCATGACCAGGTCGGGCGTTACCTCCTGTCGCAGTACAATATCGACGTGTCCGGCACGGTGACGGATCCGGTCTATCCCTATCGCGGGCCGCAGCAGACCTCCGGCATCATCGAGTATCGCGACGGCGATTTCCGCAAGGAATATGCGGCCTTCGGCACGTCGTTCATGAACAATGGCTGGAGCGGCAATTCGGATGCAGAGAAGCTCTCGCGTGATCTGATCGGCAAGGGCATGCGCGGGGCGGAGCTGGTCAACACGCTCAACGCGCAGATTTCGCGCCATGTGCGGCTCAACTCCTCGGCGGAAACGCTGGGCGTGCCGGAGAACCGCGTTACGCTTTCCGACAAGATGGACACGTCCGGCGTGCCGCGCCCGCGCATCAACTTCACGGTCGATGATTACACGCAGGCTGGCATCACCGTGGCGCGGGAGGTGAACCAGAAGGTGCTCGGCCTGATGGGGGCGAAGGACATCAAGGAAGATACGCCCTATCTCTCCAACGCCATCATCGCCGGCACCACACGCATGGGAACCGACCCGAAGCGTTCGGTCGTGGGGCCGGATCTGAAGGCGCACCAGCACCCGAACCTCTATATTCTCGGCACCTCGACCCATGTGAGCGCGCCGGTCAACGCGCCGTCGCTGACCATCGCCGCCATGGGCATCCGGCTGGCCGAGCACCTTAACAAGGGCTGAAACCTGCATGAACAAGGCCGCGCTGCCGTTGCTGCTTCTCCTGGTGTTGCTCGGCAACGGGCTGCGTTCGGTGGTCAGCTCCACCGTGTTCGTCTCGGAAGGGACGTTTGCGAGCTTTCTGAAAATTTCCGTCAACAAGACCTCGGTGATCATCGAGCTGCTTCTGGGCGCGGTGCTTCTGTCGCTTCTGATCACGCCACGGCTGATCCAGCGCTTTCCGGCACGGCCGCTGGCGGCTGCGATGTGTCTCATCGCGGGGGTCTCCAGCCTTGGGCTGGCGGTGCTTTTCTGGGTTGCGCCGCCGGTGGCAACGCGAGAGGCGCTGGTGGTGGTGCTGTTTCCGCTGATCGGCTTTTCGCTGGCGGCGCTCGCGCCCATTGCACAAATGATGACCGTGTGGGGCGGCGAGCGGCATTCCAAGCTTTTGACGGGTGTGTGGGCGGTGGCCATGCCGGCGGCGTTTCTGGTCACGCCGCAACTCGTCCGGGTGATTGCGCCGCGCTATGGGCTGGACATCTTCTTTGCCGGCTTCGCCATGGTGCCTTTCCTGCTGATGCTGGGCCTCTGGATGGTGCGCGAACCCGTGAAGGAAACGGCGGGCGAGGCAGGGGAAGAGAAGGCCGCCAGCTTCGCGCTTCTTCCGGTTCTGGTCGTGTTGATCACCTTCGAGGCGGTGACAACGCTGGTGTCGCTCTCGGGCATCAGTGCGCCGGAAACGCAGATTGCGGCCGGGTTGTTCGCGGCGAGCCTTGCCTATCTCATCGTGAGGGCGCGCCGGGCAAGGGCTGCGGAACAGGCTCCGCGAGCGCCCGTCGAAGGGGCGACGCTTGGCGTGTTCGCCTTCCTCTTTTTCGTCAATGTGGCGACCACGGGCTTTTACGACACCGCCTATCTGGTGAAGCATATGTGCTCCAACACGCTGATCGCCGACCGGGCAACGATTGGCGCGCTGGCGCAGGTGGTGGCGGCCATGGGAGCGACGGCGATCCTGGCGCGCATGCCGATCCAGCGGGCGCTGATGCTCGCCGGCGCGGTGATCACGGCGGCGGGGCTTGGCTCCTACATGCTGTATTTCGGCTTTCCCTATTACGAGGTCTATCTGGGGTCGAAGGCGCTCACCGGTTTTGGCACGGGGCTGCTGACGACGGCTGCCGTTTTTGCGGTCACCGGCGCGGCCGGCAGTAACGCACATCTGTCGCTCTTCATCGCCTTCGTGATCATCGTGGGAACGGAAGTGGGGCTGGAACTCTTCGAGATCCTGATCCAGGTGATGGAGATGCTGAGCTTTGCGCCGGACGCGGTCTATTCCAGCGTTTTCGTTTTGCAGGCCGTTCTGGTGCTGGTGGCGATGCCGTTCCTTTTTGCGAAAGAGGCATCGCCCGACGCCATTGCGGCGGAAGGTGCGAAAAGCCCGACCGCGCAGCAATGAGCGCGGCGCGGGGACAAGCTACCAGCCGGCGAAGTGCTCCAGAAGCTGCGGGTCCACACGCCCGGCCTCCACATCGCCCAGCGCCTGGTCGAGAATGGCGATGCCGCGCAGCGCCTCGTCCTCGCTCATGGTGAGGGGCGGGGTGAACTCCAGAACATTGGAGTTGATGCCCACATAGTAGATGACGAGGCCGAGCTGGAAGGCGCGGTAGACGACAAGCGCGGTCTGCTCGATGGCCGGTGTGCGGGCGTTACTGTCGCTGACCAGCTCGACACCCAGCGCAAGACCGTGGCCGCGCACATTGCCGATGAGCTCGTGCCTTTCCTGAAGATCGCGCAGCGCAGTGAGCATCGTGTCGCCCACGCTGGCTGCATTGGCGACGAGGTTTTCACGCTCGATCGTGTCGAGAACGGCGAGGCCCGCCGCCGCGCAGACGGGATTGCCGTGAAGCGTCTGGAAGGAGAAGGCGGAGGCGTGATTCATGATCGCCTCGGGGCCGACCGCCGCCGAGATGGGCAGGCCGCCGCCGAGCCCCTTGCCGAAGACAATGATGTCGGGCTCGATGTCACTGTGCTCGAAGGCGTGGAGCCGCCCGGTGCGTCCGAGCCCCACCTTCACCTCATCGCAGACCAGCAGAATGCCATGTTTGCGGCAGAGCGACTGGATTTGCCTAAAGTAGCCCGGCGGGGGCACCAGCATGCCGCCATCGGACTGGATCGGTTCGATGAAGAAGGCCGCCACTTCCTCCGGCGGGACGGTGGTGGCGAAAAGCTCTTCGAGATGCGCAAGTGCCGCGCTGGCGGCCGCCTCGGGGCTGCCTGCGGCGTAGGCATCGGGATAGGGAACGAGGCTCAGGCCCGACGCCTTGTCGATGCCGCCCTGCGCGGGGTGGCCGGAAATGGCCACCGACCCCACCGTGCCGCCATGATAAGCGCCCTTGAAGGACAGGATGCGTTTGCGGCCCGTCGCGGCGACCACGGCGCGGGCGACGGTCTCGTTGGCGTCCGAACCGGAATGGCCGAACCAGACACGGCCTGCGGCGCGCTCCGGCACGATGGAGAGCAGTTTCTCGGCCAGAAGAACGCAGGGCTCGTTGGCGGTGGAAAGGTAGCTCGCGCCCGCCTGATCGGTCAGCGCGCGGTTGACGGCTTCGGCAAGGGCCGGGTGGCCGTGGCCGAGGCTGGCCGCGCCCCAGGAAGCGGCGAAATCGAGAAGGTCGCGCCCGTCATCGCCACGCAGGAGACTGCCCTTTCCGCCGGTCACGGCCTGCGGAAAGAAACGCAGATGGGCGAGCGTTGAAACGCTGCGGCTTTCGCGGT
This sequence comes from Nitratireductor sp. GZWM139, assembly GCF_030068685.1. Lineage (NCBI taxonomy): Bacteria > Pseudomonadati > Pseudomonadota > Alphaproteobacteria > Hyphomicrobiales > Phyllobacteriaceae > Nitratireductor > Nitratireductor sp. GZWM139. The sequence goes on along the minus strand of NZ_JAMQML010000005.1, from coordinate 250,592 downwards.
CGTACAGTCCGTTCATGCCTGCTTTCCCTGTTGTGTTTCCGTGTGTCGGGTGTTGCCCCCAAAGGCCGTCAGTAGACGGCCTTGTAACGGGCGCAGCGCTCTGCCTGATCGAGATCAGCCGTCTGGTCGATCTCGCCGCGCTTGTGCTTCACATAGGTTTCCACCGCCTCGCTGCCGAGCCACTGCGCGACCAGCTCATTGGCGGAAAGCCGGTCAAGCGCCTCGTCGAGCGACTGCGGCAGGCGCACGAAGCCGCGCTTTGAAAGCGCGTCGGGGGAAAGGAGGGACAGGTCTTCTTCGGTGACCTGCGGGGCGGCGAGGCCTTCCTCGATGCCCTGTGCACCCGCATGGGCGAGGGCGGCGAGCACCAGATAGGGGGAGGCTGCGGCATCGGCTGCGCGATACTCGAAATTGTACTGTTTTGCGGCGCTGTCGGGGCTGGCGCTTGTGACCGGGCAGATGCGCACGGCGGCCTCGCGGTCGTGATAGCCCAGATTGTTGAAGGCCGCGCTCCAGCGATGCGGCGTGAGGCGCAGATAGGAGATGGCAGACGGCGCGGTGAGCGCGATGATGCTGTCCATGTATTTCAGGATGCCGGCGATGAAGGAGCCGGTCTTTTCCGACATGCCCCATTGCGCGTCGGGGTCGTAGGTGGCGGGCGCGCCGTTCCCGTCGATGAAGCTCATATGCACATGGACGCCATTGCCGACGCCGGCGGGATCGCAGATCGGCGCGAAGGTGACCGGGTGGCCCATGCGCTCGGCGACGAGGCGGGTGACGGCGCGCACCTTGATGGCCGTGTCGGCGGCGGTGACGCCGAGATCGGGACCGTTGGTGACCTCGAACTGGTCTGCGCCATACTCTTTCAGGAACGTGTCGGGCTTGACGCCCGCCAGCTCCAGCGCGGCCATGACGGTTTCGCCGAAGGCGCGGTGATTGGCGAAGCTGGCAAGGCCGAAGGCTTCGCCGGGGCCGGGCGGTGTTTCGCGGGTCTGGAATTCATGCTCGAAAGCAGCGATGAGGCGGAGCCCCGAGACATCTTCGAGCCGCTTGAGGGCCTGTTTCAGGATCGAGCGCGTGCAGCAGCTCCAGGGCGTGCCTTCAAGGTCGAGAATGTCGCCCAGAACGAAGCGTTCGACCGGGCCGCCATCTTCCAGATCAAGCGTCACGGCGGTGTCTGCATCGGGCACGAGGATCAGGTCGCCGAAGGAGCCGAAGGGGCTGTCGGCGATGGCGTCGAAACAGGTGATCTGCACATTGGTGGGCGTCCAGCCGACACCCTGCCGGAAGCGCTTTTCCATTTCCTTCAGGGGGAACGCCTTGCCGCGCGTCACGCCGGAGAAGTCCGAAGTGGCGGCGAACATGAGAGGATTACTGATCATCGTCGCGTGCTCCATGATCGAAGCGGAGCGAGTCCCAGGCTTCGATGCGTTTGCGGGTTTTGTCCCAGTTGGTTTCGGCGATGCGGGTGAGCATGGCCTCCATCAGCACCATCGCGCCGGCGTAGCTGTCCCAGACAGTGCCGCTTTCGATGGGCGTGGCGAAAACTTCGTTGGCGTGGTTGGCGGCGGGTGACATCCACTTGTCGGTGAGGACGACGATCTGGACGCCGCTCTCTTCGCGGGCAAGGCGCGCCAGCTCTGAAAGCTTGCGCTGGTAGCGGCGGAAATCGACCACGAACAGCACGTCTTTCGAGCGCATGCGCAGCAGATATTCCGGCCAGACTTCCGGGTCTGCCGGCAGGTGGAAGACGCCGCTTCTGACCTGGCGGAGATGGCGTGACACATAGAGCGCGATTGCATCGCTGATGCGTCCACCGATGAGGTAGATGTTGCGCTTTTCATCGCCCAGAAGCGCACAGACGCGCTCGAACTGGGCGCTTGTCGTGGCCGATGCCGAGGCGGAAATGAGATTGACCGCGCGGGCCACGAAATCTTCCAGAAAGTCGCCCTGTATGGCGCGGTCGCCCACATGCAGATCCAGCGGCGAGCGGTTCGACTGCCGGATCTCGTCGATCAGATGACGCTGGAAATCCTGATAGCCGTGAAAGCCCAGTTTCGTGACGAAACGCGAGATGGATGGCGGAGACGTCTTGGTCTTCTTCGCCAGGTCCTGGATCGTGTCGAGGCCCGCATAGGGGTAGTCGAGCAACAGCGCGGTGCACAGCTTCCGTTCGGTCGCCGTGAGCTCGCTCGACAGGTTCTCCAACCGTTGTCTGACTTGCATTGATCTCCTCCAAGGCGAACAGACGATTTTGAAAATCATAAGTCAATATGAAAATTTTTGGTTGACTGTGAAAAAATAATATCAAAGCTAAAGGGCAGGGGAGCAAGAGGGGAGTTCATGTTCACGTCATCGCGCCAGCACTTCATTGCCGCCGCTCTCGCCATCGTTGTTCTGGCGGTGGCGGGCGTTGTGATCGCCGGTCTTTTCGGCGCTGCCGCTGAGCGCGTGCTCACGGTTTTCTTCATCTCGCTCATCGCCGTTACGGGCATTGGCGTCTACAGCGGAAACAGCGGTATCCTGAGTTTCGGCCATTTGGCCTTCATGGGCATCGGTGCTTATGTGTCGGGCCTTTTGACGCTGCCGGCGGGGCTGAAAATGGCGACGCTGCGCGGGCTGCCGGACTGGCTCGCGGCAACCGAACTCTCGCTTGTTCCGGCCATCATCGTCGCCGTTCTGGTAACGGCGATCATCGCGCTTCTGATTGGCATCGCCATCGGCCGGCTGGAAGGCTCGGCGGCGTCCATCGCAACACTTGGCCTTCTGGTGATCGTGCATGGCGTGATCATCGGCTGGCGCGACGTGACGCGGGGCGCGCAGTCCTTCTTCGGCGTGCCGCGTGACACCACGCTGCTGGTCGCGGCGGTGGCCTGCGTGATCGCGCTGATCGCGGCGCGCTGGTATCGCGACTCCCTGTCTGGTCTGCGCCTGAGAGCCGGCCGCGAGAACGCGATTGCGGCCAAGGCCGTCGGCATCAACGTGCAGCGCGAGCGGCTCATCGCATGGGTTCTGAGTGCTGCAATCATGGCGCTTTCGGGCGCGCTGATCGCCCATTTCCTCGGTGCGTTCAGCCCCAAGAAATTCTACTTCCACGACACGTTCCTGCTTCTGGCGATGCTGATCGTCGGCGGCATGACGACGGTGACCGGTGCGATCTCCGGCACCATTCTGATCACGGTCATCACCGAGATCCTGCGGCGCTTTGAAAGCGGCATGAGCATTGGCGGTTTCGAACTGCCGGCGGTGTTCGGCACGACGCAGATCGGCATCGGCCTGCTCATCCTGTTCGCCATGTTCCGCATGTCGGAAGGCGTGATGGGGCTGAAGGAGTGGGAGGAGCGCGTCTTCCCCTACAAGCCGAAGCGCGGCAGGGCCGAGGCGCTTGCAAAACGCCACAGCGACGACCGGCTGAAAGTCGACCATGTGGCGATGCAGTTCGGTGGTCTGCGCGCGGTCGACGATGTAAGCATTGCCGTCAATCCGGGCGAGATTCTCGGCCTGATCGGACCGAACGGCTCTGGCAAGACGACGCTCCTGAACATCATCTCCGGCGTGTTGAAACCGACCGAGGGTGATGTCGTTCTGGGTGACCGCTCGATCACAGGCGTGGCCCCGGAGAAGATCGCCGATTACGGCATTGCGCGCACGTTCCAGAACATTCGCCTGTTCCCGACGCTGACCGTTTACCAGAACGTGCTTGCGGCAGCGCTTTCCACCCATGGCGGAAAGAATGCGGAAGAGCGCACGGGCGCCGCACTTGCGCGGCTGGGCATCGATGAACGCGCCGGCGAGGATGCGGGAACGCTGTCCTATGGCGAGCAGCGCCGGGTGGAAATTGCCCGGGCGCTGGCCTGTGAGCCGACGCTGCTTCTGCTCGATGAACCGGCTGCCGGCATGAACCGCGAAGAGACGGACGATCTGATCGACCGGCTGAAAGTGCTGTCGGCGGATCTGGGGCTCGGCGTGGTGCTGGTGGATCACGACCTCAAGCTGATCAACGAATTGTGCGACCGCATCGTCGTGCTCAACGAAGGCCGGCTCATCGCGGATGGCGCGCCTGCGGAAATCCGCGAAAATCCGGCGGTCATCGAAGCCTATCTGGGGCCGGGCAAGACCGCCTGATCGAAACGAACGAAAAAAGAAAAAAGGGAACTGACATGAACAAGCTGCTCATATCCACGCTTCTCGCCAGCGCCATGGCGCTTCCGGCGGCTGCCGAAACGCTGCGCGTTGGCGTCGCCACGGCGCAGACCGGTGCGCTCGCGCCGTTCGACACGCCGGTGATCGACGGCATTCACATCGCGGTCGACGAGATCAACGCTGCCGGCGGCATCGACGGCAAGATCAAGATCGAGCTTCTGGAAAAGGACGTGCGCTCCGACGCCGCGCAGACCTCCATCGCCACCCAGGAACTGGTGGATGAGGGCGTCTCCGTGATCGTGCTGCCGTGTGACGCCGACCCGTCGCTGGCCGCCATCGGCGTCGTGACCGATGCGCAGATCCCGGCGATCTCCACCTGCGCATCCTCGCCGACGCTGCCGCAGATCGGCGGCGACTACATGTTCGCCAACTTCCCCGGCGACAATGTGCAGGCGACCGTTTCGGCCAAATGGGCCTATGACGAGGGCTACCGCAGCGCCTACATCATCTATTCGCCCGACACGCAGTACACGACCATGCCGCTCTATTTCGCGGAAGTGTTCGAGAAGCTCGGCGGCAAGATGCTGGGCGAGGACACGCACACGATCGGCCAGCAGGATTTTTCAGCGATTGCAACGCGTATCGCGGCGCTCGACCCGCAACCCGATGTCATCATGACCTCGACCTATGAGCCGGACTTCCCCTCCATGCTGAAGGCGCTGCGCGCAGCCGGCGTGGAAAGCCAGATGATCGGTTCCGACGGCATCGACAGCCCGACCACTTTCTCGCTTGGCGCGGTGGCCGAAGGCCTCGTCTTCACCACGGCTGGTCACCCGACCGAGGGCAGCGAGCTGGAAGCCTTCAACAAGAAGTTCGAAGAGGTGAACGGCGAGGCCCCGCAGACCGTGTTCAACGCGGTTGGCTACGATCTGGTGAAGGTGCTGGAAGCGGCCGTGATCGCGGCAGACGGTTCCACCGATGCGAACACGCTGCGTGACGCCATTGCCAATCTGGAGAACGTGCAGGGCGCGACCAGCACGATCACCTACAAGGGCACCAACGGCATGCCGCTGCGCTCGGTGAGCCTGATCCGCGTCAAGGACGGTGAGCGTGAGCTTATCGGCCAGCCGACGCCGGGTGCTTCGCTCATCCCCGAACCCCGCGTTCAGTGAGGTAGGGCTCGTGTCTGCGCTATTGTCCGTCCAGTCACTCCAGGTGCAATACGGCGCCGTTCAGGCGGTGCGCGGTATCGACCTGGATGTGCATGAAGGTGAAATCATCGCGCTTCTGGGCGCCAATGGCGCGGGCAAGTCCTCCACGCTCAACGCGCTGGTCGGCCTTGCGCCGGCGAGCGGGGGCAAGATTGTCTTTTCGGGGCAGGACGTGACCGGCAGCGCGCCGGAGCGTTTCACCTCGCTGGGCATGACGCTGTCGCCCGAGGGGCGGCGCGTCTTCGGCACGCTGAGCGTGCAGGAGAACCTGCTCATGGGCGCTTATTCGATGCGGGACAAGGCGGCGGTGAAAGCCGCCTGGGAGCGGGTCTTCGACCTGTTCCCGATCCTGCAGGAGCGCCGTGAGCAGTTTGCTGGAACGCTGTCAGGCGGCCAGCAGCAGATGCTGGCCGTTGGCCGCGCGTTGATGAGCAATCCGCGTCTTCTATTGCTTGACGAACCGTCGCTGGGGCTCGCGCCGAAGATTGTCGAGCAGATTTTCGAGTTGATCACCGTTCTGCGCAAGCAGGGCGTGACGCTGATGGTCGTCGAACAGAATGTGTCGATGGCGCTCGAAATCGCGGATCGTGGATACGTGATGGCCAGCGGCCGCATCGCTGCTTCCGGCACCGCTGCGGAACTGCGCGATTCCGAAACGCTGCAAGCTGCCTATCTGGGGGCCGAGTAATGGATCTGTTTCTACAGCAAACCGTCAATGCCTTCGCATTGGGCGGCACCTATGCGCTGCTGGCGCTGGGCCTTGCCATGGTCTTCTCGACCATGGGGCTGATCAACTTCGCCCATGGCGAGCTGATGACCATCGCCGGCTATATCCTGATGGCTTGTGGGCTGGCCGGCGTTCCGTTCGCCTTCTCCATTCTGCTGGCGATTGCGGCGGCGGTGCTGGCCGCCGTGGTGATGGAGCGCATTGCCTTCCGGCCCGTGCGAAACGCCTCCGGCGCGACCATGCTGGTGACCAGTTTCGCGGTCTCGATGATCCTGCAGGTTCTGTTCCAGAACTTCATCTCCGCCCGCTCGCAGGCCGTTCTGGTGCCGGAAATCCTGTCTGAAAGCGTGCGCTTCGGCGGGCTGGTGATCGGCGTCAACAAGATTGCGGCCATCGCCACCACCATCGTCATGCTGATCTTCCTCGACCGCTTCATGAAGCATCACCGCATCGGCATCGCCATGCGGGCGGCAGCCGAGGATTTCTCGGTGGCGCGCCTCATGGGCATCCGCGCCAACACGGTGATTGCCGGCGCGTTCGCGCTGTCGGGCTTCCTGGCCGGCGTTGCCGCCGTGCTGTGGGTGAGCCAGCGCGCTTCGGTCGACCCGCTGATGGGCTTCACGCCCGTTCTCAAGGCCTTCATCGCGGCCATTCTGGGCGGCCTCGGCTCGCTGCGCGGTGCGGTGGCCGGCGGTTTCCTTCTGGGCTTCATCGAGATCTACCTGGCTGCCTACCTGCCTGCCGGCATGCAGGAGTTCCGTGATCCGATCGCCCTTTGCCTGGTCGTTCTCGTGCTGATCTTCCGCCCGAACGGCCTTATCCCCTCGCCAGCCCTCAAGGCGGAGAAAGTATGAGCCTTCACACATCTGTCGGAGAGAGCGGTCGGCTTCTGTCGTCGCTCGACCCGAACCCGGTCACCATTATCAATCAGGAAAGCAGCTTCCCGGTGCTGCTGGTCTGCGAGCATGCGGGCAAGACGGTGCCGGCAGCCCTGAACGGGCTCGGCCTCTCGGACGATGCGCGCGAGGCGCATATCGGCTGGGACATCGGTGCGGCCGCCGTTACGCGGCTGATGGCCGAACAGCTCGGCGCGCCGGCAGTGTTTCAGAGCTACAGCCGGCTGGTGATCGACTGCAACCGCCCGCCGGAAGCGCCCGACGCGATGCCGGAGGTAAGCGATGGCGTGATCGTGCCGGGCAACCGCTCCTTGAGCGATGAGGCGCGCGCCCACCGCACGCGCGAAATTTTCGAGCCGTTCAATGCGGCGGTGACGATGATGCGCGAAGCGCCGCACTGCCGGGCGATCCTGTCGATCCACAGTTTCAACCCGCAGCTTCAGGATGGCGTGCCGCGCCCCTGGGAAATCAGCTTTCTCTATCGCAAGGACGTGCGCACTTCCGAGCGCCTGCGCCAGCTTGTTCTGGAAAACGCGCCGGACATGACGGTGGGCATGAACGAGCCCTACACGATTGACGACGAGTCGGACTGGTTCGTGCCGCGCCATGGCGAGCTGAGCGGTCTGCCGCACAGCCTGATTGAAATTCGCAACGATCTCATCTCAGATGCCGTCGGACAGGCGCAGTGGGCAAAGCTCATGACCGCCGTCGTGCATCGCTTCGTAACGGAGTTACAGGAATGGAACTGACGCGCAACGTTCCCATCGAGCCGGGCCAGGCAGCGATCCTCTATGTGGATGTGCAGAATTTCAGCGCCCACAGGAAAGGGGCGGAATTCGCCGATCTCGACGAGAAGACGTTTGAGGAAAAATACCGCTGGTATTTCGACCGGCTCGACGCAGACGTGATCCCGCGCATGCAGGAGCTGCAGGCGGCCTGCCGCAGCGCCGGCGTGGAGGTGATGTACACCACCATCGAAAGCCTGACGCTGGACGGGCGCGACCGCAGCCTCGACTACAAGATCACCGGTTTCAACGTGGCCAAGGGCTCCTGGGACGGCAAGGTGATCGACCAGATCGCGCCGGGCGAAGACGAGATCGTTTTGCCCAAATCCTCCTCGTCGGTCTTCGTCTCGACCCATATCGACTACATTTTGCGCAATCTCGGCGTGAAGCAGCTCATCATCTGCGGGCTGATCACCGATCAGTGCGTGGAGAGCGCCATTCGCGACGCCTGCGATCTGGGCTATCTGGTGACGCAGGTGACGGATGCCTGCCTGACCTACAGCCAGGAGCGGCACGACAATTCGCTGCGCACCATCAAGGGCTATTGCCGGCAGGTGACGACGGCGGAGCTGATCGCGGAACTGCAGTCGAAAGCTGTGTGACGTTTCGCCCGGGCGGCTTGCGAACGGGGCCGCATCGTGAAACGGATAGCGGCATCGGGCCGGGCAGGCATGGGTGGATGACAGGTCTGCCGCCCGGTCCAGATCGTTCCTGTGCGTCCGGGTGGATGCAGGACGATCCAGAGCTGCGCTTGGGAGATTAGGGCGAATGACTGCAATTCTCGACACGGTTCCGCGCTTTTCCGAGGAAGAGGTGCGCCGGCTTCTGCTGGATGTGTATGGCATCGAAGGCGCGCTCTCGGCGCTGGAAAGCGAGCGGGACCAGAATGTCCGGGTGAAGACGCCGGAAGGCGCGTTCATCTTCAAGATCATCAATGCGGCTGAACCCGCCCTGGAGAGCGACTTCCAGACGGCGCTCCTGCAGCACATGGTCCGGCACGCGCCCGACCTGCCCGTGCCGGCGCTCCTGCCGACCTTGAAGGGTGAGGCGCTTGGCGAGGCGGTTTCCGCCAGTGGCGGAACGCACCGGCTGCGGCTTGTCAGCTGGATCGAGGGCATGCCGCTTGCCGAGGCGCCACGCAGCGAGGCGGCCATGGAGAGCCTCGGCGAACTGCTTGGCCGGTTCAACAATGCGCTCAACGGTTTCATGCATCCCGGCGCGGAGCGCCCGCTGGACTGGGATCTGCGCCTTGCCGGCAACAGCCGCGCGCGGCTGGACAAGATCCGGGATGCGGACGACCGCGCGCTGGCAGAGCGCTTCATCGACCGTTTCGAAGCCGATGTTCTGCCACGGCTCTCCTGCCTGCGCGGCGGGGTGATCCACAACGACGCCAATGACTGGAACGTGCTGGTCGATCCGGCGGATCACACGAAGATCTGCGGCCTGATCGATTTCGGCGATGCGCTCTACAGCGCGCTGATCTGCGAAGTGGCCATTGCCGGCGCATACGGCGCGCTCGACTGCGACGACCCGCTGGGGGCCATCGGCGCGCTGGCGGCCGGTTTCCACGCGCAGTATCCGCTGCGTGAAGAAGAGGTCGACCTTTTGTTCGATCTTGTCGCCATGCGGCTCGTCACCTCGGTGACGATCTCGGCCAGCCGCCAGTCGGAAGTGGCCGACAATCCCTATCTCGCGGTGAGCGAAAAGCCCGCATGGGACCTGCTGCGCCGGCTTGGCGCAATGGACCCGCGTTTCGCCACGGCCATTCTGCGCAATGCCTGCGGCTTTGAGGCGATGCCCGGCGCGCGTGCGGTGAAGGGCTGGCTGGCGGACAACCGCCGCAATTTCGCACCGGTGCTGGTGCGCGCGGCGGCGAGCTATCCGACCGCCCATGTGCCGCTTGGCGACCAGAGCGACCCAATCGCCATCGCCTCGGCTGAAGAGCGGCCGGACGAGGCGCAGGCGCTCTGGGAAGATGCGGTGGGGGATGCGACGCGCATTCTGGGCATCGGCCCATGGGGCGAGGAGCGCGGCGTCTACACCAGCGAGATTTTCGAATCCCGCCTGATCGCCGGCGAGCGCCGCAGGCGTCATCTGGGGCTCGATCTTTTCCTGCCGGCGGGAGCCGCGCTTTATGCGCCGCTTGCCGGCACGGTGAAGGAAGTGGGCGTGGAGGCCGCGCGGCTTGGCTATGGCGCGGTGATGGTGCTGGAGCATAAGCCGGAAGACGGTCCGGCCTTCCTGTCGCTGTGGGGGCATCTTGCCCATGAGGTTGCGGACCGTCTGAAGGTGGGCGACCGGGTCGAGGCCGGCGCGTTTCTGGCCCATATGGGCGGGCCGAAGGAAAATGGCGGCTGGATGCCCCATCTGCACCTGCAGATTTCCTGCGACACGACGATGAGCGCCGACGACATTCTGGGCGTCGGCGAGACGCGCTATCTGGAAACGTGGGGGGAACTGTTCCCCGACGCCAGCGACTTTGCCGGGCTTGTGGCGGTTGATGCGGGGCGGCTTTCCAAGGCCGAGATCGTGGAGAAGCGCCAGTCGCTGCTCCTGCCGAACCTGTCGATTTCCTATGAGGAGCCGATCAAGTTCGTGAAGGGCGAGGGCGTGTGGCTGATCGATGACCGTGGCCGCGCCTATCTCGATTGCTTCAACAATGTCTGCCATCTGGGCCATTGCCACCCGGCGGTGGTGGAGGCGCTCGCCACACAGGCGGCAACGCTCAACACCAATACGCGCTATCTGCACGACAACATCGTCGCCTATGCGGAGCGGCTGACGGCAACCATGCCGAAGGAGCTGGGCATTGCGGCCTTCGTGAATTCGGGCTCGGAGGCAAACAGTCTGGCGCTGCGCATGATGCGGGCGCATACGGGCCGGGAGAACGCCATCGTTCTTGACTGGTCCTATCACGGCACGACGCAGGAGCTGATCGATCTCAGCCCCTACAAGTTCCGCCGCAAGGGCGGGCATGGCCCCAGGCCGCATGTGCACGTGGCCGACCTGCCGGACGCCTATCGCGCGCCGGCCGACTGGCCGCAGGAAGAGCTGGCGAAGCGCTTCGCCGCCAGCGTGGGCGAGCAGATCGACGCCATGGCGGCCAAGGGCGAGGCTCCGGGCTTCTTCATCGCCGAATCCATCCCGAGCGTTGCCGGGCAGGTGTTCATGCCGGAAGGCTATCTGGACGAGGTGTACCGCATGGTGCGCGCGGCAGGCGGCATCTGCATCGCCGACGAGGTGCAGGTGGGCTTTGGCCGCATCGGCAGCCACTGGTGGGCATTCGAGACGCAGGGCGTGGTGCCGGACATCGCAACGGTGGGCAAGCCCATTGGCAATGGTCACCCCATGGGCGCGCTGGTGGTGCGCCGGGAGATCGCGGAATCCTTCCAGAACGGCATGGAGTATTTCAACACGTTCGGCGGCAACCCGGTTTCCTGCGCGGTGGGGCTTGCGGTGATCGACACGATCGAGCGCGATGGCCTGCGGGAGAACGCGGCGGCAATCGGCGAGTATCTGAAAGCCGGCTTTGTTGAACTCCAGACGCGTTACCCCGTGATCGGCGATGTGCGCGGCATGGGCCTGTTCCTCGGTATCGAGCTGGTGGAAGACCGCGAGACCAAGGTTCCGGCCACGGCGACGGCGCGCGCCATCTGCAACGAGGCGCGGGCGCGGGGCGTTCTGATGGGCACCGAAGGGCCGCATGACAATGTGCTGAAGATGCGCCCCTCGATGATCTTCTCCAGGGCCAATGCGGACCATCTGCTCGGCGTTCTGGAAGAAAGTTTCGAGGCGGTGGCCAAGGTCTGACCGGGTCTGACCGGGCCTGACAGGGCCTGCGAAAAGGCATGGATGCGACGCTGGACCGCGATATGATCAACGGGCCTGCATGTTGACATAAAGATATCTTTATGTGATGCAGGTCCATTGTCGTATCAAGGATGAAAAGCGTCGCACATGCCGTCTATCGATGAACTGTTTGGGCCGGTCGGCGAAAAGCCGGACGGATCGGAAATCTTCGCCGCGCTGAACAAGGCCGCGCGCGAGCGCATTCTCATCCTCGACGGCGCGATGGGCACGCAGATCCAGGGCCTGGGTTTCAACGAGGATCATTTCCGCGGCGACCGCTTCACCGGCTGCGCCTGCCACCAGCAGGGCAACAATGATCTGCTCAACCTGACGCAGCCCAAGGCCATCGAGGAAGAGCACTTCCGCTATGCGATGGCGGGCGCGGACATTCTCGAGACGAACACCTTCTCTTCCACGACCATCGCCCAGGCCGATTACGGCATGGAAGACATGGTCTATGAGCTGAACCGCGACGGTGCGCGGCTTGCCCGCCGCGCGGCGATCCGCGCCGAGCAGAAGGACGGCGTGCGCCGCTTCGTGGCCGGTGCGCTCGGGCCGACCAACCGCACCGCCTCCATCTCGCCGGACGTCAACAATCCCGGCTACCGCGCCGTGACTTTCGACGATCTGCGCGTCGCCTATGGCGAACAGCTGCGCGGGCTGCTCGATGGCGGCACGGACATCGTGCTGATCGAAACCATCTTTGACACGCTGAACGCCAAGGCGGCGATCTTCGCATGCGAGGAAATCTTCGCAGAGCGCGGCGTGCGCTTGCCGGTGATGATCTCCGGCACGATCACCGACCTTTCCGGACGCACGCTTTCCGGCCAGACGCCGACGGCCTTCTGGCATTCGGTGCGGCACGCCAAGCCGCTCACCATCGGTCTGAACTGCGCGCTGGGCGCTGCGGCCATGCGCCCGCATCTGGCGGAGCTTTCGGGCGTGGCCGACACGCTGATCTGCGCCTATCCGAACGCCGGTCTTCCGAACGCCTTCGGCCAGTATGACGAAAGCCCGGAGACCATGGCTGCGCAGGTCGAGGAGTTTGCGCGCGAGGGGCTGATCAACGTGGTCGGCGGCTGCTGTGGCTCGACGCCGGAGCACATTGCCGCAATCCGCGACGCGGTGGCCAGGCACGCGCCGCGCAGCATACCCGAACGTGCGCCGCAGATGCGCCTTTCGGGCCTTGAGCCCTTCACGCTGACCGACGACATTCCCTTCGTCAATGTGGGCGAGCGCACCAATGTCACGGGTTCGGCGAAGTTCCGCAAGCTCATCACCGCCGGTGATTACGCGACCGCTCTGGATGTCGCGCGCAACCAGGTGGAAGGCGGCGCACAGATCATCGACATCAACATGGATGAGGGCCTGATCGACTCCAAAAAGGCGATGATCGAGTTCCTCAATCTGGTGGCGGCGGAGCCCGACATTGCGCGTGTGCCGGTGATGATCGACTCCTCCAAATGGGAGGTGATCGAGGCTGGCCTGAAATGCGTGCAGGGCAAGGCCGTGGTGAATTCCATCTCGCTCAAGGAAGGCGAGGAGGCGTTCCTGCATCAGGCCAATCTGTGCCGCATGTATGGCGCGGCCATGGTCGTGATGGCCTTTGACGAAACCGGTCAGGCCGACACGGAAGCGCGCAAGGTGGAAATCTGCACCCGCGCCTACAGGCTTCTGACCGAGAAGGCCGGTGTCGCTCCCGAAGACATCATCTTCGATCCGAATGTGTTCGCGATCGCGACCGGTATCGAGGAACACGACAATTACGGTGTCGACTTCATCGAGGCGACGCGCGAGATCATTCGCACCCTGCCGCATGTCCATATCTCGGGCGGCGTGTCGAACCTTTCCTTCTCGTTCCGTGGCAATGAGCCCGTGCGGGAGGCAATGCACGCGGTGTTCCTCTATCACGCCATTCAGGCGGGCATGGACATGGGCATCGTCAATGCCGGTCAGCTGGCCGTTTATGACGCCATCGATGCCGAACTGCGCGAGGCCTGCGAAGACGTGGTTCTGAACCGCACGCCGAAGGCCGGCGGCACGGCGACGGAGCGCATGCTGGAGATTGCCGAGCGTTTTCGCGGCACTGGCGGGCGCGAGGCCAAGGAAAAGGACCTTTCCTGGCGTGAGCTGCCGGTCGAGAAGCGGCTGGAGCATGCGCTGGTCAACGGCATAACGGAATATATCGACGCGGACACCGAGGAAGCGCGGCTGAACGCCGAGCGCCCGCTGCACGTGATCGAAGGGCCGCTGATGGCCGGCATGAACGTGGTCGGCGATCTGTTCGGCGCAGGCAAGATGTTCCTGCCGCAGGTGGTGAAATCTGCCCGTGTGATGAAGCAGGCCGTGGCCGTTCTGCTCCCCTATATGGAGGAGGAGAAGAAGGCCAATGGCGGCGGCGAACGCCAGAGCGCCGGCAAGATACTGATGGCCACGGTGAAGGGCGATGTGCACGACATCGGCAAGAACATCGTCGGCGTGGTTCTCGCCTGCAACAATTACGAGATCATCGATCTCGGCGTGATGGTGCCGGCGGCAAAGATCCTCGAGACCGCGCGCGAAGAGAAGGTCGACATTATCGGGCTTTCCGGCCTCATCACCCCGTCGCTTGACGAGATGGTGCATGTGGCAGCCGAAATGGAGCGCGAAGGGTTCGACATCCCGCTTCTGATCGGTGGCGCGACGACCAGCCGTGTGCACACGGCGGTGAAGATCCATCCGAGCTACGATCGCGGGCAGGCGGTTCACGTGAACGATGCGAGCCGTGCGGTGGGCGTGGTCTCGAACCTGCTTTCGCCGGAAGCGCGTGGCGGCTATATCGATGGCGTGCGCGAGGAATATCGCAAGGTGACCGAGGCGCATGAGCGCTCCGAGCGCGAGAAGCAGCGTCTGCCGATCGCAAGGGCGCGCGCCAATCCGCACCGGATCGACTGGGCGGACTACACGCCGCCGCAGCCCGCCTTCACCGGCACGAAAGTGTTCGAAAGCTGGGATCTCGAGGAGCTGGCGCGCTACATCGACTGGACGCCGTTCTTCCAGACCTGGGAACTGAAGGGGCGCTACCCCAAAATTCTCGAGGACGAGAAGCAGGGCGAGGCGGCGCGGCAGCTCTTTGCCGATGCGCAGGCCATGCTGAAGAAGATCATCGACGAGAAGTGGTTCGCACCGCGCGCAGTGGTGGGCTTCTGGCCGGCCAATGCGGTTGGCGATGATGTGCGGCTCTTCACGGATGAAACCCGCGAAGAAGAGCTTGAGACCTTCTTCACCCTGCGTCAGCAGCTTACCAAGCGCGGCGACAAGCCGAATGTCGCGCTTTCGGACTTTGTTGCGCCGGCAGACAGCGGCAAGCCGGACTGGATCGGCGGGTTCGTCGTGACGGCGGGCATCGAGGAAGTGGCAATTGCCGAGCGCTTCGAGCGGGCAAATGACGACTACAACTCGATCCTTGTTAAGGCGCTGGCCGACCGGTTTGCGGAAGCCTTTGCCGAGCGCATGCATGAGAAGGTGCGCAAGGAGTTCTGGGGTTATGCGGGCGATGAAAGCTACACGCCCGAAGAGCTGATTGCCGAGCCGTATCTCGGCATCCGCCCGGCTCCGGGCTACCCGGCGCAACCCGACCACACCGAGAAGGTGACGCTGTTCAGGCTTCTGGATGCGGAGAAGAACTCGGGTGTGCAACTGACCGAAAGCATGGCCATGTGGCCGGGCTCGTCGGTCTCGGGCCTCTACCTGTCGCATCCCGAAAGCTATTATTTCGGCGTTGCCAAGGTCGAGCGCGACCAGGTGGAAGACTATGCCGCGCGCAAGGGCATGGCCGTGGCGGATGTGGAGCGCTGGCTCGGGCCGGTTCTCAACTATCTGCCGGCCTCCTACACGGAAGCCGCCGAATAGGGCCTATTCGCGGACGGGTGCGGCGCAGACGCGCGAGCGGGTGAGAAAGCGTTTTTCGCGCCCGTTATCGAGCGAAAACATGCCGCCGCGCCCCGGCACCACGTCGATGATCAGGTCGGTGTGTTTCCACGCCTCGAACTGCGATGCGCTGATGAACACCGGCGTGTCGCCGATATGGCCCAGAAGCACGTCCTGATCGCCGACGATGAAATCGCCGCGCGGGTAGCACATGGGTGAAGATCCATCGCAGCAGCCGCCCGACTGGTGACAGAGGACGGGGCCGTGATCGGCGATGATCTCGTCCAGAAGCGCACGCGCTTCGGGCGTTGCAGAAACCTTGTCATGTCTGGCTTTGTTGGACATGGGTCTGGCGCTGTTGCACATGGGGAAGCTCCATCGAAGCGGATGCCTTTCCCCGCGAACGGGGAAAGGCCAGTCTGACGCCAGCGAAAGCCGGCTTTCCTTTTCTCAGAAGAAGCCCAGCTTTTTGGGGCTGTAGCTGACCAGCATGTTCTTGGTCTGCTGGTAGTGGTCGAGCATCATCTTGTGCGTTTCACGACCGATGCCGGACTGTTTGTAGCCGCCGAAGGCCGCATGGGCCGGATAGGCGTGGTAGCAATTGGTCCACACGCGGCCCGCCTGGATGCCCCGGCCAAAGCGGTAGAGACGGTTTGCGTCGCGGCTCCAGATGCCTGCGCCCAGCCCGTAGAGCGTGTCATTGGCGATTTCCATGGCCTCGGCATCGTCCTTGAAGGTCGTGACCGAAACGACGGGGCCAAAAATCTCTTCCTGGAAGACGCGCATCTTGTTGTGGCCCTTGAAGACTGTCGGCTTGACGTAGTAGCCGCCGGCCAGATCGCCGGGCAGGTGCGCCTGCTCGCCGCCGGTCAGCACTTCCGCACCTTCCTGCCTGCCGATGTCGATGTAGCTCAGGATCTTCTCAAGCTGCTCGGAGGATGCCTGCGCGCCGATCATGGTGGCCGGGTCGAGCGGGTCGCCCTGCACGATCTGCTCCACGCGCTTCAGGGCGCGCTCCATGAACGCGTCATAGATCTCCTCATGGATGAGGGCGCGGCTCGGGCAGGTGCAGACCTCGCCCTGGTTGAGCGCGAACATGACGAAGCCCTCGATGGCCTTGTCGAAGAAGTCGTCATCCTCGGCGGTGACATCCTTGAAGAAGATGTTGGGCGACTTGCCGCCAAGCTCCAGCGTGACCGGGATCAGGTTCTGGCTGGCATACTGCATGATGAGCCGGCCGGTCGTGGTTTCGCCGGTGAAGGCGATCTTGGCGATGCGGTTGGAGGATGCGAGCGGTTTGCCGGCTTCAAGGCCGAAACCGTTGACGATGTTCAGAACGCCTTCCGGCAGAATGTCGCCGATGAGATCGGCCCACAGCATGATCGAGGCCGGGGTCTGCTCGGCGGGCTTCAGCACCACGCAATTGCCGGCAGCGAGCGCAGGCGCGAGCTTCCAGCAGGCCATGAGAAGCGGGAAGTTCCACGGGATGATCTGGCCGACCACGCCCAGCGGCTCATGGAAATGATAGGCGACGGTATCGTCGTCGATCTGCGAGATGGAGCCTTCCTGGCTGCGAAGGACGCCGGCAAAGTAGCGGAAATGATCGATGGCGAGCGGTACGTCGGCTGCGGTCGTTTCGCGGATCGGCTTGCCATTGTCCCAGGTTTCCGCGCGCGCCAGAAGCTCGAGGTTTTCTTCCATCCGGTCGGCGATGCGGTTGAGCATGAGGGCGCGTTCTGCCGGGCTGGTGCGGCCCCAGGCGTCCTTGGCCTTGTGGGCGGCGTCGAGCGCCAGCTCCACGTCGGCTGCGTCGGAGCGGGCGATTTCGCCCAGCGGCTGGCCGGTGACCGGCGAGGTGTTTTCGAAATAGCGCCCGGATTTCGGCGCGACCCATGCGCCGCCGATGAAATTGTCATAACGCTTTGCGAAGGGCGCTTTCGCGCTGCGTGCGAATTCAACCTTGTTCATGAAATCCTCCCGAATTCAAACCGCGTCATGCGGCATGAAGGGAAGGGTAGGCGCGGGTTTTCCGGTGCGGCAGAGGGGGAAGAGCGGGGGCGTGCGTCACCTGTCTCAGATCTGCGACAGGTGACGCATCAAAACATCCCGGAAGGCGCTAATGGGTGCGGCCGACGCCGAGCCTGGCCATCTTGCGATGCATGGTGGCGCGGGAAATGCCGAGCTGGCGCGCGGCCTCGGAAACATTGCCGCCGGCGCTGACAAGCGCGCGCTGAAGGGCGCTGCGTTCGGCCCCGGCAAGGCCGGGCGACGCGGTCTGCGGGCCGCCCAGCACGTCGCATGCGGGCAGCGGATTGGCAAGCGGGCCGGGCGGGAGGTCGAGAAGCGCGCGGGCCGTGCGGGTTGCGCCGATCACCAGATCGTCGCTGTCGACCGCGATGAGGGCCGACGGGTCCGCCGCTGGCAGGAGCATGATGCGCGCCTGAGGATAGGCGAGGCGAAACGCCTCCGCCTCGATGCGGCGGGCGGCATCGCTGGCCGCGGTGGCGATGAGACTGACAAAGCCGTCGGTCAAGTCGGCGCGGCAGGAAGAAACGTCGAGCGCGCCCGCCAGATGGCCCTCATGATCGTAGACCGGCGCGGTGGTGCAGGAGAGAAGCGTGTTGCGGGAGTGGAAGTGCTGGTCGCGGTGGATTGTCAGCGTGCGGCGCTCCACGAGGCAGGTGCCGATGCCATTGGTGCCTTCGCTTTGCTCGCTCCAGACCGTGCCGGTCCAAAGCCCCCACTGGCGGAAGGTCTCGTCATCGCCCGGCGTGCCGCGCCGTTCCATCAGAATGCCCTGCCGGTCGGCCAGAACCACACAGCAGCCGGAGCTGCCGACGGCGAGGAAAAGCTGGTCGAGCGGGGTTTGCGCGGAGCGGAGAAGCGGTTCGAGCCGTGCGCGGGCGGCCGCCAGTTCCGCATCGGAAATGCGTTCCGGGTTGCGGCGTTCGGCCGGGTCGAGCCGATGGAGCCGGCAGGAGCGCTGCCACGACGCCACGAGCGCGGACTTGGCCGAGCGGTTGGAATCGACCGCTGCCAGAACCCTGTCCGCATGATACGACAGACTGCGTCCATCCATGGCTTTCCTCCCCATGGTTTGCCTGCCACTGCCAGCCAGCGCCTCCACGCTGTCCTGGCTCCCGGCCTCCCGGGCCGTCTGACAGTGTCTTTCAGTCAGTCTCTTTGCTGGAGCGGATCTGTCAATAGACCATTGGATGAGATGCGGGGCGGGCGATGCTGAATACTCGAACCGCTACTTCCTCTGGCTGACCCGGGCGATGAATAAGTCCAAAAGAAAGATGATGATGACGCAGAGGCCGACAGCTTCCGCAATATGAATTGCAGCCTGCGCATTGGAATAGCGCGGGCAAAAAAACGCGGTGTTCACCACCCAGAAAAATGAAAACAACACACCCCAACAGATCACCGCGATTGCGATGATCTCGATCACTCGTCCCATAGGGCCCCCACCCGAAATTACGTAGCGGCAACCTATTTAGAAATTTTCTTTCGTCAACGGTTTATTCTTAGCCGGCTCGAAATAGTTGCGGAAATGCGCCGATTTCGCGCTTCTTACCGGTCGTGAAGCCTTTAAGCGCGATAACTGGTTGCCGTTTAACGACCTTCCCCGTCCTGCCAGTCTTTTGGCAGGTTGGGCTCCTGGACCAGCGGCGCGAGCAGCGCTTTTCCGTAGATGGGCGCATGGCGTTTGCGCTGGTCGGGATCTTCCTTGAAGGAGAGCGCGTATTGCCCGATCTGGTGGAAATAGGTCAGCCGGGCGCGCACAAGGCTCTCCTCCGGCCCGTATCCCATGGCGCGAAAGGCGCGTTGCAGGAGCGTGATGCGCAGGTCGTCCATGCGGGCGACTTCCTGACCGAGCGCTTTCGAGGTGCGCGACCAGTCTCGCACGGCGAGATCCAGAAGCGGGCTGAAAGGGTCTTCATCCACCCAGATGTGAACGATCTCCGTGAAGAACTGCAGCCCGTCGACATCGGTGACGTCGCGCTTAGCCTCGAAGGGCGCGCAATTGGCGCGACGCCATTCGTTCAAAAGCTCTTCGTGGAGATCCTTTAGGCTGGAAAAGTGGAAATAGAAGCTGCCGCGCGTGACCTTGAAGTGGCGGGCGAGGCGGTCGATCTTGACCTCGGCGATGCCCCGCTTTTCCAGAACCTTGCGCGCCGCCTTTGCCCAGGCTTCACGGGACAGCGTCTGGCGCGATGACGTCTTCTTGTCCTTTGCGGATTTCGATGCCTTCTTCTGCGCCACGGGCTGCCTCCACTTCTGGTGCGCATTCACGCGCTGTTGTTCTGGGAACCTGCTGGTCTCTTTCCTGTCGAACGGCTTTCGCTAACAGAAGTTGCGGGGCCGGTCATCCGTAAACTCTAAAGTGGTCTGCGCACCCCGTTGGGTGCGCAGCGCCATCGTGCATTGCCGCAATTGCGTCAGGGCAGGGCGCTGATGCGCTCCAGCATGAGGTCGAAGAACGGAGCCGGATCGATCCGACGCAGCACATTGACGTTTTTCGGCTTGCCGGTGACGTGCCACCAGTCGACCACCGTCATGCCAATGGTCTCGGACGAGGAGATGTCGACCGTGACATAGCACTCGCGCTGCTCATAGGCCTGCGGAACGAGCAGATAGCCGGTGACGCAGGCATCGTGGATCGGCCGCGCCTTGGTCGGGAATTTGTGATCGCCATACTGGCAGAAGAAACCGGCCATGTTGGCGGCCTCGAGTGCGGCGCGGCTGCCGGTGGCGCCCAGCGTTTCGAGCCATTCCGGCGTCATCTGTGCGGTGTAGGTGCAGTCGATGGGGGCCATGGTGACCGGCGCGCCCGAGTGGAACACCTTGTGGGCCGCATGCGGGTCGACGAAGATGTTGAACTCGGCTGCCGGCGTGGCGTTGCCGCCCTCGAAGAAGCCGCCGCCCATCAGCACCACTTCGCGGATGCGGGGGATGATGCGCGGCTCCATGGTCATGGCCATGGCGAGGTTCGTCATCGGCCCGAGCGTGCAGACGGTGATCTCGCCTTCGGGCGCGTCCATGATCGTGCGAACCATCCAGTTGACGGCGTGCTCGTCCTGCACGGGCGTCGTCGGCTCGGGGAGTTCGGCGCCGTCCAGCCCGGTTTCGCCGTGGACATATTCCGCCGTCATCAGAGGCTTCACCATCGGTCCGGGGCAGCCTGCGAAGACCGGCACGTCGGGGCGGCCTGCAAGTTCCACAACTTTGAGCGCGTTCTTGGTGGTGAGCGAAAGGGGCACATTGCCGCCAACGGTCGTGATGCCAACCACTTCGAGTTCTTCCGGGGAACCCAGGGCGAACAGGATCGCGAAGGCGTCGTCCTGCCCCGGGTCGGTATCGATGATGATCTTACGTGGCGCCATGTCGGTTCCCATTTCCGTCTGATTCGGCTATTGCCGAGCACAATCCGATATGCATAAATACAGTACTGTATAGTATCTTCAAGCTGGGATGGTGGTCATGTCAACGAGTGAACGCGGCGATTTTTCGGAGATTCCGGTTCTCGACGTCTCGGGTCTTTATGGCGGCGACGAGGACGCCGTGCGCGCAGTCGCGTCGACGCTGCGCGGCTATCTGGAAAACATCGGCTTCCTCTACATCGTCGGTCACCAGATCGCGCAGGAGGACATCGAGGCCGTACGAGAAGCGAGCCGGCAGTTCTTCGCTCTGCCCGAAGAAGAAAAGCTGAAACTGCGGATCGACAAGAACTTCCGCGGTTACCTGCCGTTCGCCGGCTCCACCATCGTCACCTCGTCGGTCGCGACCGTGAGCAAGCCGAACCAGAGCGAGTCGCTCTTCTTCATGCATGAGGTCGACGCTGACGATCCGCGCGTGGCTGCCGACAAGCCGCTTCAGGGGCCGAACCAGTGGCCGGACGCCGTGATGCTGCCGGAGTTTCGCGAGACCATCGAGCGCTATGTGGACCAGATGAACACGCTGGCCCGCAAGATGGTTGGTGCGATCTCCATCTCGCTCGGCCTGTCGCCGGACGAGCTGAACAGCCACTTCGACGATCCGACCACCTTCCTGCGCCTTCTGCACTATCCCACGCAGCCGGCGGAAGAGGGGCTGTTCGGCTCCGCACCGCACACCGATTACGGTTTCATCACCCTGCTCGCGCAGGACGATGTCGGCGGTCTCGAAGTCAAGAACAAGGGTGGCGACTGGGTGCCGGCTCCGCCGATCCCGAACTCCTTCGTCATGAATGTGGGCGACATCCTCGCCCGCTGGTCGAACGACGTGTTCGTCTCCACGCCGCACCGGGTGATCAACCGGTCGGGCCGTGAGCGCTACTCGCAGCCCTTCTTCTTCGATCCGTCGATGGAAGCGCAGATCGAGGCGCTGCCGGCCTGCGTGCCCGAGGGCGCTGCACCGAAATACGAGCCGGTGCTCTATGGGGATTACCTGATGGAGCGCATCGACAAGAACTATCATTACCGCAAGAAGAAAGCCGCTGAAGAAGCTGCGGCGAACTGATCTTCGCGCTTGAAACGGCCTTGATCGTCCCGAAGGACGCCAGGGCCGTTTTCAAAGGGATTATGCCTCGGGGGCTGAGGCATATATGGATAAGTCCAGAGGAGAACGGGTATGAACAAACATGTTTCGCAGATGGCGGGCCTCGGCCTTGCCGCACTGATGGGGCTGAGCGCTTCGGCATCGGCTTCCGACATTCCGGTTGCGCCGGAAGTCACGGAAAGCGGCAAGCTGTCGGTCGCCAACACGATCGATTTCGCGCCTTTCGAGTATCTTGATGCAGACGGCAAGCCGACCGGCATCATCATCGAACTGGCCGGCGAAGTCGCCAAGCTGGTGGATGCCGAGCTTGATGTGCAGCGCACCCCGTTCCCCTCGATGATCCCCGGCCTGGCGGCCGGTCGCTTCAAGATCGCCTGGGAAACCTTTTCGGCCAAGCCCGAGCGCCTGGAGCAGGTCGACTTCGTGATGTTCATCAAGGCCGGTATCGCGGCTTCGACATCGCCGGAGAAGAAGGACGACTTCGCCGGCGACATGCCGCTTTGCGGCAAGCGCGTGGGCGTGTCGGCGGGCAGCGGTTCCGACTTCCTGGTCGACAAGCTGAGCGCCGAATGCACCGAGAATGGCAAGGAAGCGATCGACAAGTCGGTGTTCAACACGTCGACGGACATCATACAGGCCGTGCTCGCCGACCGCATCGACGCCCGCGTTGATGACGCGACCGCATCGAGCTATTTCGAGGTCACGAGCAATGGCAAGCTCATCGTTCTGCCGACGCTTTATGACGTCGCGCCGCTTGGCCTCGCCATTGCGAAGGGCGATCAGGCAACCGCCGACATGATGGTCGCGGCACTCGCCGAACTGTTCGAGAACGGCACCTATCAGTCGATCCTCGACAAGTATGGAATGGGCGCATACGCGATCAAGGAACCCTATTTCGTCGACACCATGGACGCGCTGCGGGCCGAGTAATCGGCCTGTAGTCCCACTGTAGCGAGTTTGGAGAAACGATGAGCAAGGTTGATACGAGCAAGGCTCGGCCCCAGCCATCCGTGGTGGAGGAGGTCGACCGTCTCGTCGTCGTGCCGCGCCGCAATTACGGCATCTGGATCGGGACGGCGTTCACCCTGGTGCTATCGTACTTCATCCTGCGCGCCTTTGCCGTCAACCCGGCCTTCGGATGGGAGACAGCCGCCGGCTACCTCTTCCATCCGTCGATCATGAGCGGTCTCATGACCACGCTGGTGCTGACGGTCGTCATCATGTTCCTGGCGATCGTCATTGGCACCATCGTCGCGGTGATGCGTGTGTCGCCGAGCCCGGTGCTGCGCAGCTTTGCGGGCGCCTATGTGTGGTTCTTCCGCGGCGTGCCGGCGCTGATCCAGCTGATCTTCTGGTTCAACCTGGCGCTGCTGGTGCGCGAATTCTCGCTGACGCTTCCTTTCGTCGGCGAAATCTTCTCGATCCGCACCAATGATTTCATGACGCCTTTCTTCTCCGCCGTTGTGGCGCTCTCGCTTTGCGAGGCGGGCTACATGGCAGAGATCATCCGCGCCGGCATCAAGTCGGTGCCGACCGGCCAGTCGGAAGCGGCAAGCGCACTGGGCATGCCCTACCGCAACATCCTGAAGCGCATCGTGCTGCCGCAGGCCATGCGCTTCGTCGTGCCGCCGACAGGCAATGAGGCAATCAATCTTCTGAAGCTGACCTCGCTGGTGACCTTCATCGCCGTGGACGACCTGTTCTATTCGGCGCAGTCGATCTATGCGCGCACCTTCGAGACCATTCCGCTGCTCATCGTGGTGGCCGTCTGGTATCTCGCCGTGGTCTCGATCATGTCGGTGGGGCAGCATTTCCTGGAGCGCCATTTCGGCCGCAGTGAAACCCGCAGCCAGTCCCTGACCACGCGCCTCCTGCGCAATGCCTTCGGAACCCGCGCAAAGGGAGCGGCGACATGAGCAACACTCCATCTGAAAACCGCGCCCGCTTCGGCGTGCCGGAAGATTCCATGGTGTTCGCGCGCGGCGTGCGCAAATCCTTTGGAACGCTGGACGTTCTGAAGGGCGTGGACATCGACGTTCCGAAGGGCTCGGTCGCCTGCATCATCGGGCCTTCCGGCTCCGGCAAGAGCACGTTCCTTCGCTGCATCAACCATCTGGAAAAGCTGACCGGCGGCATTCTGCTCGTCGACGGCGCATTCGTTGGCTACGATCTGCGCAAGGACAGGCTCTATGAGGTGAAGGACAACGAGCTTTGCCAGCGGCGCGCCGAGATCGGCATGCTGTTTCAGTCATTCAACCTGTTCTCGCACATGACGGTGATGGAGAACCTGATCGAAGCGCCGGTGCATGTGCGCCGCGTGCCGGTGGAGCAGGCCAAGAGCGAGGCGCTGGAGCTGCTCGCCCGTGTCGGCCTGTCCGAGAAAGTCGACAGCTATCCGCGCGAACTCTCCGGCGGTCAGCAGCAGCGCGTGGCCATTGCCCGCGCCATGGCGATGAAGCCCAAGGTTCTGCTTTTTGACGAACCCACTTCCGCGCTCGATCCCGAGCTTGTGGGCGAGGTTCTGCAGGTCATGCGCGATCTTGCCGAAACCGGCATGACCATGGTGGTGGTGACCCATGAAATCGGCTTTGCCCGCGAGATCGGTGACCAGCTGATCTTCATGGATGGCGGCGTCATCGTTGAAGAGGGCAACCCACGCGAAATGATTGCCAATCCGCAGTCGCCGCGCACGAAAGAGTTCCTCTCCAAGGTGCTCTGATCCGGTTTGCCGGGAAATTAATTTCCAGCGCTTTCGACCCCGCCTCCCGCTCTGCCGGGAGGCGGGGTCAGCTTTTTGATTTCTCGGGGTTAGAGTGCTCCCCCTTTTCCTGGAATTGCAAAAACGCCCTCATTCATTGCTCTTGCGCAATTCCGGACGGAAAACCGGTTCCCACTTTTCCTGGAATTGCAAAAACGCCCTCATTCATTGCTCTTGCGCAATTCCGGACGGAAAACCGGTTCCCACTTTTCCTGGAATTGCTCTGCTCGCGCCGTTGAGCAGATCTCACGGGCGTCATGCCTCTTCCACAATCAACATGCTTTCCATGGACGCGCGGGATGAATCCGCGCCTGCGGCCTTGACACGGGCGGCGACTGTCTCATTAAATGAAAGCGCTTTCACTTTTGAGGAGAGGGGGGACGTTGAATCAGCTCTGGGTTACGCTTCGGCCGCACCTGCCCTTCATGCTCGACGGGTTTCTGCTCACCGTGTTCGCCTGTACGCTGGCAATCATCGGGGCGGTTCTCATCGGGGCATTGATGGCGTCGCTTCGCACGTCCGGAAACCGGATCGTGCGCGGGGTTGCGTTCGCCTATAGCGACGTGTTCCGCAACACGCCGTTCATCGTTCAGCTTTTTTTCTTCTTCTACGGCCTGCCGGAAATCGGCATCTATATCGGCGCGTTCGAGACCGGGGTGATCGCCCTGTCGATCATCGGCGGCGCGTTTGTTTCCGATGTCATCCGCTCGGGCATTCTGGCGGTGGATCAGGGGGTGATCGAGGCGGCGAAGGTGAGTGGCCTCAGCCGCTGGACCATCTTTACCAAAATCGTTCTGCCGATTGCGCTGCGCACCTCCGTGCGCCCGATGGGCTCGGTGCTGATCAACATGGTTCTGACCTCCTCGATCCTGTCGACGATCACGATCAATGAACTGACGGGCACCGCCAAGATCGTGGCTTCGACCACCTTCAAGCCCTTCGAGGTCTATCTCGTGCTGCTCGTTCTCTACGCCTCGCTCACCTATGCGCTGTCGCTTCTGATCAACACGGTTCACAGGCGGCTCAACCGGGCGATGGATACGGGAGGCGCGGCATGAGATATGCAGACTTCACGCCATACGATCTGGTGCTGCTTGCGCAGGGGCTGGGCGTCACGGTGGGGCTCTTCACGCTCACCACGCTTGTCGGCCTTCTGATCGCGGCGCTTTTCACCCTGGTCGACTATTACCGCGTGCCGGTGCTGCGGCAGGTGATCGTCACGATCAGTGAAGCGCTCAAGAACTCGCCGGTTCTGGTTCAGCTCTTTCTGGTGTTCTTCGGTCTGCCGGCCTTCTTTCACATCAACATGACGCCATTCGTGGCGGCATCGCTCACCATCAGCCTGAACACGGCGGCGTTTGCATTCGTGATCTTCCGCTCGGGCATCGATGCGGTGGAGGCGGAGCAGGTGGCGGCGGCAAAGGTCTATGGGCATTCGCGCTGGCAGATCCTGCGCTTCGTGCTTCTGCCGCAGGCTGCCGCGTTCTCCATCGGACCGCTGGTCGGCCTTCTGGTGAACCAGCTTCAGGTCACATCGCTGATCTCGGTCATCGGCGTGTTCGATCTGACCAAGATCGGCAACATTCTCAATCTGCGCACGCTCGAGCCGTTCATCGTGTGGACCGTGGTGGGGCTCCTCTACTACGCGCTGGCAAAGCTTCTGGCGAGTGTGGGCGCGCGCATTGAAAAGCGGCTGCGCAGGTCGGTCGTCTGGGAAGGAATCTGACATGATTGTCATTGAAAACGTCGAAAAGCGCTTTGGCGAAACGACGGTCCTGAAGCGCATCAACCTGACCATCGAGCCGGGCGAGGTGGTGACCATTCTGGGCTCGAGCGGTTCGGGCAAGTCGACGCTGATCCGCTGCATCAACGGGCTGGAGGCCCTCTCTGGCGGGCGGATCACCGTCGATGGCAATGATGTGTCCACCAAGGCGGGGCTCGCGGCGGCGCGGCGGCGCTCGGCGACGGTGTTCCAGCTGTTCAATCTCTACCCGCACATGACGGCGCTGGAGAACATCACGCTGGCGCCGATCAACGTTTTGAAGAAGCCGCGCGCGGAAGCCGAGGCGCGGGCGCGCGAACTCCTGAAGCTGGTGGGGCTCGCCGATCTCGCAACGGCCTATCCGCAGCGCCTGTCGGGCGGCCAGCGTCAGCGCGTGGGCATCTGCCGGGCGCTTGCGATGGACCCGCGTTACCTGCTGCTGGACGAGGTGACGAGCGCGCTCGATCCGGAGATGACGGGCGAGGTTCTGGACATTCTGGCCGAGCTTGCGCGCGGCGGCACGACGATGCTGTTCGTGACCCACGAGGTCGAGTTTGCGCGGCGCATTTCCAGCCGCATCGTTTTTCTGGAGCAGGGCGAGCTCATCGTCGACATGCCCACCGAACGTTTCTTTGCGGAGGATGGCGGCTTTGCCGTGCCGCGCATCCGCCAGTTCCTGACCAAGATGAAGAAAGACTGACGCGTGATACTTCTTGCCAATTGCGAGGCCGAAGCCGGATTTTCCGAATCCATTACCGACCTGAAGAACGGGAAATCCGCCGTGGATGCGCTGGTGCGCGGCATCGGCTTCGTGGAGGCCGATCCGAAGGTGCGCAGCGTCGGCTATGGCGGCTGGCCCAACATGCTGGGCGTGATGGAATGCGACGCCGGCGTGATGGACGGAACGACCCGCGCCGTGGGCACGGTGGCCGCCGTTCCGCGCACGCTGCATGTGGCCGCGCTCGCCTGCGAGGTGATGCGCCGGCTGCCCCATGTGATGCTGACCGGAGAGGGCGCTCGCAGGTTTGCAGATGAAATCGGTTTCACGCCTGACGACATGCTCTATCCGGACAGCAAGCGCGTCTGGTGGGAAAAGCTCGACGGCCTGATGACCGAGGAACAGAAGGGCGCTTTCCCCGACACCCCGCTGGCGGGGCTTCTGGGCGCGATCACCGACCCCGAGCGGGTGCGCGACACGACCGTGTTTCTGGGGCAGGACCAGACCGGCGGGATTGCGACCGTCACCTCGACTTCGGGCTGGGCGTGGAAATATCCGGGCCGCGTGGGCGACAGCCCGATCCCCGGCGCAGGCTTTTACGCCGACAGCCGCTATGGCGCGGCGGCGTGCACGCATACCGGCGAGATGACCATGCGTTCGGCGACGGCGCACGCAATCGTGCACGGCATGAAATGCGGTCTGTCTCTCGACGACGCGATCCAGAGTGCAGCCGACGATCTGCTCGCGCTCGACACCGGTTTCATCGGCGAAGTGGTGATCCACGCGCTCGACACGCACGGCAATCACCGTGTCGTCAATCTCCATGGCCAGGGCACCGTTGCCTACTGGTTCTGGGAGCCTTCCATGGCCGCTCCGGAAAAGCGGCAATCGCAACCGATCTGATTTAAGAAGGAGGAGTTCAATGAAATCTCTCGTGAAGAAGACCATCGTGGCGCTGGCGGCCTGTGCCGCGCTCGCCGGACCGGCGGCAGCCGGCATGCTGGATGACATCATCGAGCGCGGCAAGGTGCGCATCGGCGTGTCGCTGGGCGGCGAGCCCATCGGCTTCCGCGACGACAAGAACAACCCCGTCGGCTACGACGTGGACGTGGCCACCCTGCTTGCCGAGAAGATCGGCGTGCCGGTGGAGTTCACCGACGTTTCGGGCGATGCGCGCGTTTCGATGCTGGTTTCCGGCCAGCTCGACATCGTGGTCGCAAACACGTCTGCAACGCTGCCCCGCGCCAAGGCGGTGAGCTTCTCGATCCCCTACAACCGCGCCGGCCTGCGCGTGATTGCCCAGACCGATGCAGGGATCAAGACCCTCGCCGATCTCGACGGCAAGCGCGTCGTCGTGGGGCGCGGCACCACGGGCGAAGCCTTCCTGAAGCGTGAAGTGCCGGGTGCGGAGCTGGTCTACACCGACACGTTCTCGCCGGATGGCGTTCTGCTGCTGCGCCAGAAGCGCGTTGACGCCGGCATCGAGGATTCCTCCATGCTCGACTATCTCGCAGCACAGGAAGAAGGTCTGGTCACGGTGCCGGGTCTCTATTCCAACGATCCGATCGGCATTGCGGTCGCCAAGGGCGATCCGGATTTCGTGCGCTGGCTCGACATGTTCGTCTCGGACTACATCCAGTCCGGCGCCTATGAGGCAAACTACAAGAAGTGGTGGGGCGAAGACGCCAACCCGCCGGAGCTGAACCCGCTCTGGTAAACCCGAACGGCCCGCTGGCGAGCAATCTTGCCGGCGGGCATTCTCATTGATCGAATGTCGGTTTGTCAGCCGGTGCTGCGCTCGACGAAACGGGTGCGCAGTTCATGCACTTCCGGATGGTCGCGATAGCCGGCGGGATCCTTCAGAAACATCGAAATGCCATGGATCAGTTCCGCCTTGTCAAAGCCGATCGAGGAAATGTCGAAGGCGTTGAAATTGGCGTTCACCACGGCGTCGAACCCGTAAAGACGATAGTCGCGCGGCGGCAGAAGATCACGCGCCCTCAGCCCGTCCATCATGCCCATGGCCATGGCGTCCGAGGTGCAGAAAATAGCATCGGGAAGGCTAGCGCCGTCGATGCGGCCGGCAAGGGCAAGCCCCGACGCATAGGAATAGTCGCCCTGCAGCTCCTGAACGAGATCGAGACCTGCCCCGGCGCAGATGTCGCGATAGGCCTGAATGCGGGCCTGCTCGATGAGCGAGGTCTGACGGCCGGTGACCAGCGCGCCGGTTTTCGCCCCGCTTTCCAGCGCGCGCGTCACGGCCTCGCGAATGCCCGCCGCCTCGTCGATGGTGATGTAGGCGGACTTGGCGTCGAAGCGCCCGTTGAGCATCAGAACATTGTCGCTGTGGAACAGCGTGCGCACGCCTTCAGCGTCGGCGAAGTCGGAAAAGACGAGCGCTGCATGAACGTGAAACGCGGCGCTGTTGCGCAGAAAATCCTCGATCTTCTCGGTGTTGCCGACACGGATGATGACGGCCTGCTTGCCGAGCGCCTGGATCGCTTCGAGCAGCGGGTCGAACAGGTCGAGATCGGAAAGATCGGTGATGTGGTTGACGATGACCGCCACCATGTCGAGCGAATTGGTGGCCAGGCCGCGCGCCAGCGGGTTCTGGTTGTAGCCAAGCTCCGCGGCGGCCTTCAGAACACGCTCGCGCTTCTCGCGCGAGACCGGACGGCGCTCCGGCGAGAGCGCACGGGAGACAATCGCCGGCGCCACGCCCGCCCGCTTTGCGACATCGGCAATCGTCGGCCTTTTGCGTCGCGCGGGTTTGTCTTCGGGCATGGATTCTTCCGGTCTTCTTGTAATGTTCTGGCCTTCGCGGCCTTATGCCATCAAACACGAAAGAATTGAAATGATATGTTGTTTTGACATCGGCGGGTCCAAGGCCATCGTTGCCGACACGGGATCGGACAACAGGCCCGTCATTCGCGGCAGGCAGGCGACGCCCGCGCGCGATTACGACGCTTTTCGCGAAACGGTGAAGGCGATGGCAGGCGAGGGCGATGCGCCGGTGGGCATCTCCATCGCGGCGGTGATCGATCCCGTGACCGGGCTTGCGCGCAGCGCCAACATTCCCTGCATCACCGGTCGCAATGTGGCCGCAGATCTGCGCGAAACACTCTCGCGCCCGGTCTATGTCATCAACGATGCAAACGCTTTTGCGCTAGCCGAAGCGCAGACGGGCGTGGGCGTCGGACACCGGCAGGTGCTCGCCGCAATCATCGGAACGGGCATTGGCGGCGCGGTGGTGATCGATGGCCGGGTGATGACGGGCGCGACCGGCAATGCGGGCGAATGGGGGCACGGCCCGGCCAGCGCCATGCGCACGGGCACCGTTTTGCCGGCGATTGAATGCGGCTGCGGCCAAGTGGGCTGTGTCGACACGCTGGGGGCTGCGCGCGGCATCGAGCGGCTGCACCGGCACCTGCATGGCATCGAGAGCGACAGCGTGACGATCCTTGCGCAATGGCATGCCGGCGAGGAATGGGCGACACGCACCGTCGATGTCTTTCTCGACATTGTCGGCGGCGCGCTGGCCAACATCGTCAACATGGTCGATCCGTCCATCATCCCGGTCAGCGGCGGGCTGGCGCAGGATGAAACACTCATTGAAGCACTTGATAGAGAGGTGCGTCAGCGCTGCCTGATCGAGCGTAGCGAACGGCTGCTTGTCCCGGTTCAGGGCGGCGCGGAAAAGGCGCTGGTGGGCGCTGCAATCTTTGCAAGGGAGGCACACAATGCGGGCAACGCTTGAGGTTTGCGTGGACACGCTTGAAGGCGTGGAAACCTGTGTCGAAGGCGGGGCGGACAGGATCGAACTGTGCTCGGCCCTGCCGCTTGGCGGGCTGACGCCATCGCTTGGCCTGATGCGGGCGGCGGCAGGGTGCGGCGTGCCGGCCTATGCCATGATCCGGCCGCGCCAGGGCGATTTCTGCTTTGGCGCGCGTGAGGTTGCGCTGATGGTGGATGACATTGCGGCGGCGCGGGATGCGGGCCTTGCCGGCGTGGTTCTGGGGGCGGCCACCGCTGACGGCCTTCTCGACGAAGCCGTGCTTTCGGTGCTCTGCGCGGCCAGCGAGGGCATGGGGCGCACCCTGCACCGCGTGATCGACACGGTGGAAGACCGGCTGGCGGCGATCGACACCGCCATTGCGCTTGGTTTTGAGAGAATTCTCACGTCAGGCGGCGCATTGACGGCCATTGACGGGCTCTCGGCACTCAAAGACATGCAGGCGCATGCCGGCGAGCGCATCGAAATCATGGTCGGGTCCGGTGTCGCTCCCGAGAATGCCGTCGCGATTTCCGAGCGGACGGGCATAAGCGCGTTTCATGCGTCTTGTGGAATCTCTGTGCCCACCGATGCGCGGCTCGCCGCATTCGGCTTTGCGCCGCAGACCGAGCGCCGGACCTCGGTGGAGAAAATCCGGCAGATGAAGACGGTGCTCGAAAGCCTTTAGAGGCGAGGCAGTGTTTCTGGAGAAACGCCGCCTCGCCCGATCAGGCGATCAGGAGGCGTAGCCCGTGAGGAACGAAGTCAGATTGTCTGACAGCGCGTCACACAGATAGCCGCCTTCCTGCACGATCACGCTCGGCAGGCCGAGGCTGGAGATCGCCTCCGCCATGCGGGCGAAGCCCGGCGTGCTGACGGACAGTCCGCCGAAGGGGTCGCCCTCGAATGCATCAAGGCCGAGCGCCACGACCAGCGCGTCCGGCGCAAAGGCGCGGATGCGACGGAAGGCAGGCTGAAGCGCTTCCAGAAAGGCTTCATCACCCGATTTGCGCGGCAGCGGCAGGTTGAGATTGTAGCCAAGGCCCGGTCCTTCGCCACGCTCGTCGGCGTGTCCCCAGAAGAAGGGGTAGAAGCGCACCGGGTCGGCATGGATGGAGACGGTGAGCACGTCGGGCCGGGCATAGAAAATGCCCTGTGTGCCATTGCCGTGGTGCAGGTCGACATCGAGAATGGCGACGCGGGCAGCCTGTTTGCGAAGATGCTGCGCGGCGATTGCCGAATTGTTGAAGAAGCAGAAGCCGCCGGCGGCATCGGCAAAGGCGTGGTGGCCGGGCGGGCGCGAAAGCGCATAGGCGGCGGGCGCACCGCTCATCACGGCTTCGGCGGCTTCCACAGCACTCCACGCGCTCCAGCAGGCGCTGTCCCAGGTCTCGGCCGAGATGGGGCAGGCGGTGTCGGCCATGTGGTAGCCGGCCTGTCCCACGGCAGAAGCCGGGTAGCGGCCATTGCGGCCAAGCGGGTGAATGTTCGGGATCACCTCTTCGGATGCGCCCTCGATGCGCTGCCAGCGCGTGTAGATGTGCTCCAGAAAGTCCAGATATTCCGGCGTATGGATGGCTGCGATGGGACCGCGCCCATGCTCGCGGGGGCGTTCGATGGCGCAGCCGGCGGCCTTCGCGCCCAGAAGAAGACGCTCGGTCCGCTCGGGCTGTTCCGGGTTCGGCTGCGGCGCACCGCTGGAGAGGAAGGCTTTCGGATTGTGCTGTTTCTGCTCTACGGCGTAGAAGGCTTTCATCATCACTCCTGTCTTGTCTGTCGGCTGGCCAGCGCCTCGAATGTCGCCGCATAGGCGGCATGCGCGTGCTCGTTTTCGTTCCAGCCAATGCCCAGCCGGGCGTAGAATGCTTTTGCGTTGCGGTTTTCGGCATCGACCGAAAGCCGCAGATAGGCTCCGCCGCGCGCCTGCGACCAGGCCGCCGTGGCGGCCAGCAGGGCCTCGCCTACGCCGCGCCCGCGCGCCGCTGGCGAGACGTAGAGATCCTGCACGTAGACGCCGGGTTTGCCGAGCCAGGTGGAGAACACGGGGAAGAAGAGGCTGAGGCCTGCAAACGCCCCGTCGGTCTCTGCGATCAGGCAGGAGAAGGCGGCCTCCGGCCCGAAGCCGAAGCGGCGGAAATCCTCCACCTGCGAGACCGCGCGGTCCTGCTCGCCCAGATAGGCGGCAAGATCCATGATGGCGCGGTGGATGGTCTGCGCGTCATCCGCCGTCGCGGGGCGGATCGAGAAGCCGGTATCGGCAACGGCGTGGTTCGGCATGGGATCTTCCCCGGGGCGTTCTCACTTGCTCTAGAATGCGACCCGGTCGCCTCCCTTGAGGCCCAGCAGATCGCGCGCCTCGGCAGGAGAGGCGATCTCCAGCGAGAGGGCCTCCAGAACGGTTCGGATGCGTTTTACCTGGTCCGCATTGGAGCGCGCCAGTTCGCCGCGTCCATTGTAAAGGCTGTCTTCCAGCCCGACACGCACATTGCCGCCCATGGCTGCCGACATGGTGATCATCGGCATCTGGTGCCGGCCGGCCGCCAGAACCGAGAAGCTGTAATCGTCGCCGAAAAGCTTGTCGGCAATGCGCTTCATATGCGTGAGGTTCTCCGGGTCCGGGCCAATGCCGCCCAGAACGCCGAACACGAACTGGATGAAGAGGTGACCGGAGACCAGCCCGCGATCGCGGAAATAGGCCAGCGAATAGAGGTGGCCGACATCGTAGCACTCGAACTCGAACCGCGTGCCGCAGCCCTGTCCGAGCCGGGTCAGGATGTTCTCCATGTCGGCGAAAGTGTTCTGGAAGATGGAGCTGCGCGTTGCCTCAAGAAGCTGCGGCTCCCATTCGTGCTGCCAGTCGGTCTTCTTTTCCAGCGCCGGAAAGAGGCCGAAATTCATCGAGCCCATGTTGAGCGAGCACATTTCGGGCTCGGCGCGCAGGGCTGCGGCGATGCGGTCTTCCAGCTTCATCAGCGAGGAGCCGCCGGTGGAGATGTTCACCACCGCATCGGTTGACTGCTTGATGCGCGGGAGAAACTGCATGAACAGCGCCGGATCGGCGGAGGGACGGCCATCCTCGGGATCGCGGGCATGCAGATGCAGGATCGACGCGCCGGCCTCTGCCGCCGCGATGGCCTCGGAGGCGATCTGGTCAGGCGTGATCGGCAGGTGAGGCGACATGGAGGGCGTGTGCACGGAGCCGGTGACCGCGCAGGTCACGACGACCTTGCGGTTCGGCTTTTTCTTCATGCCATCGGTCTTTGTGTCTTTGGTCATGGTGCAGCTCAGCGGTTGACAGGAAGATCGAGTTCGGCGGCCAGTGCCTCGAGCGTGTCGCCCAGAATGGCCGTGATGGACCCGATTTCTTCGCGTGTGACGATCATGGGCGGGCAGACGAGGAAGTGATCGCCCTCGACCCCGCCGCGGGTGCGCCTGGAATAGATGATGAGCCCGCGCTCATAGGCCATGTCGACCATGCGCTGATGCGCGTTGAGCTCCTTGGGCAGGGGCTTCATCGTTTCCCGGTCGGAGACGAATTCGGCAGCGAGCAGAAGCCCCTTGCCGCGCACGTCGCCAATGAAGGGGAAGCGCTCGGAGAGGCGTTCAAGCTCGCCCTTCAGCACCTCGCCCATCCGGGCTGCATTGTCGATCAGGCCGAGACGGTCGATCTCGTTTAGCACCGCGACACCGGCCGCGCAGGCGAGCGGATTGCCCGCATAGGTGAAACCGTGCTGGAAACCGCCGGCATCGAGAACAGGCTTCACGAGGCGGGAGGGAGCGGCCATCGCGCCAAGCGGACAATAGCCGGAGGCAAAGCCCTTGGAGAGGGCGATCAGGTCCGGCTTGCAGTTCCAGTGGTCGCCACCGAGGAATTTGCCCGTGCGCCCCACGCCGCTCATCACCTCGTCATGGATGAGGAGAATGCCGTAACGGTCGCAGATCTCGCGGATGCGCGGGAAATAGCTGTCCGGCGCAACCAGCGCGCCGGTCGAAGCGCCGCCGATGGGCTCCATGATGAAGGCGAGCACGCTTTCCGGGCCTTCGGCCAGAATCTTCTCCTCCAGCATGTCGGCATATTTGATGCCGCGCTGCTCCATCGTGAGATTGTCACGGTCGAGATAGGCGGTGGGAGCCGGGATTTTCGGCATCTCGCGCATCATCGGCGAGAACGGGTCGCTGAGCGCCGCATAGCCGGTCACGCCAAGCGCGCCCAGCGTTCCGCCATGATAGGAGGGGAAGCGCGAGATCACTTTCCAGCGTTCGCTCTGGCCCACGGCAAGCGCCCACTGGCGGGCAAGCTTGATGCAGGATTCCACCGCTTCGGAACCACCGGAAACGAAGAAGATGCGGTCCATGCCTTCCGGCAGGCGCTCCGCCGCCATACGGGCCAGGTCTTCCGCCGGCTCGTTCTCGAAATGAAGGCGATAGGCGAAGGTCACGCGGTCCATCTGGCGCTTCATCGCGTCGAGCACGTTGCGGTTGCCGTGGCCGATATTGACGACCATTGCGCCGCTCGACCCGTCGATCATGCGGCGGCCTTCCTGATCCCACAGATAGATGCCCTCGGCGCGGTCCACCAGCGGCCGGCGCAGGCGCGACTGGTAGAAGAGGTGAGACGGGGGGCGTTGTGTCGAAGTTTCATTCTGCATGGCGTGTCTCGCTCAGCGGGAGAGGTAACGGTCGAGGACATTCGATGTGACGCGTTCGACCATCGCGTCACCGCGTTTCAGCGCGGCTACCCATTCGCAGCTTCCGGCGTGGAACACCTCGCCACGGCCGCGCGGGAAATTGACGATCATGCCCGAGCCGCGCTTGATGCGGTTCACGGCCTCGTCGGACTGGTTGCCGACCAGCGTTTCGGCGACGAATTTTGCGTCGGCGTCGGAGAGAAACTGGTCGTCGGCGGGAATGTCGGCGCTCTCCTCCTTGAGGGAGGACATGCCGAGCGCCAGGATTTCGAGCCCTTCGGGCGCGCCGGAATCCTCCGTCGGTTCCGGCAGACCGCCGCGGATCACATAGTCGAGCCCGTCCACTTCATAGCCGAAGGCGTGACCATCCGCGCCCAGCAGGTCGCCGTAATAGATGCCGGTTCCGGCGAAGGCCCAGTGCTCGGGCCGGTAGACGGGGAACCCGCGCACGCCGCGCGGCGCGCAGCCACCCCAGCCCACATAAAGGCCGCGCAGGGCGTTGAGGCCGAATGTCCCTGCGGCTGGCCGTCCGGTCTCTTCAGCTTCCCAGCAGCCGGAGGTGCGGCGTTTGTCTTTCGACTGGTAGACCGGGTCTTCCGCGCGGGCGCGGTATTTGTAGCAGACCTGCTTCTTGCCATCGTCTTCAAGCCGCGTCTGCCACATGAAGTTGCCGGCGAAACGGGCCGCCCTGCCGCCATTCTCGACATAGTTGTCGACAGCGTCGCGCATTTCCCATGTCCAGTATTCGTCATGGCCGACGAAGACCACGCAGTCATAGCCGTCGAGGATTTCCGGCGTGAAGTGCAGCTCGTGCTGGCTCGCCAGGTCGACCGCGTAGCCGGCGCGTTCCGCCCAGCGGAAGAAATGGCTGTCATAGCTCGCCCAGCCTGCGGAGGCGTATTTCTTGGAATAGCCATTGGCATAGGCCCATTCCATGTGCGGATAGCGCGGGGGTGCAGCCGGCGGGGTGTAGATCTCCAGCGGCACGCGTGGCGCACTCTCCGGCAGAACTGCGAAGCCACGGCAGAACGGGCGCTCGGTGCTGACCATGGGCGCATACTGATTGCGTCCGGGGCCGGTGATGCCCTGATAGTGGTTGGAGCCGCCCCAGGTGTTGTAGGCCGTCCAGGTGCCGGTGGCGGCGACCTGCAGAACGCGGCCGGGCTTGCGACCGGCAAGCGGGCGCACGATGAACACATGGTGGCAGGTGACGGGGTTGCCGTCGCGGCCCTCTGCCGTCAGCGTGATGCGATAAGCGCCCGACGGCCAGTCCTCACCGATGCGGAACGCGTGGGAGACGGACCAGCCGCAACCGATGACGGAGCACTGGTCGGGCGTGTCCTGCCAGGCGGCGGCAAGGCCGTCCTGCGACAGGACAGGGGTTTCGGTCGCTCCGTCGCGCACGATCTCCAGCCGGTATCGGGAAGCGGTCGCGCTGACATGCAGATTGACCGTCGCGCCGGGCGGATAGGCATAGGCGTCGGTGTAGCACCAGATTTCGCCGCGTGCGCCATCCATGCCGGGAATTTCGTAATAGTGGCCCAGAACCGCCTCGCGGCGTTGTTCCGGCGTCAGCCCGAAATCGGGGAATTCGGTTTCGATGATATGCATGGTCTCAGGCGGCAAGATACTTCTTGAGGAAGGAGCGGGTGCGCTCCTGCTTGGGGGCGGTGAAGATCTCGCCGGGCGGGCCTTCCTCCACCACGACGCCGCCATCCATGAACAGGACGCGGTCGGCGACCTCGCCGGCAAAGCGCATTTCATGGGTGACGATCAGCATGGTCATGTGCTCGGCGGCGAGCTGCTTCATCACCATGTTCACCTCGTCGACCAGCTCGGGATCGAGCGCGGAGGTGGCTTCGTCGAAGAGCATCACCTTGGGCTGCATGGCCAGCGCGCGGGCGATGGCCACGCGCTGCTTCTGGCCGCCCGACAGGCGGGAAGGATAGGCGTCGATCTTGTCGGCGAGGCCGACCTTGGAAAGAAGCTCCAGCGTGAGTTCGCGCGCTGCGGCCTTGCTCATCCCCTTGAGGATGACCGGACCCATGGCGATGTTGTCGTGCACGGTGAGGTGCGGGAACAGGTTGAAGTGCTGGAACACCATGCCCATCTGCTGGCGCACCGCATTGATGTGGCGCTCGAAGGCGCGTCCGGTGAGCGGCTGGTTGACCTGAACGCCATCGAGCCAGACCTCGCCGCCATTGAGCGTTTCAAGGTGGTTGATGGAACGCAGGAGCGTGCTCTTGCCGGAGCCGCTGGGGCCGATGATGGCGACGATCTGGCCGCGCTCGACGGAAAGGTCGATGCCTTTCAGAACCTCGAAGGAGCCATAGGCCTTGCGGGCGTCCTTGACCTCGACCATGGGGTTGCGGGTGCTCATCGAGAGACCTCCACTTTCTTTTCGACCTGCCGCAGGCCCGCTTCCAGAACGAGGTTCAGGATGTAGTAGAGCGCGGCGGCCGTGATGTAGAATTCGAACGGACGGAAGGTTTCGCTGATGGCGAGCTGGGCGGCGTGGACCAGTTCGGCGATGCCGATGACCGAGACCAGCGAGGATTCCTTCAAGAGGGCGATCATGTTGTTGCCGATGGGCGGCGCGGTGTTGCGCACGGCCTGCGGGATGACGACGTAGCGCAGCGTCTGCCAGCGGCCGAAGCCGATGCTGCGCGCGCCCTCGGACTGCCCCGGATCGACAGCGGTGATGCCGGCGCGCAGAATGTCCGCATTGTAGACGGCGAAGTGCAGGCCAAGACCGATAATGCCGGCGCCAAGTGCGGGAATGTCGATGCCGATCTGCACGAGGCCGAAATAGATCAGGAAGAGCTGCAGGAGCAGCGGCGTGCCCATGAACAGCCACATGAAGAAGCGCACGGGATAGGCGATGACCGCCGGGGCGTAGAGCACGGCGACGGCAAACAGAATGCCGCTGAAG
Source organism: Nitratireductor sp. GZWM139 (assembly GCF_030068685.1). Lineage (NCBI taxonomy): Bacteria > Pseudomonadati > Pseudomonadota > Alphaproteobacteria > Hyphomicrobiales > Phyllobacteriaceae > Nitratireductor > Nitratireductor sp. GZWM139. The sequence continues at coordinate 211,902 of NZ_JAMQML010000005.1, read as the reverse complement.
AAGCTCAGTATGGACGATGTGACGGTGAGAACGATGGTCCACCAGACACCCATCCACAGGAGGCCGAGATAGGGAGTGACAACGCTGAAATCCAAACCTTGCATGGGTCGCTCCCTCAGCTCAGCGCGTAGCGGCGGTCGAGCAGGTCGACGACACGCGCAACGGCATAAACGATGATCATGTACAGAAGGGCGGCGACGCCGAAGATCTCGAACGGCTTGTAGGTGGAGCCGATGAAGCGCTGTGCGGTATAGGTGAGTTCCACCACGGAGATGGTCGAGACCAGGGCGGAACCCTTCACCAGCGCGACCGTGTTGACGCCGAGCGGGCGGATCATCAGACGGGCGGCCTGCGGCAGCACCACCTTGCGCATGGTCTGCGCCCGGCCGAAGCCGATGGTGCGCGCGGCTTCCGTCTGGCCCTTGTCCACGGAGAGGATCGCGCCACGGATCGATTCAGCCATATAGGCGCCGATGTTGAGGCCAAGACCGATGACGCCGGCGGCAAAGGCGTCGAGATGGATGCCGATCTGCGGACCGCCGAAATAGAGAATGAAGAGCTGGATCAGGCAGGGCGTGCCGCGAAAGATGCTGACATAGACCGTGCCGAGCGTGCGAATGATGCGCGAGCGCGACAGTTTGGCGGCGGCGGCAAGCGAACCGGCGGCAAGGCCGAGAACGAGCGCCAGCGCGGAAATCTGAACGGTGACCAGTGCGGCTTCCAGAAAGAACGGAAAGACGCGCACCATCAGGGAGAAATCCATACGGAAGCTCCGGAAAGGGGCAGGCGGGGCGACCGGCGCTGGAACGCGCCGGCCGGATGGTCATTGCGGGATCAGCGGATGTCGCTGCCGACCCATTCCATCGAGATCTTCTCGTAGGTGCCGTCTTCCATCATCGCGTCGAGCGCTTCCTGCATGGCGGCTTTCAGCTCGGGGCTGTTCTTGCGGATGGCGATGCCGATGGCCACTGCGCCGCCCTCGATGTCCGGGGTATCGAGCATGCGCACCTTGTCGCCGGTTTCCTTCACGGCCACGCGCACGGGGATGTTGTCGACGACAATGGCGTCGATGCGGCCGGACTTCAGCTCAAGCAGCAGCTCGGGCAGGCCCTTGTAGGTGCGGATGTCCCAACCGCCCTTTTCGCGCGCCCACTTCTCATGGGTCTCGCCGAGCGTCACGCCGAGAGTCTTGTCCTTCAGATCGTCAAGCGCCTGAACCTCGGAATCTTCCATCACGAACACGGCGCGGCCGGCATGGTAGTACGGGCCTACGAAATCCACGACCTTCTCGCGCTCCGGCGTGATGGTCATGGAGCCGACGATGGTGTCGTATTTGCTGGCCAGAAGGCCGGCGATGATGCCGTCCCAGGCGGTGGTGACGATCTCGCCCTCGACGCCCAGACGCTTTGCGATTTCCATGCCGATGGACGCATCGAAGCCAACCACCTGGTTCTGGTCGTTGACGAAGTTGAAGGGCGGGTACTGGCCCGACATGGCGATTTTCATCTCGCCGGCTTCCTTGATCGCTTCCAGTTCGTTGGCCCCGGCGGAAAACGCGCCAAACGAGGCGGCGAGGCCGAGCGAGACGGCCATCAGGCGAGACAGAATCTTGGTCATGAGATTGGGTTCCTCCGTTCCTCTGGGTGAATGCTGTTCTGATTTTTTGCAGGTCATTCGTGTTCATGATTGCGTTTGCCAATGCATTACGCAAATAGATAATGGGAATAGAAATCATAGATTTGGTGAATGATGAATCAGCGCACTGACAGGCTCGTCTGGGACCTCGACTGGAACCTTCTGCGCACCTTTGTGGTGATCGCCGAGGTGAAGAGCATCACCGGCGCGGCCGACCAGCTGAACCTCAAACAGCCCTCAGTGAGCAACGCGCTGAAGCGGCTGGAAGATCGCATCGGACGGCGGCTGGTCGAGCGCGACGCAACGCGCTTCGAACTGACCGAGGTGGGCGAGCTCCTCTACGAGCAGAGCATCGAGGCGTTCGGCGCGATCTCGCAGCTGCCGCTCCTGATGCGCGGCATCAGCGACGAGGTGACGGGGCATGTGACCATCGCGCTCGCAAGCCATGTGGAATCGCCGCTGTTCGACCGCGCGCTTGCGGAATTTCACAAAAACTATCCGCGCGCCAGCATCACGCTGAACGTGTTAACGAGCATCGATGTGGCCAGGCAGGTGCGCGAGCGGCGGGCCTCGTTCGGCATCTGCCTTGTCAGCCAGCGCGACCCGGCGCTGGATTACACGATGGTCTATCGCGAGTTCTTCGGCTTCTTCTGCGGCCCTGAACACCGGCTGTTCGGCCATCACGGGTTGAAGCTTTCCGATCTGAAGGGCGAGACTTCCGTTTCCTTCCATACGGACCACATCTCGGATTCGCTGCGTCCGGTGGCGCTGTTGCGCAGCGAGGCCAAGCTGGACAGCAGCGTGGTTGGCGTTTCCTCAAGCCTTGAGGAGGTGCGGCGCATGATCCTTGCCGGGCTCGGCATCGGCCCGCTGCCGCTGCATGTGGCGCGGCGCGACGTCAATGACGGGCTGCTGTGGCGTCTGCCGCCCTATGACCGGCCGCCACAGATCGACATCTTCATGCTGACCAATCCGGAAAAGGTTCTGAACCGGGCGGAGAAGGCGTTGATCTCCGGGCTCCAGACACTGATCGCCGAAACCCCGTTCGAGGAACGCGTTTACGACCGCTGAGGCGTCAGTCCGAAGCGACGAGCAGCGCTTCGCCGCGGGCGCGCAGGCCGGTTTCGAGTTCCGCGGAGCGGCGTGCCTTGAGATCGAAGCGCACCGTGGTGGTGCGGTTCACGGCGCGCACGACCCCATCGATGCTGCCGGTCATGACCTGCTCGAAACTCACCGACGAGCGCCCCAGACGCGTCACATGGGAGTGGATCGTCAAAAGCGCGCCGGCTTCGGTCTCGTGCTTGTATTCCGTCTCGCTGCGCACATCGGCCCAGCCAAGGTCGTGGTTGTCGATGGCCTCGGGGCCGGCCAGATGGCCGAGCAGCTGAAAGCTGGCGTCATCGAACATCGCCGCATAGTGGCGCACATTCATGTGCCCCATCGTGTCGCACATCCATGGATGCGCCACGCTGACGAGGGTTGTGAGCCGGGAAGATGCCATGATGCGCCTCTTGGTCTGCGGGTGGTCGATTGACCGGTGCAATCTACGCGGCCTGACGCAATAGTCCACCAGGCGCATCTCGCATGTTGACGTGCTTTGTCCGGGTAAGGCAGGAATGGCGCTGGCGCGAAGTTGGGATGTCGCGCCGGAACTGGCTAAGTGGCGGGGCCTTGAGGGCTGCGCTATCGTGACAGGGGGAGGTTGATGCGCCGAGGAGGCGCGGCGATGCCGTGCGGCCTGGCCTCCCTGGGAGGAGAGCCTTTGCGCAGATTGTTACATTGCTGGGTGGTGTCGGCCTGCGTCTGGCTGTCGGGGGCGGCGTTTGCACAGGCCGCCGACACGGGATGCCGGCTCCAGATCATCACCTCCTACCCCGAAAGCTTTTACCGGCCTTTTGTGGAGCGGTTCTCCAGCGATTATGGCCGCGCCTGCGTGACCAACAAGAACACGATCGCGCTGATGCGGCACATGCGTGAAGGTCGCCGCCCGGTCGCCGATGTGGTCTGGACAAGCTCGCCCGTTGCCTTTGCGGCGCTCGATGCCGACGGCCTGCTCGATCACCGGCCGGAGCTTTCTTCCGATCCGTCGCATTTCGGCGGGCTGGTGGTGGATGATGCAAGCGGCGCGCGTTTCGGCTTCGCGCTGTCGCAGATCGGCCTGATGTGGAAGCCCGATGGCGAGACGATAGGGCCAACCGCCGAGGTGGAGCTTCTGGCGCAGGACCGCTATCGCAACCGCATCGGCATGACATCGCCGGCGCGCAGCGGGACCACGCATCTGTTCGTCGAGACCGTCCTGCAGAACCTGGGCTGGGATGAAGGGTGGGCGCTCCTGTCGCGTATCGGCAGCAATCTGGCCACTGTCACGGCGCGCAGTTTCGGCGTGCGCGAGGGCATCGCCCGAAACCGGTTCGAGCTGGGCATTGGCATCGACTTTCTGGCCAAGGCGACCAATGAAACGCAGCCGCCCATCGCCTTTGCGCCGCTGCGTGACAGTGCGGTCTTCCCGGCCAGTGTCGGCATTGCCCGCACCGGCGCGGAGAACCCGCTGGCGGTGGATTTCGTTGAGTTCCTGCGCTCCGACACGGGGCAGAACCTGCTCTTGCGCCCCGCCATTGCGCGCATCCCCGTCAATCCGGACCTCTGGGGGCAGGTGGGGTTCGAGCCTGAACACAGCGCAGGCGCGGCCTTCGATGCGGCCCTCGCCGCGCGCCGCCTTCCCATCGTCAATGCGCTGTTCGACGAGATGATCACCTATCGTTATCTGGAACTCGCCGAGATCCGGGCCGGCATCGACCGCCTCGTGGCGGCCCCGGAAGCCGCTGACGATCCGCAATTGCGCAATCTCATCGCCGAGGCGCGCGACCGGGTGGAGACCGTGCCGGTCGCCTCCTTCATGTCGGATGCCGCAGAGCTGATTTCGCAGCTCGAAGGAAGCGATCTCGTCGATCTTTCCGCCGATGGCGAAGGCACATTGCGGGACAGCTGGTCGCGCGACTTTTCAGGCCGCTTCAGCCGCGCCCGCGAACTGATCGCGCGCGGAGACGCCCGGCTGGCCGAACTCACATCCGGGCGCGCGCCGTGAACGGCCATTCCACCTCCCTGCGCAGCAAGCTTCTGGTCGCCATGGCGACGATTGCCGGTTTCGCCATCGTGGCGATGCTGGTGGCGAATTTCACGCTGGGCAATGTCGGCAACACCATTTCCAATCTGGCGTCGGACAATCTCAAGACGGCGGCGGCCAGCGCCCGGCTGGCCGAAATCGGTCAGGCCATTCGCGTCGATGTGCCCATGCTTGGCAGTGCGCGCACACGGTTCGAACGGGAATCCGCGCTTGAGCGGCTCGAGGACCATTTCGGGCACCTTCGCCAGCTTCTGGCGACGGGCATGGGAAAGGATGAGGCGTTCAGCGGGCTGGGTGGCGTGCTGGCCGAGGTGGAGGCCAATGTGCTGGCGCTCGACCGCAATGTGGCGCGGCGCTTCGTTCTCGCCAAGCAGCGGGAGGAGGAGACGGCGCGTCTCAACCGTCTGCACGGCGATTTTCTGCTGGAGGTCGATCCGCTTCTGGTGGACGCCAAGTTCAATGTGGAATCGGCGCTTGAGGCGCGGGCCGGCGAAGGCCTCGCCGACAATGCGCGGCGCAGTCTCGTCGAGCGCGAGGTGCGTCTGACGGAGGCGCTTGGCCGTCTGCACGCCAGCGCCAATCTGGCGGTGGGGATGATCCTGCGCGGCGCGAGCGAGACCGATTTCCGCCTGATCGAACAGTTGCAGGGGCGGCTTGCGGAAACGGTCGATGAGGGCAACGCCAATGCGGCGCTGATCGCGAGCAATGCAAGCGCCATCACGCTGCGCCAGATCTGGGACGACATCGCCCTGTTCGCCACCGAGCCGGACAACCTTCTGGATCGCCGGTTGAACGAAAGCGGGCTTCTGGCTGAAAGCGCGCAGTTACAGGAAATGAACGCCTCGCTGCTTGAAGAGCTTGGCAATGTGGTTGCCGGCGCGGTGCGCGAAAGCGGCCTTCGGTCGAGCCTTGCGTCTGTGGAAATCAACGATGTCCTGTCGGGCTGGCGGGTGTTCAACGCGTTCAGCACCGCCATTCTTCTGCTCCTTCTGCTCGCCTTCTCCTACTTCTTCGTGCGCGGGCACCTGTTCCAGCGTCTGATGAAGGTGCTGGAGGCGATGGGGCGCATTGCGAGTGGTGAGAAAGGCATTCAGGTGGGCGTTTCGGGTTCCGACGAAATCGGCCAGCTTGCGGATGCGGTTCGCCTTTTCCGCGACAAATCCGAAGCGCTCGACCAGCGGGCGCGCGAGCTGCGGCAGGCCAATGTCAGCCTGACATCGGAGATCGAGCGGCGCAGACAGGTGGAGACCGAACTGCGCGAAACGCAGGCAGAACTTGTGCAGGCGGCAAAGCTTGCCGCCCTTGGGCAGCTTTCGGCGGGTATTGCGCATGAGTTCAACCAGCCGCTGACGGCGATGGGGTCCTATACGCACAATGCGCTGCGCTATCTGGAGCGCGGCGACATCGACAAGGGCAGGGAGAAGCTGGGCGACATCGAACGGCTGATCAAGCGGCTGGCGAAAACCTCCAATCATCTGAAGACCTTCGCCCGCAGGCCGCAGGATGTGCTGGTGCGCAACGATGTGACGGAGGTGGTCGCGAACGCGCTGACCCTGTTCAAGGAGCGGATCGAGCGGCAGGGGGTCGCGCTTGTCATGGAGCACCCGCCGCACCCGGTTCACGTGATGACGGAGCCGGCACTTCTGGAGCAGGTGCTCGTCAATCTCGTTTCCAATGCGCTCGACGCCACCGAGCCGGTTCACCCGGCCCGGCTCACCATCCGCATCAGCGAGACCGAAATGCTGGCGCGCATCGAGGTGGAGGACAATGGCGAGGGCATTGCCGAGGGGCTTGAAGGAAAGCTGTTCGACCCGTTCTTCACGACAAAGCCGCCGGGCGAAGGGCTCGGGCTCGGCCTCTCCATATCGTACAATGTCATTCGCGATCTGGGTGGCCGTCTGGAACTGAAACGCAGGGAGGAAGGCGGCGTGATCGCAACCGTGGAGCTGTTCAAGACATGAATGCGATACCGGTAATTCTGGTGGATGACGACATGGAAATCCGTGACGCCTGGGCGGAGACGCTGGCGCTGGAGGTCTATGAACCGTTCACCTTCGCTGATGGGCGGGAGGCGCTGCGCGTGCTTGACCGGAACTGGCCGGGCGTCGTCGTCTCGGATCTCAGAATGCCCGGCATGGATGGCATTGCCCTTCTGGAGGCCGTTCAGGAGATCGACCGCGATATCCCCGTCATCATCATCACCGGTCATGGCGATGTGCCCATGGCGGTGTCGGCGGTTCGCAACGGGGCCTATGATTTTATCGAGAAACCGGCGGAGCCGGAGGTGCTTCTGGCGGCGGTGGAACGCGGCGCCAGAATGCGCCAACTCATCCTTCAGAACCGCCAGCTGCTCAGCGGTGCGGGCGCGCCCTACGCGCTGGAAAAGCAGCTCATCGGCAACAGCGAGGCCATTCAGCGCTTGCGCAAGCGCATCGCCGCCGTTGCGCTGGCCGACGTCAACACCGTCATCTATGGCGAAACCGGGTCGGGCAAGGAAGTGGTGGCCAATGCGCTGCATTCGCTCGGCCAACGCAGCGACGGCCCCTTTGTCGCGCTCAATTGCGGCGCGCTGCCGGACACGCTGATCGCCAGCGAACTGTTCGGCCACGAGCCGGGTGCCTTTACGGGGGCGGATCGCCGGCGCATCGGCAGGCTGGAACAGGCGAGCGGCGGAACGCTGTTTCTCGACGAGATCGAGAGCATGCCGCTTGCGCATCAGACCCAGCTTCTGCGCGCGCTCCAGTCGCAGACCATCACGCGGCTTGGCGGCAAGGACGAGATCGGCATCGATGTGCGGGTGGTTGCAGCCGCGAAGAAGGATCTCGAAGAGGCATCCGAGGAAGGCACGTTCCGCGCCGATCTCTACTATCGCATCGCCGTCGCGACGCTTTCCATTCCGCCGCTCAGGGAGCGCCCGGAAGATGTGCCGCTTCTTTTCATGCACTATGTACAGCAGGCGGGCCGGCGGATTCAGCGCGGCTTTGTCGAGCCGGACCAGAACCTGCTGGAAGAGCTGAGCCGGCGGCCATGGAAGGGCAATGTCCGCGAGCTGATCAATGTCGCAGAGCGTCATGCGCTGGGTATTGACGGCGAGACGCAGGGCAACGCCATGGGCGGAGCGGAACCCGGCCTTGCCGACCAGCTTGACGCATTCGAAAAGCGCGTTCTTGCCGCAGCGCTGCGCCGGACTGGCGGACGGGTGCAGATGGCCGCCGATCATCTGCGGATTCCGCGCAAGAAGCTCTATCTCAGAATGCAGCGCCACGGCCTCGTTCGGGAGGATTTCATGGAGGATGAGCGTGTCGAAAGTGACACGTGATTGGGGCGGATGTGTCAAAAACGACCCGTTCGCCGGTCAGTTCCGCGTCCTGAATTTCCCATGAACATCAATGGATTGCCGAAAAATTCCGGGCGGTGCGCAAACTGGCACGCCGGTTGCTCCTGATTGTTCGCGATGAAAAAGATCGCGGTATATTTCTGGGAGGAATTTTATGCCTGACATCAAACGCAAGCCGTATCGCACGCTGGGACTGGGGGTCGCGGCCGCGGCCTTGCTGGCGGCGTCGCCGCTTTATGCGGCCGACGACAAGCTCGTCATCGTAACGTCCTTTCCCTCCGATCTGACGGATGTTTTCAAGACCGCCTTCATGAAGGAGAACCCCTCGATTGCCGTTGAGGTGGTGAACAAGAGCACGTCTTCGGGCGTGAAATATCTGATCGAGACGGCGCAGAACAACCAGTCCGACATTTTCTGGGCTTCCGCGCCGGATGCGTTCGAAGTGCTGAAGGGCGAAGAGCTTCTCGGCAGCTACTCCAAAGAGGTCGATGGCATCCCGGCCGATCTCAACGGCTATCCGATCAACGATCCGGACGGCCAGTATCTGGGCTTCGCCCTCTCGGGCTACGGCTTTATGTGGAACACCCGCTACATGGACGCCTACGAACTGCCCGCGCCGAAGGAATGGGACGACCTCGAAAAGCCGGTCTATCACGGCCATGTCGGCATTTCCTCGCCATCGCGTTCCGGCACCACGCACCTGACCATCGAGACCATTCTCCAGGGTGAAGGCTGGGAGGAAGGCTGGAAGACGCTGAAGGCGATTTCCGGCAACGCGAAGACGATCACCGAGCGCAGCTTCGGCGTGCCGGACGGCGTCAACAGCGGTTCCTTCGGCGTCGGCATCGTGATCGACTTCTTCGGATTCTCGTCCAAGGCCTCCGGCTTCCCGGTCGAGTTCCATTATCCGAGCGTGACGGCGCTGGTGCCGGCCAATATCGGCGTTGTCGCCAATGCGCCCAATGAGGGGCCGGCGCAGAAGTTCATCGACTTCCTTCTGTCGGAAAAGGGCCAGGCACTGCTCTTCGATCCGAAGATCATGCGTCTGCCGGTGAACAAGAACGCCTATGCGGGCGCGCCGGAAGGTCTGCCCAACCCGTTCGACGGTTCGATCGAAACCAAGGTGAACTTCGACAGCGACGTGTCGGAGCAGCGCTACAATGTGATCAATTCGCTGTTCGACGTGATGATCACCTACCGGCTTGATGATCTGCGCAACGCCACGGCTGCCGTGCAGGCGGCGGACACTGCGCTCGCCGAAGCCGGCTCCGGCAATGCCGAGGCCGCCAAGCTGATCGAGGAAGCAAAGGCCCTGATCAACGCGCTTCCGGTCTCCGCTGAAGAAGCCGCCGATCCGGACTTCAATGCGATCTTCACGGTGAAGCGCAAAGAGGCCGACACCAAGGTCGAAGGCCGTCAGGCCGAGATCGAGCAGCAGTGGGACGCCATGGTGGTCGAGAACTACCGCAAGGCCACTGAACTGGCCGAGAAGGCCAAGTCTCTGCTTTAGGTCCTCAGGCGTCCATTCGGACGCTCACGGAACGATCTGATCCATTGATTGAGCATCGGGCCGCGACCGGTTCCCGGTCCGATGCTCCAGGGCCGGTTTGGCCATTCAAGATTTCCTGTTCCCACGGAGCATTTCCATGCCCACTGCAGCCCTTCGGCGGCCGGCGCTCAACGTGTCTGTCGGACCCTATCTGGCGGCTGGCATCGTCGTCCTGTTTCTCGGCGCATTTCTGGTTGTCCCGGTTCTGAAAGTCATCCAGGTCGCCTTTCAGGATCCCTCCAGCGGCGCGTTCACCCTGGTGAATTTCCAGGACTTTTTCGCCAGCACGCTGTTTCGCCAGTCTTTCTACAATTCCGTCTATGTGGCGGGCATGTCGGTGGTCATCGCATCCGCGATCGCTCTGCCGCTGGCCTATTTCACCACGCGGTTCAACTTCTCCGGCTCGGTCATCATCCAGACGCTGGCCTTCGTGCCGCTCATCATGCCGCCCTTCATCGGCGCGGTGGCAATGCAGCTTCTGTTTGGCGCGAATGGCAGCGTGAACCTGCTTTTGCGTGAATATTTCGGCATAACGATCCCCTTCATGAAGGGGCTGAACGGCGTCATTTTCGTGCAGAGCCTGCACTATTTCCCGTTCATCCTGATCAATCTTTCGGCCAGCCTGCGCAACATCGACCGCTCCATGGAAGAAGCGGCCCAGATGCTTGGCTCCAGCGGCGTGCGCATGTTCCGGCGCATCGTGTTCCCGCTGGCCATGCCCGGCTATATCGCCGGCGCATCGCTGGTCTTCGTCAAGGTGTTCGACGATCTGGGCACGCCGCTTCTGCTCAACGTCAACACCATGCTCGCCCCGCAGGCCTATCTGCGCATCTCCTCGGTCGGCATCTCCGATCCGATGGGCTACGTGATCTCGTGCATCCTGATCGTGTTCTCGATCTTCGCCATGTGGGTGTCGTTCCTCGGCATGCGCGGCAAGGATTATTCGACCACGCAGAAGGGCGGTGGCGGACTTTCCAGGCGCGATCTGACGCGGCGCGAGGCGGTGCTCTGCTACATCGTCGTTCTGTTGATCCTGGCGCTGGTGCTTGCGCCGCATCTGGGGCTCCTGCTTCTGTCCTTCGGCACGGTCTGGTCGTTCGGCGTCCTGCCCGACGGGTTCACGCTCGCGCACTATGAGACAGCGCTGACCTCGGCCTGGGGCTTCATCCAGAACACGCTTCTCTATGCCGGGCTCGCGGGCCTGATCGACATCATCATCGGCACGGCCATCGCCTATCTGGTTCTGCGCACAAACATTATCGGGCGCAAATGGCTGGACTATATGGCGGTCTCCGCACTCGCCGTTCCCGGCGTGGTGCTGGGTATTGGCTATCTGCGTGTCTATTACGGTGTGGAGATGCCGCTCACCGGCCAGCCTCTGGCAACCTGGTGGGGCATCATCGTGATCGCGCTCGCGGTCCGGCGTCTGCCCTATGCGCTGCGCTCATGCACCGCCGCGTTGCAGCAGATTTCACCGGCACTCGAAGAAGCGGCCGAGAACCTCGGCGCATCGAAACTGCGCACGGTCCGGCGTGTCGTCGTGCCGCTCATGGTGAGCGGTCTGGTGGCCGGTTTCGTGACCAGTTTCGCAACCGCAGCCGTGGAGCTTTCGGCGACGATCATGCTGGTTTCCAGCGAGAAAGACGCGCCGCTGGCCTACGGACTTTATCTTTTCATGCAATCGGCGGCAGGCCGCGGCCCCGGCGCAGCGCTGGGCATCATGGCGGTCGTGATCGTCGGGCTGGCGACCTACCTGTCGCATCGTCTGGTCGAGAACGCCCGCCGCAACCAGGCTGCCGCCAGCGCCCCAGGGGGAGGACATTGAGATGAACATGCCCATGAAATCCATGACGGGCGACGGCCCCGCTGAAACCGCAGACAAAGGCGCAGGCCGGGTGGAGCCGGTCGAGATCGACATTCGCAACGTCTCGCTTTCCTTTGGCAGGACGGAGGTGCTGAAAGGCATCGACCTGAAGATCGAGCCCGGCGAGTTCTTCGCCTTCCTCGGTCCCTCGGGCTCCGGCAAGTCCACATTGCTGCGCGCGATTGCCGGTTTCGGACCGACGCCCAGAGGGCAGATCCTGCTTGGCGGGCAGGATGTTGTCGGCACCGCGCCGTGGAAGCGCAATGTCGGCATGGTGTTCCAGAGCTACGCGCTCTGGCCCCACATGACCGTCGCGCGCAACGTCGCCTTCGGTCTTGATGAACGCCGTGTGCCGAAGGCGGAGACTGCAAAGCGCGTCAGTGCGGCGCTGGAGATGGTCGGCATGAACCAGTATGCCGAGCGTTATCCCTCGCAGCTTTCCGGCGGCCAGCAGCAGCGTGTTGCGCTTGCCCGCACCATCGTCGTGGAGCCGCGTGTTCTGCTGCTCGACGAGCCGCTTTCCAATCTGGATGCGAATTTACGCGTACAGATGCGGCAGGATCTCCTGAAACTGCAAAGGCGGCTCGGCATCACGACCATCTTCGTCACGCACGATCAGGAGGAGGCCAACACGATCTGCGATCGCATCGCGGTCATGGCCGATGGCGTCGTGCAGCAGGTGGGGCGGCCCGACGAGGTTTACGACACGCCGGCCAATGCCTTCGTGGCAAAATTCCTCGGCACGGCCAATGTTCTGGAAGGCGTGGTGGAACAGCGGACGGACGGAAACGCATTCGTGCTGCCGTCCGGCATCGCCATTCCCTGCGCGGCGGATGCAAGACCCGGCGCGGGCAAGCTCGTTCTGCGGCCGCAGAGCATTTCATTTGCGCAGAATGGGGATGCGGATCTCAGCGGCACGGTTCAATCCGCCGAGTTCCTTGGCGGCATGATCCGCTATGCGGTCGAGGTCTCCGGCCAGACGCTCCTCGTGGACGAAGTCCATAACCGTGGCAGCGGGCGGCGGCAGGCCGGTGAGGCGGTCAGTCTCGACGTGCGCCATCAGGAGGGCGTTCTGATCCATGACTGACGAGATGCTTGCCCGTGAAGCGGGTCATGCCGGTGACGCATGTGAGGCGTCGGGCCGGGAGCCCGGCCTTTATCCGCCCATCCTGCTCATCCGGCACGGGGAGACCCAGTGGAACCGGCAGGGGCGATTGCAGGGGCGCAGGGACGCGCCCCTGACGCTCAATGGCATGCGGCAGTGTCTTGCCGTCGCCGCAACGGTCGATGCGCATATGCGAACCCTGCCCGGGGATGTGTGCTTCTGGGTCAGCCCATTGGGGCGCGCCCGGCAGACGGCGTCCATTCTGGCGGATTGCTGGCAGATCGGCTTTGACCGTTTCATCGAAGCGCCCGACATCGCCGAGCGCGCCTATGGCGCCTGGGAAGGAAACACGCTCAGTGACGTGGAGACCGACCGGCCCGAAGAATTCAGGCAGCATGCAGCCGATCCATGGGGCTACCGGGTGCCCGGCGGCGAAAGCAAGGATGAGCTTTTCGCGCGGATCGAAGGATGGCTCGATGGGCTCGACCCTCATCAGGCGCATGTGGTCGTCACCCATAGCGGCTGCTTTCGCGCCATTCGCGCCCTGTGCACGGGCGCATCGCGCGCGGCGACGGAAGCCTATCGCGAGCCGCAGACCACGGCTTTCCTGCTTCAGTCGGGCAGTGAGCGGGAAGTCGCGCCGCCGGCGGCGCTGCTACAGGCTTTTGGTGTTGGCGGTTCCGGCCGCACGGTGGAAATCTGAGCCTTGAAGCCGGGCCGGATCTGAAGTCCGGCCCGGAGCGCAATCGCGTGTCCGGGGACGGAAAACCGGTTCCCACTTTCCTGCCCCTAGTGAACGCCGGCCACGCCGCGCCGCCAGTAGGACACGACCAGATGCTGCCGGTTGGGCAGCCGCAGCTCCTTGCGCAGATGACTGCGGATGGATTTGAAGGCGGAGAACTCGCATCCAGCCCAGACGAAGAGATCGGGATCGTCTCCCTTGATATCCAGAGCTTTTGCCGCCTCTACCAGAAGCGTCGTCGTTCCAGCCTCTGCATTGCCGCGCACGAGCCATTCCAGATCGAGTGTCGCGCGGGTGGAAAGCAGCTGCTTCTCCTCCTCACTGGCGATCTCGATGCGCACGATGGCGTTCGTCTCCTTCGGCAGTCCTTCCAGAATGCGGCCGATGGCGGGCAGGGCGGTTTCATCGCCCAGAAGCACCAGCGTGGCGGTGTGCGGGGCTTCGCCGCCGCCCGGTCCCGTCATGCCGACGATGTGGCCCGGCTTTGCACGCGCCGCCCAGCCTGCGCCGGGATAGGCGTCACCCTCATGGAGAACCATGTCCACGTCGATCAGCCCGGCGGCCACGTCAATCGTGCGGATCGTGTAAACGCGTGCGACCGGGCGGTTTTCATCGTCGGGCCAGACGGCGTCGCCATTCCTGCCGATCTGCGGCCATGAAGGGGAGGTGCTGCCAGCGGGCGGAAACAGAAGTCGCATGTGAAGCCCGTTGCGGGAGAACCGTTCCAGATCCTCACCGGCAAGCCGGACACGCCGCATGGAGGGCGTGAGGTCCTGCGTGGAGACCACCTGCATCTTGCGGAAATAGGGGAGCAGCATGCCGGGCCTGTTGTCGCTGTCCCATGGAAGCTCAATGCCCTTTTCGAGCGATTGCAGGCGGTGGCTGATGCTGAGCTGCAGATAGGCAAGCGACGTACGGTCATCCGCATCGAGGCTGATATCAAGGCCCGATGCCTGCGTCTCGACGGCGATGCGGCCGAATGTGTGCGCGAGCCGCGTGCCCTGCGCCGTCTCTTCGAGAGGCTCTGCGCCCATGCCCTTGATCAGCGCATCCGTTAATCGCGAACCGGCCATCTGCGGGAGACGCAACTGCGCGCGAAAAGAACCTGGCATCGTCATGAATGCACCCTGCTGCAACCGTTGAAATTAAACTTGAGTCTTATAGTCTAATTTATGATTGTTGCAATCGTCGCCGCAGGGCTTTTGCCTGAGGCGGGGCATCCATGGACGGGCGTTCTGCGCCCATCCGGAAAACTACGCTGTTGCCTGTGAGGCGGTTTTGCGGGCGTTGTCGATTGTTTCGACCTGCCTGCTTTCGCGCATCATCAGCACTGCGCCCACCAGAAAGCCCGTGGCTCCAAGGAAAAGATGGATGTTGGCAACATCCGCGATCCAGCCCGGTTCAGGCCCCCTGGGAACGAAGGCCAGAACGCCGGCCGTCAGAAAGAAGATGCAGCCCAACAGGTTGGAAAAGGCGATCCACCAGTCGATGTCGCGCGAGCTGTATGACCAGTAGCCATGGCTGATTTCCATGAAGGCCAGATAGCCGGAGATCATGAACAGGATGGAGCCGACAATGCCGGGCAGCCAGATGGTCAGATCCTGCGCATACCAGCCCGGCAGCGGATGGATGGCGTCGAGCGTGTTGAAGTTGAAGGCAATGGTGCCGACGAACTGCGTGATCGTGCTCAGCCAGCCCAGATTGCCCGGCCGCCAGCCGATCACCCGGAAGGGCTGTGGAGCCGCGCTTGCCTTCGGAGGGGCGTCGTCGGGCGCATTTGCGGCCTGCAGGTTCTGCATGAAGGCAGCGGTGGTGAAGGGGATGGACCCCAGAAAGAAGACGAGGCCGATCTGCCAGTTCGCCAGCGATGTGTGAACGAGGGAGAGCGCCGCGCCGAGCATGAAAAGCGAAGCGCCACAGGCGAAGATGAGACCCATCCACCAATTGTAGGCGGGTTGCCGCCAGGCAGGCGCATCATCGTGCTGCAGGAAGCGGATCAGCCCCTTGCGCCGCTCACGCGATTTCAGAACGATGTGCTGGCCGTGCAGCACGAAACTGCGCAATGTGATGAAAGGCCAGGGGCCACGAGCGTGCGTGGCCCCCTTGTTCCCGGTATCAGACAGCGTGCTCATCGCGTGTCCCGGTTGGAGGGCAGCCGTGAGGCCGCGCTCAATGGTGGAAACCGGAGAAGTCTTCGCTGCCGAGCGGCGTCTTCTTCGGGTGCGCTTCGAGATGCTCGAGCGCGGCCTTCATGTCCTCGATCAGGAGCGAGCACAGATCGAGGCTCACGCCGTTGCGCACGAGAATGCGCTGCACGGCATGGTCCTGGCAATTGGCCGGCAGCGTGTAGGCCGGCACCTGCCAGCCGCGCACGCGCAGACGGTCCGCCAGGTCGAACAGGGTGAAGCCCGGCTCCGTGCCGTCCTTGATCTTCCAGGAAACAGCCGGAATGCCGCGCGCCTTGTCGCCGTCGAAAACGATCTCGAACGGGCCCAGCTTGGCGATCTCGTCAGCCAGATACTTGGCGCTCTTGTAGCAGGCGTTGTGAACCTTGGCGTAGCCTTCACGGCCAAGACGCAGGAAGTTGTAGTACTGGCAGACGATCTGGCCGCCCGGACGCGAGAAGTTCAGGGCGATGTCGCGCATGTTGCCGCCGAGATAATTGACCCAGAAGATCATCTCTTCGGGCAGGTCGGCTTCTTCGCGCCACATGACCCAGCCCACACCCAGCGGCGAGAGGCCGAATTTGTGGCCCGACGCATTGATGGAGCGAACGCGCGGCAGGCGGAAGTCCCATTCCAGCTCCGGTGCGCAGAACGGAGCGAGGAAGCCGCCGCTTGCGCCGTCGACATGGATCGGAATGTCGAGGCCGGTTTCGGCCTGCAGCTTGTCGAGCGCGTCGCTGACAGCCTTGACCGGCTCGTACTCGCCGGTGAAGGTCACGCCGAGCGTCGGCACGACGCCGATCGTGTTCTCGTCGCACAGCTTCAGCACCTCTTCGGGCGTCATCAGCAGGCGACCGTTCTCCATGGGGATCTCGCGGTGCTCGATGTCCCAGTAGCGGGTGAATTTGTGCCAGCAGATCTGCACCGGGCCGGTGATGATGTTGGGCTTGTCGGTGGGCTTGCCCTCGGCCTTGCGTTTGGCTTCCCAGCGGCGCTTCATGGCCAGACCGCCGAGCATGGCAGCCTCGCTCGAACCGGTGGTGGAGCAGCCGGTGGCAGGGCCTTCCGGTGCGTGCCAGAGATCGGCAAGCATGCGCACGCAGCGCATTTCGATCTCCGCGGTCTGCGGATACTCGTCCTTGTCGATCATGTTCTTGTCGATGCAGTCATCCATCAGCTGATGGATTTCCGGCTCTTCCCAGGTCTGGCAGAAGGTGGCCAGGTTCTGGCGTGCATTGCCATCGAGCATCAGCTCGTCGCGCAGGGCGGAATACACATGGCGCGCATCGCGCTCGGTGCCGGGAAACTGCGACTTGGGCAGCGCCTGCGCCAGATCGCCGGCGCCGTAGACTTCGTCCAGATTGTCGTTTCGATGTTTGCTCATGGCGGCTCTCCATCGCGTGGCGGACGGGGGTGTTGCACCAGCCCGTCGGTTATCGAATTCGGTTGGGGCAGGGAGGAGCGTCATGCGGCGGCAAGCGTTTTGCCGGCCGCATGACGTCGTTTCGTGATCAGGCGGCCTTGGCCTGCTTGAGAAGGTCGGTCGCGTCTGCGGAAAGACCGTCGAACTTGTCCATCTGCAGCACGAAGACCTCTTTCGAACCAGCCAGTTCATTGAGGTCGAAGCAGGTGTAGTTCAGGCTGCGATAGGTGCGCAGGTAGAAGCGGCGGCGGGCCAGATCCGACAGGTTCGTCCAGCAGGTGAACTCCGTCGCATAGGCTTCGCTGCTCGAATTTGAGAGGCCTGCGACCTCCAGATGGCCGCCATCCTCGCTCGGATAGTCAATGGTCACGCCGCGCGGGCGGTCGAAATTGTTCATGACATGCGCCAGCGTCTGCACGGCCTGATCGGCGGTCTTCGCCTTCTCGGTGTACTGGGCGTAGTAGGCGGCCCGGACGAAACGTCCCACCGACGTGTTGGAGGCGGGAAGGCCGGCCGTGGCGATCCCTGAATCCGGCTGCACGGCCTTGTAGCTTCCGAAGGTCGCGCTCGTCTTGTCGACATTGCTGAGGAACGTGTAATTGTCGAGATTGGTCAGGTGCCAGCTGAACTCCGGCCCGTTGGTCATCACGCCGACGGGGTTGTCATAGAGCTTCATCTCACCCTTGTTGAACTCGATCACCAGGCAGGCGCCCGATGCGTCGTGAACGACGTAGTGGAACGGCGATTCAACGCCCCCCAGAAGCGCCAGCGCTTCCAGAAGCACCGGCTGCTCGCCGAGGGCCTGCTTGACCTCGGCCACAGTGGCGAATTGGCTGAGCGCCCACGAACCCAGATCCGTGGCCGAAAGCACGGCCTGCGTTGCAGCGACTGCCTTCTGGGCGCCACCGGCAGCGGGGTAGGAGAGGAGGCTGAAGGTCAGCCCGCTTTCGTTCATGCCTTCCAGCGGCTTGAGATCCTGAAAGCCCAGCGGGGCCTCTGCCGTCGGCAGGCGGCCGGGCATGGTTACGGCGACAAATCCGTATTTACCTGTAAACTTGAGGGCCGGGTGACCTTCACTTTCTGAGGAAAACGGAACACCGGCCGGGAAATAGACGACCTGGTATGGCAGGTCGGTCGTAAGCTCCAGTGTCCGCCCGAAATAAACGTTGTCGGAGACGTCGCGGTAAATAAGAGATGTGCACATATACGATATTCCTCAATGCGATTCAGGGAAACACTAAGCTGGCGAACAATACTTGTCCATTAACGTGACATGAGTTCGGTGTTTGCGATTACAAATTTGTAATCTTCTCCAATCTGAGCTTTGAACTCTTTGTTAACCACGCTGTTTCGGTCTCTGGAGCACGGCTTTATGCCCTGGCCTGAAGGCCACAGAGCCGGCTGCGCATTTCCTCCAGCGTCACGCGATACCCATCAAGCTGCTCATTGGGCGCGCGCTCGCTGCGGGGCTCGAAATAGGCCATGTCCAGCATCTCGTCAGCGTGTTCCAGATCGCCAAAGGCACGCATGGAAATCGCCAGATCGCTGTCGCGCCGATCCTTGGTTTCGCCAGCCAGAGATTTGAGATCGCCACTGACGCGGTCGAGCGTGTCGCGCACCTCGTTGACGACGCTTTTCGGCCAGAACTGCGTGAAAATGACGTAGATCACGAAGATGCCGACGAAAATGCCCATGATCCTGTCGCCAGCCTGCGAAAACTCGAAGCTGGGGCCAAATCCGTTCAGCGTGGTCAGCAGGAAGGCGAGGGCGATTTGGACGCCGCTATAGGAGATGCGCTCGTTCCCGGAGGAGACCCATGCGCCCACCAGCGTGCCGGCGAAGACGAGGATCATCAGTCCGCCAATGCTGGTGAGGTGGGGCATGATGAACAGGAGTGCGCCAACGCCCATGGCAGCGCCGATGAGGCAGCCAACGATGCGCAGCGTGAGCTTGCGCACGGTTTCACCCGTCGTGCCGAGCGCGGCCACATAACAGGTGATCAGGGCCGTGTGGATGCCGTCCCACTGAATGCCGGTGTAGATCAGGTAACAGATGATCGCGGCCAGCGAGGTTTTCAGCGCATAGCGCTGGTGATCGGGGTTGGTGAAGGCGTCAGCCGACAGAAGCCGCTGCGGGGCGGGCTTCGGCGACGCGCCGCCATCGGGCTTTGAAAGCGCTGCAAGCGCATAAGAGAGTTTGCGTGCGGCGGTGTTGTCATCGGTCGCGTTTTCGGGTGCAGGGGCAGCCGGGATGCTGCCCGAGGCGATCTCATCGGCAGCCTGCCGGAGTTCACCTGCCAGTGCGCGGGCGCGTTCCGGGGCAATGCTGCCCGCAGGTGCGAGCGACGCAAGCATGACGCGATAGCTGGTCTCGACAGCGCCGTTCAGCCAGGTCGATTTCTCTTTGGAGATCAGGTGAAGCAGCTTCACCGTCAGCATCTGCTGCAGGGAAAGGTCGTTGCCTTCGGCCAGCAGCTCCTGCAGTTCTTCTCCCGCTTCCGGGTTCTCCAGCACGTCGGCGCTGGCGCGCAGGCGTCGCACGATCCTGTTGCGCACCAGTGTCTGTGCGGGAATGCCGAGGACCAGATTGAACAGGATCATCAGGGCCATGGGCATGCAGGCCATTTTCCAGGCCGCGAGAAGCCCCTGATTGCCGATCTGGCCAATCGGCACATCCGTCACCAGCGTCATGATGAAAGCGACGATGAGGCCGACAATGGCGGCCTGCTCTCCGAGCGGTGTGGTCGAGCTCAAAAACAGGAAGACATAGGAGACGCCGAACATGATCGCCAGCCGCATGGCCGGGCTGTCGATGCTCAGATTGATCACCGGGATCATGAGCACGACCACCAGCGTGGCCAGCAGGATCAGCCCGAAACCCATCAGGCAGTTCTGAACGGCGTCTTCCTTCATCAGGAAGATGATCAGGTAGCAGCTGATCGACGCTTCCGGAATCTTGAACATCATCGCCGCAGCGGTGACGATCGCGCACAGAAGCGCGACCCTCCAGGTCAGCCCGAAGCGGCCGGCAAAAGGCTGCAGGTCGGCCCAGGCCTGGCTGAGCAGGCGCGAAAGGGGTGAGCTAGCAGGAGTCATCGCGGTGGATCACCGAAACGGCGGATGCGCCCACTCTCATGAGATCTTCCGGGGGATCGACCAGCCGGATGCGCACCGGAAAGCGCTGCTGAACGCGCACCCAGTCGAGCGACTTCGGAACGATCGGCAGGCCCACCGGCAGGGTGATGAAATCCTTTGACGAAACGCCCCAGCCGATGCTCTCCACGGTTCCCTTGATCGCCCGCTTGCGGTCGGCAAGCGCGTAGACCGTGGCGCAGTCGCCAACGGAAATGCCGGGGAGAACGGTTTCGACATAGGCGGCGGAGGCAAACCACGCATCGGTCTTGATGAGGGTGAACATGGACTGCGCCGGCAGCACATAGCCGCCCTTGCCGACCGTCAGATCGACCACGCGTCCGTCGGCGGGCGCGCGAATGATCGTGCCGGCCAGCTCATGTTCGGCGATGGCGAGGGCGGCCTGACGGGCGCGGATCAGCGCTTCGACGCCTTCTTCATCGCCCACCAGCGCCTCGGCGGCTTCCTGCTGACGCAGCGCCTCGTTCAGGCTGACTTCCGCATCGCGCTTGACGGTCCTGGCGTCATCGATCTGCTGCGCGGAGACATAGCCCTTGGACTGCATCGGAAGCAGGCGGTCGAGCGTCTGGGTCGCCAGTTCGAGATTGGCCGTGGCGCGCGCAACCTGCTCCGCAGCGATCTGCGCATTGGCGCGCTCGGCCTGGATGTTGCGCGTCTGGTCGTGGGCGGCCGCCGTTGCGATCTCCAGATCCGCGCGGGTCTGCTCCACCGCCATCCGGTATGCGGAATCGTCCAGCTCGACAAGAATGTCGCCCTCGCGGACCATGGCGTTTTCGCTCACGTGCAGGGCCTTGATGCGCCCGGCAACGCCGGCGGCGATGCTCACCGTTTCGGCATCGAGCGATGCATCGTCGGATAGCGGATTGGCCTGTGTCTCGAGATGGCTGCGATAGGCGAGCGCGCCTGCGCCGGCGATGATCGCCAGACTGATTGCGCCACCGAGGACGGCGAGAACGCGACGGGAAGGGGAGTGCTTCATTTTCTAGCGCCCAAATGCCAGGAAAGAGATGATGAAGGTGAGCCCCAGAGCCATGCTCATATAGACAGGGACACGCCAGCGCAGGATGTCATCGAGGCCGATCAGGACGAAAACCAGCCGCAGAACGACCGTCAGAATGACGCCGGCAAAAAGGCTGAGCAGCCAGTAGGGGAAAAAACTGCCGAACATGGGCACCGAGGGCGCTGCCGCATGAGCGGGCGCACTGGCGGCCAGAAGCGTGGCCAGCGGCAAGAGGAACCTGAAACGGCCACCGGTGCGGGGGCTGGATTGTCTTCGCACGGTAACCTCCTTTTCGTCTGTCGGTCGTCGCTCCGGACGACGCTGCTGGTTGCGGGCGGTTTTGGGCCATGCATGCCCGAAACCGTTATGCCGATTGGTCAGAAGCGATAGGTAAGACCGATAACCGGCCCGCTCATGGTCGTGTCGAACACGTGCCCGTCATCTTCGTAATTGATGTCGAGATATTTGTAGCCGGCTGACACGGACAGGTGATCCGTCATCGTGTAATTCGCGGTGGCCAGAACCGACCAGGTGGAGTTCGATCCACCGCCAAACCCGCCGACATCGGCCTGTGCCTGAAGCGAGAGCTTCTCCGTCATGCGCAGAAACGCGCGCGCGCCGATGACCGGATCGACCCAGCCGAAATCCTCGCCATAGCTGATCCTGCGCTTCTGGCCGGCGACCTCGACGTCCAGATCGACATCATTCGAGATGTGCCAGAAGCGCACGCCGCCGAGCACGTCGAATGTGAAGTCAGGCGTTTCGATCACGCGGTAGCCGGCCTGCAGCGTCGAGGTGAACTGCCTGGTGTCGATCGATGCATCAAGCCGCACGGAGAGGGGCGGGCGCGGGATCGTGCCGTGGACGACCTTGCTGTCCGTGGTCGAGACGTAGAGCATATCGGCTGAAAACACGAAGCGCTCATACCGGCCCCAGACATTCACGAAGCCGGCGAAGTCGAGATCCTCAATCACGTCGGAGAAGCTCTTTTTGATGCCGATTGTGGGGCCGCGGCGAAACGGCGACACATCGCCGCTGAGGCCCGTGCCCCACACATAGGGCGTGATCTGTAGCACCCACGGGCGCTGGGTTTCGCCCTCGTTCTGTGCGGGAGCAGGAAGGTCCGAGGCCTTCGCGCCAAGTGCAGTCGCTGTAAGGGTGGCGGCAGCCAGAACAGCCAGTGATGCACGCATTCCTATGCTCCCAATGTATTTTTCTGGATGCGGCCATCCTTGATGATCAGCTTCATGCTGGTCTCGGGATCGGCGATCAGGTCGATGTTTTCCAGCGGATTGCCGTCGAGCAGCAGAAGATCGGCAAAGGCGTCGGCTTCAACGACGCCGAGCTTGCCGGAATAGGGGTTGCGCGGTCCCGACATCGCCAGCAGGTCGGCATTGCCGCTCGTCAGCATCCGCAAAACGTCGGCATTGTCATACCAGCGGGCGAACTTGGTCAGCTGCTTGCCCTGGCTGGCGGTCGCCTGCGGGTTGAACAGGATGTCGGTGCCCAGCGCCATCTTGACGTCGAACTTCTTGCCCAGCTCCACGGCGCGCACCGTGCCTTCGGCAATCAGCTTCTGCTGCTCGCGCTGCAGCGGATTGGGATACATGTTGGAATCTTCATCGGCGAGGAATGGCTGAATGGACCACCACGCGCCCATGTCGGCCATCTGGCGCGCTGCCTCTTCATCGGCAAGCTGCCCGTGCTCGATGGAGCGGACGCCGCCGGCCAGGGCGCGCTTGATGCCATTCGAGGTGTAGACATGGGCGCACACATAGGTGCCCCAGTCTTCAGCGGCCGTCACGGCCATGCGGATTTCTTCCTCGGTGAACTGAAGGCTGTCGAGCGGATCGTAAGCGGAGGCAACGCCGCCGCCCGCCATGATCTTGATCTGGCTCGCTCCGAGCATGAGCTGTTCGCGCACCCGGCGCAGAACTTCCGGCACGCCATCGGCGATCGCCGAAATGCCCGCTTCTTCCGCATGGCTCAGATTGGTCTGGGGCGAACGCGGCAGCTCGTAGAGCGGGCGGAAGTCGCCATGGCCCGAAGTCTGCGACACCATGGCGCCGCACGGGTAGATGCGCGGGCCGGGGATGCGGCTTTCATCAATCGCACGCTTGACAGAGAAGGAGGGGCCGCCCGCATCGCGAACCGAGGTGAAGCCGCGCATGACGGTGCGCTCCGCCTCTTCGGCCGCAACGAGATGCACATAGGGCACCTGCGCTGTCATCGCGGTCATCTGGGAAATGCCGGCAAGCATTGTGTGCCAGTGCGCGTCGATCATGCCGGGCATGATCGTGCGTCCGCCGCAATCGATGATTTCGGCATCGCTCACGGTGTCGTCCTGCGCTGGCAGGGCTGCGATGCGCGCGCCTTCGATCAGGATGGATTTGCCATCGATGAGCTGCGCCGAACGGCCATCGAAAATACGCACATTCTTGAGCAGGATCGGCTTTGGAGCCGGCTGCGCGAAGCTTGGCGAGGCAACGCCAAGAGCGGGCGCGGCCAGTGTTGCCGCGATGCCGCGCAGGACCGAGCGGCGCGACAGGCCCTTGTCGACACGCTGAAAAAGGCTGAGCGCTTCAGGACTGTGGCAGGCACAGTTCAGGCCGTGAACCAGGTGCCCGTATTTCTTTCCCAAACGAAGCCGCATCATATTCTCCTGGGCGAATGGATTGTGTTCCGGCGCAACAATGACCGGAACTAGCGAACCGCCTGTGACGGTGCGTTCTTGGAGGTCATGTTCCCGAGCGAGAAGGCGAGCGTGGAGGCCGCGATCAGCGAGGCGGCATGGGCGTCGGCCTGCGCCTGTCGCGCGTCCAGAAGCCCGGTCTCCGCCGTCGTCACATCGGTGATCGGCACCAGCCCGTTCTTGAAGGCCTCGAACGACGCGTTGTAGGTGACGCCGGCCGCATTGACGAGTTCGCTCGCAGCGCTGTGCGAAGCCAGCGCCGAGCGCAGCGTGTCGGAGGCGACGACAATCTCGCGGATGGCTGCGGTGCGCACCTGCTCATGGGTGGCGATGGCCGCCCTCGTTACCGACTGCGCCTGACGGCGCTGGTTGGCGCGCAGGCCACCATCATAGATCGGAACCGAAGCGCCGACGACGATGCCGGTCGAGGTGTTCTGAAGTCCGAGGCCCGGCAGGCTGCCGGCCTGAATGCGGCCATTGTTCGCGGCTGCCATCGCGCCGAGATAGACTTTTGGCATGAAGGCGGCGTCGGCGGCGCGGGCATTGGCCTCGCTGGCCTTCACCGCTGCGTAGCTTGCCAGAACGTCGGGCCGGCGGGCGAGCGCGGTCCTGACCAGTTCCTCTGTCGGCAGGGCGCGGGGGCGCGGCAGACGACGCGCCGCATCGCTGGCAATCTTGATGTTGGTGTGGGGCGAGAGGCCAACTGCGCCAAGCAGATCCTGATAGGAATCGCGCGCCGTGTCCTCGGCCTGCACGAGGCGGAAACCGGACTGGGCGACGATCTGTTTCGCCTGTGCGGTTTCGATCGTGGTGCCGACACCGTTCTTGTAGCGTGTGTTGGCGGCATCCTGCAGACGCCGGCTGTTGGTCAGCGTCTGCCGCGCGATCTGCAGGTTC
Source organism: Nitratireductor sp. GZWM139 (assembly GCF_030068685.1). Classification (NCBI taxonomy): domain Bacteria; kingdom Pseudomonadati; phylum Pseudomonadota; class Alphaproteobacteria; order Hyphomicrobiales; family Phyllobacteriaceae; genus Nitratireductor; species Nitratireductor sp. GZWM139. The sequence goes on along the minus strand of NZ_JAMQML010000005.1, from coordinate 187,217 downwards.
CTGCTGGCCGCACCATACTGATAATAGGCGCGCGTGATGTTGTAGATCAGCGCCTGATGCGTGCCGTTGAAGCTCACGCTGGCTGCATAGGCGTTCTGCTTGGCGGCGTCGCGCCATGCCTGTCGTTCGCCGAAATCGAAGATCAGCCATTGCAGGGTGACGCTCGGAACCGCGCCGCTGACGGTCGTGTCGAGATAGGCTGTGCCGCCTGTCAGCGTGGGGATCGGCGTTGTCACCTCCTGCTGACCGGCGATGATGTTGGCCGTGATGACGGGCAGGAAGGTGGCCTCGACCATGCCCACGGCGGTGGCCGCCTGCCGCGCCTGCTCCCATGCAACGCGCGTCGCAGGGTTCAGCCGCTGCCCCATGTCGATCAGCTCGGGCAGCGTGTAGGCGTGGTCCCTGCGGATCTGAGGGGTGGACGATGCGGGAGAGCGCTGGTCGGCGCTGGAGATGGGGGAAGCCGCCTCCATATTTGCCGGCACAGAATAGTCGCCGCTCTTGCCTTCAGCATTCCACGCCTGGTCGGGCGCTGGCGAGGTCAGCTCGGACATCTCGGATACACAGGCTGCCGGTAAGGCGCTCAGGGCCAGTAGCAGGGCAAGCCTGGGGAGACGGGAAACAGTGACTCTTGTTGTTCGCGACACACAACGCCCCATTGCTACTCAAACCCGCAGCGGTCGCGCTGCACTTGCTTCCAGACTTAGGCCATCAATTCGACACCAAGATTACAGCGTTCCTGCAAAAAACGTGTCGGCGCCAATAGCATCTATTGGAGTTCTTTCGTTTCTGGAAGGCAAGGTCAAGACCGCCATTTTACTTCTTCTCACGCGTTTAGTCGTTTGGCGGCGCTCGCAAAATACGTGGCCATGGGGTGGTCATGGGCTGGATTCGCTGAAAACTTGCGAAAAAACAGGCCGAATTCGAATGAACAGCCCGAAGAACCATGTTTCCTGTGAACAGCTTTAAAAAATGCGCGGGTTTCATTCCCGCAGGGCACAGGATAATGCTTCGATGCGCATAATCGTAATATGGCTAACCGTTTGGCGTCAGGCCCCTCACATACGCTTCGATATTTATTGCTTGGAAGATTGGCGAAATGATTCGTAATCCAGCCTGGACACTCGCAGCGCCCATTGTGGCACTTGGCTTATCGTTCTTCATCGAACATCAGGCCGGTGAAACGACTTCAGTTTTTCTGTTACTCCTCGCTGCGCCGTTTCTGTTTCTGTCGGTTTTTTCCGCAGTCCATCATGCCGAGGTGATTGCCCATCGGGTTGGCCAGCCCTTCGGTTCGATCCTTCTGGCGCTGGCCGTGACGATTATCGAGGTGTCGCTGATCGTGTCCGTTCTTCTGGCCGATCCCGCGGGCGACAGTCCGGTGGCCCGCGATACCGTTTTTGCAGCCATCATGATCGTGTTGAACGGCATTGTCGGCGTCTGCCTGCTGGTCGGCGGCATTCGCTATCACGAGCAGGGCTTTCAGGGGCGCAGCGCCACGGCGGCTCTGGGCGTTCTGGGCACGCTGGCCGTGCTCGGTCTTGTGCTGCCGAACTTCACGGTCGGCGAGCCGGGGCCGGTTTATGCGCCGGCACAGCTTATCTTCGTCGCCGTCGTTTCGCTCAGCCTTTATGCGCTGTTCCTGTTCGTCCAGATGTTCAGCCATCGCGACGACTTTCTCGATATAGGAGAGCCCCAGGGACATGGGCACGATCATGCGCATGAGCCTCCGCCGCGCCGTATGCTCATATCCTCGCTTCTGGCGCTGCCTGTGTCGCTTGTCGCCGTTGTCATGCTCGCGGAAATCCTGGCCGATCCCGTGGGGGAGAAGATCGAACAGGCCGGCCTGCCCGACGCACTGGTTGGCGTGGTCATCGCCCTGATGGTGCTCATGCCCGAAGGCATTGCGTCCATCCGCGCGGCTGCACAGAACCGTCTCCAGACCAGCCTCAATCTGGCGCTCGGTTCGGCGCTCGCCAGCCTCTGTCTGACCATTCCTACCGTTGCGTTGATTTCGGTTTTTCAGGGCAAGACGCTGATCCTCGGTCTGGCGTCCGAGCACATGGTGCTTCTCGTGCTGACGCTCTTCACCAGCACGCTGTCGCTGGCGACCGGGCGAACCACGATCATGCAGGGCGGCATTCACCTGGTGATCTTCGCCGCCTTTATCACCATCTCGATCCTTCCCTGATTTTCCCCCTGATTTTCCGTGCACGCCACCATGACGAACCAGCAAACGCCACCTCGTAATCGCGGCCTTCTTCGCTTTTCCGCCATCTGGTTTCAGCGTCTGGCGCTGGCTGTCATCTGCGCCATGACCCTGGGTGTCGCAGCACCCGCCGCCGCACAGGACGAACCTTTGATCGTCGGGGTTCACGAAAGCCCGCCCTTCGTTTCCGAAGAGGAAGGGCGCTTCTCCGGCATGGCCATCGATCTCTGGGAGTATCTGGCCAAAGAACTGGAGCTGGAATATCGCTACGTGCCGTTCGACACGGTAAGCGAGATGGTCAATGCAACGGCCGCAGGCGAGTTGGATGTCGCCGTCACCAATCTCACGATCACCGAGACGCGCGCCGAACGCATCGAATTCACGCAGCCATGGTTCGATTCCGGTCTGCGCATCATGGTCAATGACAGTGGTTCGAACGGCTTGTGGGACCTGCTGCGGGGCCTGCGGGATTCAGGCTTCCTCACAGCCTATGCATGGCTTGGTTTCGTCGTTCTCGCCGCCACGTTTGGCTACACGCTCTTTGACCGGCATTTCGACAAATCATTTCCCAAACGCTGGCGCGACGGGCTGGCGGAGAGCTTTTACTCTGTCATGACGATTGCCACCTCGGGCAAGCCGCCTGCTCGCAAGAACCTGTTTGGCTGGTTCGGGCGTGTCTGGCAGGGCCTGTGGCTCGTCTTCGGTGTGATCGTCGTCGCATTCGTGACCTCTTCGGTAACCAGTGTGATGACCACCCTGTCCCTGCGTGGCGAAATTCACAGCGTTGCCGATCTCGGTGGCCGCGTTATCGCGGTTACGGACGGGAGCACGGCCGAGGAATTCGCACAGGCTGCGGGACTGGCTGTGGTGCCGTTCCCGAATATCTCCCGCTCCGCCGACGCTCTGCTCAGGGGGCATGTGGATGCGATCATCGGCGACAAGCCGGTGCTGGAGTATTTCGCCAACAACCACCCGGCAGCGCCTTTCTCGGTTGTCGGCGCGGTTTTCAATCCCGACAAATACGGCTTCGGCCTGCCGCCGCAGAGCCCGCTGCGCAAGCCGCTCACCGTCGAGGTGATCGGGGCCCGGGAGGACGGGACGATCCGCGAGCTTGCGGTGCAGTATTTCGGGAGCAATCCCTGAAGGGGTAGCCATATGCGGGCAGGCAGCCTCGCCTGCCTCGGGCTCAATCACGAAAGGTCAGACACATGATGACGACAAGCCCGTTCGCCGGCGAGGAAGCGCTGCCGAAGGACGTTCTCGATGTCGACTACAATGCGCGGGCATCCGTGTCTGAGCAGGCATTCGCCGACGAGATGGCGCGCTATCGCCGGCTGTCGGAGGAGGCCTGCGCCCCGCTCGCTGGTCTGCGCGACGTGGTTTACGACCAGACCAGCGGCGAGACCCTCGATATTTTCGGCGTGCGTGAGGGCGAGGCGCGGCCCGTCTTCCTTTTTGTGCATGGCGGCTACTGGCGCGCGCTTTCCAAGCAGGATTCAGGCTTCATGGCGTCGATGCTTGCGCAAAAGGGCATCGCCACTGCCGTCCTCGATTACACACTTGCCCCGGCCGTGAGCCTGAGCGAAATCGTGCGTCAGGTTCGTGCGGCGCTGGCGTTTCTGTGGCGGGAGGGAAAGGTCCACGGCGTCGATCCCGAACGCATCTTCGTGGGCGGCAGCTCGGCAGGCGGTCATCTGACGGGCGCACTGCTCTCGGCCGGCTGGCATGAGGAATTCGGCGTTCCGACAAATGTGATCAAGGGTGCGATGCCGGTGAGCGGGCTGTTCCACCTGGCCCCCATCGCACGGTCTTTTGTGCAGGAATGGATGTCGCTCACACCGCAGGAAGTGGCTGACCTCAGCCCTGCCGAGAACATTCCCGCGAGCGGCCCGCCCATCATCGTCGCCTATGCAGAAGGCGAGCCGGCGGGTTTTCGCCGGCAGTCGCGCGCCTATCATGAAATGTGGTCGGCAGCGGGACTGACCTCCACGCTGATGGAAGTCCCGGACCGCCACCATTTCGACGTGATCTCCGATCTGGCCAATGCGGATACCGATCTCGCCAGGGCGCTCGTTGCGATGATCGAAGGCAGCCCGGAGCGGTCCTGACCCTAGATCCCGACCCTAGCTCTGCTCGCGCGGTGTGAGCCTTTGCGCCATGCGCCGCACCACGCTTGCAAAGGCGGCTGTTGCCGGCGCGACGGAGCGGCCGCTGGCGTGGATCAGAACCACTTCGCGGGCGATGCTGGGATTGGTGAGTATCTTGCCGGTCACCTTGTGATGCTGCGCTGAAGCGAGCGCATAGGTGGGCAGAACGGCAACGCCGAGCCCGGCCTCCACCAGTGCCAGAGCCGTTGTCACCAGCGAAACCTCAAAGGCCGGTTTCAGCGGGAGGCGCACGGTCTCGAAACCGACCTCGACCAGCAGTCGAATGCCGCTGTCGCGTGTCAGCGTGATCAGGGGCTGCCCATCCAGATCAGCCCATTCCACAGTCGATTTTCCGGTGAAGGGACTGTCATAGGCGCAAAAAAGCATCAGATTGTCCCGCATCAAAACGGTCCGCTCAATGCCCGTCTCGCCCGGCGGAAATGTGCCAAGCCCACACTCGGCCTGGCCATTGAGCACACTTTCCACGATCTGCTCGGTGCCCACATCGACCAGCTCCAGCCTGATGCCGGGATGCTGCGCCTGAAACTCGGCAATCGCCTGCGGCAACACGACTGCCGCCAGCAGTGGCGGTGCGGCGATGCGGATGCGGCCCCGCTTGCGATCAGCAAGATCGCGCGCGTTCTGCACGGCGTGATCCAGATCTTCCAGAACCTTGCCAGACGCGCCCATGAACTCGCGTCCCGCGCTCGTCAGCTCCACGCGCCGGGTCGTTCTGTCAAACAGGCGCACGCCAAGCTCCAGCTCCAGATCCCGAACGGCCTGGGATAGTGCGGGCTGCGCCGAGCCGAGGCGTCGTGCTGCGGCGGAGAAGCTTCCCTCATTGGCAACGGCAAGAAAGCTTTCGATCTGTCTGATGGTGACCTTCATATGGCGTTCTTATAATGAAAACTGATAAATTAATACGATAAATCCAGATGGTCATATAGATGAATTCCATGTTTGCTTCTCGCCAACGAACGACGATCCACCAAGGATCGCGATGGGGAGCAGAGTTTGGATATCGGCGAGAACACCTCCGCACGAAAAGATGCATGGCTTGGCCGCAGCCTTCTGCGTGTCGAGGATATGCGCCTTGTGCGCGGTGGCGGCCAATATGTCGACGATCTCCTGCCCGAGGGCTGTCTTTTCCTGGAATTTGTCCGCAGCCCCTATCCATGCGGCGAGATCGTCGCGCTGGATGTTGAAGCGGCCCGGCGGGCGGAAGGCGTTGTCGCCGTTCTGACCGCTGACGACCTTGGTGATCTGGGCGCATCAGCGATTAATCTGGTACTGGCGGATATGGGCGCGCGCCCGCTGCGTCCACTGGCAAAGGGTGTTGTCGAGGCGACAGGTCAGGCTGTTGCCGCCATCATCGCAACGTCCCTTTCCGCTGCCCGTGACGCCGCCCAGAGCGTGTTTCTGGATGTGGAGCCGTCGGAGGGCGGCAGTGCAGCGGCAGAAGCCGAGATCTACGCACACCACCACACCGATGGCGATGTGGACGCGGCCTTTGAGCAGGCGGCGCACATTGTCACTGTGTCGGTGGAACACGCGCTGGTGGCTCCGACCGCGCTCGAGCCGCGCGCAACGCTTGCCGACTGGTCCCGGAACACGCTGACCGTCTGGGCTTCGACGCAGACCCCTTTCCGGGTGCGTGAGGATCTTGCGCGCATTCTCGACCTGCCTCTGGCGCAGGTGCGCGTTGTCGCGCCGGATGTTGGCGGTGCGTTCGGCGGGAAATCGTCGATCTATCCCGAAGATGTGGTTGTCGCCTGGGCAGCGCGGCATCTGAAGGCGCCGGTCAAATGGTGCGCCACCCGTGGTGAGGAATTGCTCGCCGCGACGCAGGGGCGTGGCGCGCGCAGCGAGGGCGAACTGGCCTTGTCCGCAGATGGCGTTCTGCTCGGGCTCCGGGCGCGGCTGGCGTTTCAGCTTGGTCACTGGATGCCCTACAGCGCCGCCATTCCCGGTCGCAATGCGAGCCGCATCCTTCCCGGCCCCTACCGGGTTCAGGCAATGGACATCGACCTGAAGGGCTATCGCGCCAACCGCGCCGCCGTTGGCATCTACCGGGGTGCAGGCCGTCCCGAGGCGGCAATGCTGCTGGAGCGCCTGATGGATGCTGCGGCAAAACGGCTGAAAATCGATCCGCTGGAACTGCGCCGCAGAAACGTGATCGACGCAAACTCCTTTCCTTATACGACGCCGACCGGCCAGACGCTCGATTCCGGCGATTACGGACAGCTCCTCGACAGGATGCGCAGCCATGCAGGCTATGAGGCCCTGCTTGCGCAGCGTGACGAACGGCGGGCTGCCGGTGAAGTCGTCGGTCTCGGTCTGGCGCTCTACATCGAACCCTGCGGGCAGGGCTGGGAAAGCGCGGATGTGAATTTCTGCCGCAACGGGATGTTTCAGGTCCTGACCGGGGCGAGCGCGCAGGGGCAGGGACGCGAGACGGCCTTCGCCCAGATCGCGGCCGACATGCTTCAGGTCTCGCCCGATCGCATCGCCGTCCGGCAGGGCGATACCGACGATCTTTCCGGCGGCATCGGCGCGCTGGCGAGCCGGGGCACGGCCATCGGCGGCAGCGCAGTCGTTCGCGCCTGCGAGATGTTACGGGGCCAGTTGACGGAGATCGCCGCCGGGCTTTTCCAGTGCGATCCGGAAATCCTGCTTTTCACCCGTGAGGGTATTTCGGCCGGTGTTGTGGGCGCTGCATCGATAAGCTGGAATGCCCTGGCCGATCATGTGGCGGGAGAAGCACCCGGTCCGGCCCTCAAGCCGCTTCTGACCGGTTCCGTCGTCTACCACGCCGAAGGCGAAGCGTGGAGCAGCGGTTGTTGCCTCGCGTTTGTGTCCATCAATCCGCGCACCGGCGCGCCGACCTTCGAGAAGCTCTCCTGGGTGGACGATGCCGGTCGCGTCGTCAATCCGATGCTTGTGCGCGGCCAGCTGGTCGGCGGCATGGCGCAGGGGCTTGGTGAGGCGCTGATGGAGCGCATTGTCTATGACGATGACGGCCAGCTTCTGACGGGATCCCTGATGGACTATGCCGTGCCCCGCGCCATCGACATCCCAGCCGTCGATATCGCAAAACTGGAGACCGTTTCTCCGGCCAACGCACTCGGTGCGAAAGGCGTGGGGGAGGCCGGCTGCATCGGGGCGCCAGCCGCGATCTTCAATGCGGTCTCGGATGCGGTCGCGCCGTTCGGTCCGCACAAGCTGCAGATGCCATTAACCAGCGAAACAATCTGGCGTGCCCTGCCGCAAGAATGGGCGCAGGCGCATCCACGGCAGCGGAAAAACGGGAGTTTGACATGACGACGAAAAGAAGACTGTCGGCTTTCAGTTTCTCAAAATGGATCGACGAACACGAACATCTTCTTCGCCCGCCGGTGGGCAACCAGCAGATCTGGGAAGACGCAGACATGATGGTGACGGTCGTTGGCGGCCCCAACAAACGCACCGACTATCATGACGATCCGGTGGAGGAGTTTTTCTACCAGCTGCGCGGCGACATGCTTTTGAAGGTCGTCGACAATGGCGAATTCCATGACGTGCCGATCCGCGAGGGGGAAATCTTTCTCCTGCCGCCGCATGTGCGTCATTCACCCCAACGTCCGCAGGAAGGCTCTGTCGGGCTGGTCGTAGAACCCAAGCGCCAGCCCGACGAACGCGACGCGTTCGAGTGGTATTGCTTCGAATGCCAGGCGCTCGTCAAACGCGTCGAGGTTTCACTCAAGAGCATTGTGCGTGACCTGCCGCCCATCTACGAGGCGTTCTACGCCGACGAGAAGGCGCGCATCTGTCCCAATTGCGGAACGGTTCATCCGGGCAAGGAGCCGCCTGCGAATTGGGTTCAACTCTAACCTCTCCTGCAAAGTGGAAACGATAAAATGAAAAACATGAAAGCAGGCTTGTTCGCGCTCGCCGGCCTCCTGGGGAGCGTGGTGACCGGTGGGGCTCAAGAACCGGTCAAGATCGGCATGATCACCACGCTCTCGGGGCCGGCGGGCTATCTGGGACAAGACGTCCGCGACGGTTTCGAGCTCGCGGTCAAGATGAATGACGGCAAGCTTGGCGACGTTCCGGTCGAGATCCTCGTTGAGGATGACGGACTGAAGCCCGGCAATGGTCGCCAGATCGCCGACCGCTTCCTGAACAATGAAGATGTGAAGCTCTTCACGGGCATCATCTTCTCCAATGTGGCGGGTGCGACCGTTCCCGATATCGTCGATGAGGGCGCGATCTTTGTCAGCCCGAATGCCGGGCCCTCGGAGTTCGCCGGCGCGGGCTGCCACCCCAACTATTTCGTGCTGTCCTGGCTGACCGACACGATGCAGGGCAGCGCCGGCAAGAACGCCAGCGACCTCGGCTATAAACGCGCCTTCGTGCTCGCACCCAACTACCAGGCTGGCAAGGACGCGATCACCGGTTTCAAGCGCTATTTCGACGGCGAGATCGTCGGCGAGATCTACACGCGCCTTGACCAGACCGACTTCGCCGCCGAGATGGCGCAGATCCGCGAAGTCGCGCCGGACGTGGTCTTCCAGTTCCAGCCCGGTGGTCTGGGCATCGCTTTCCTGCGCCAGTATCAGCAGTCGGGCCTGCTTGGCTCCATTCCGATGGTTGTCTCCGAGCCGTCGATGGATCACGCGATCCTGAAGGCTGTTGGCGACGCTGCCGAGGGCCTGAATGTTTCCGGCGCGTGGAACACCGATCTCGACAACCCGACCAATGCGGCCTTCGTGGCGCAGTTCGAGGAAACCTACGGCCGCACGCCCACCATGTATGCGGCGCAGGGCTATGACACGGCGCTCGCCTTCGCGTCGGCGCTCGGCAAGGTCGAGGGCGACATCAGCGATCTGGATGCGTTCCGGAGCGCCCTTCGCGAGACCGACTTCGAGACCACACGCGGTGCTTTCGAGTTCGGCGCAAACCAGCATCCGGTCCAGGACTGGTACGCGATGCGTGTTGAAAAGAACGATGCGGGTGAACTGGTTCTGAAGACGCGCAAGAAACTCATGTCTGCTCACGGCGATCCATTCGCCCAAGACTGCAGCTTCTGAGGCGCACGACATGCGGGTAATTCGGCAGAAACTTGAGGGCGTCGACATGGTTGTCGACCGTTTGGAATGCGGCCCGGTGCGGGTGACATGCATCCCCGACATCGCAAACATTGCGTGGCCGGCAAAAGCCATTTTCGGCGCATTGTCGTCCGACGCTCTGGCGGCTGCCGAAACCCGCGCTCCGTCCGGCACGGTCAACGCGTCGGACGGAACGGTGCGGCTGAGCTTCAACAGCTACCTGATCGAAACACCGGATTTCACCGCCCTGATCGACTGCGGTGTCGGCAACGACAAGGAGCGGCCCGACCGTCCGGCCTGGCATCGCCGCAGCGGCTCCTTTCTCGACGCGCTGTCGGCGCTCGGCGTTGCGCCGCAGCAGGTGGACATCGTCATCAACACGCATCTCCACGCAGATCATGTTGGCTGGAACACATGTCTGGTGGAGGGTGTCTGGCAGCCGACTTTCGCCTCCGCGCGCTACGTGGTGTGCGGGGCCGAACTTGACCATTGGTCGGCAATCGACCGTGAGAACGATGGCGTTGGCCCGGACGGTGTGGGAACGCTGCACGGCGCATTCGCCGACAGCATCGCTCCCATCGTGGAGACGGTCGGTTACGAAGCGGTCGCTGCGGACGCGGAGATTGCGCCGGGGCTTTGCTTCCAGCCGGCCCCCGGCCATTCACCGGGAATGGCTGCCGTCATTCTGTCGACCCCGCACGGCGACGTGATGTTTCCGGCCGATGCCATCCATCATCCGCTGCAGCTGGATGATGCGGCGGTCAGCTCGAACTTCTGTGAGAACCCGGAACAGGCCTGCAGCACCCGGCAGAGGCTTCTGGCCCAGGCTGCGGCAGGCAATGCTGTTCTCGCACCCTACCACTTTCCAGCCCCCGTTTTCGGTCGTCTGAAAACGGATGAGACGAGCTTCCGGTTCTGTCCCCTCGCGGTCGAGGACGTCAGCTAGCCGGCAACAACGCGCACAGCGCGGGAACCAGAGGAGAACGGGAAATGACATTGAGAAAGACCATTCTGGCCGGTGTGCTGGCTGCAGCCGCAGCGACCCCGCTGGCGGCGCAGGAGCCGGTCAAGATCGGCATGATCACCACGCTGTCCGGCCCGGCCGGTTATCTGGGGCAGGACATTCGCGACGGTTTCCAGCTGGCCATTGACGCAGAAGACGGCAAGCTCGGCGGTGTTCCGGTGGAACTGATGGTCGAGGATGACAGTCTGAAACCGGGCAATGGCCGCCAGATCGCGGATCGCTACCTCAACAATGAGGGCGTGAAGCTCTTCACGGGTATCGTCTTCTCCAACGTTGCCGGCGCCACCGTGCCGGACATTGTCGATGCAGGCGCTTTCTACATCAGCCCCAATGCCGCGCCGTCCAATTTCGCCGGCAAGGAATGCAACGAGAACTATTTCGTGGTGTCCTGGCAGAATGACAGCCTGCATGAAAGCGCGGGACAGAACGCGACCAATCTGGGCTACAAGACGGCCTTCGTACTGGCCCCCAACTATCAGGCCGGCAAGGACGCCATCTCCGGCTTCAAGCGGTTCTTCAAGGGCGATATCGTCGGTGAGGTCTATACCCGCCTCGACCAGACCGATTTCGCCGCCGAAATGGCGCAGATCCGCGACGCCGCGCCGGATGTCGTGTTCCAGTTCCATCCCGGTGGTCTGGGCATTGCGTTTCTGCGCCAGTATCAGCAGGCGGGCCTTCTCGAAACCGTGCCGATGGTGGTCGCCGAACCGTCCATGGATGCGGTTATCCTGAACGCGGTTGGCGATGCCGCCAAGGGCGTCAACGTGTCCAGCCACTGGAACACGGACTTCGAGAACAGCGCCAACGAAGCTTTCGTGGCTGCCTGGAAAGAAGCCTATGACCGTCCGCTCACCTATTATGCGAGCCAGGGTTACGATGCGGCGCGCGCCATTGCCGCGGCGCTGAAGGCGACGGGCGGTTCCGTCGACGATGCGGACGCGTTCCGCAACGCCATGCGCGAAGCAGCCTTCGAATCCGTGCGCGGCGATTTCGCCTTCGGTCCCAACCAGCATCCGGTTCAGGACTGGTTCTCTCTCAAGGTTGTCGATGGCGAGGATGGCAAGCCGGCACTCAAGACCGTGGGAACGGTCTTTGAGGATCACGGCGACGTCTATGCCGCCGAGTGCAGCCTTTAATCACACGCATATGGCGGTCGCGATGGCCTTTGCGCCGGAGCGGCCGCTTCCTTCCAATCTCTGAGCAACTGGCCAGCGAAACGCAATGACTCTGTTTCTCGAACAAGTTCTCAACGGTCTGCAACTCGGCGTAATGCTGTTTCTGATGGCCGCGGGACTGACCCTGATCTTCGGTATCATGGGTATCATCAATCTGGCGCATGGCTCGATCTACATGATCGGGGCCTATGCCGGAACCTATGTCGCCATGGAGACGGGCGTCTACTACGCCGGCATTCCGGCGGCGCTGGCCGCTGCGGCGCTGACGGGCGCGGCGATGGAATTCCTCGTCGTCAGGCGTCTCTACAAGCGCGATCACCTCGATCAGGTGCTGGCCACGTTCGCCCTGATCCTCATTTCCAACCAGGTGATCACGCTCATCTTCGGCAGACAGCCCCTGTTCGTGGGCCTGCCATCGGCGCTGAGCGGTTCGGTCGAGCTTCTGCCCGGCCTGTTCTATCCGAGCTATCGGCTCGCGATCATTGCCGTCGGTCTGCTCGTGGCGCTTGGTCTTTACCTGGTCATCAACCGCACACGCATCGGCATGCTGGTGCGGGCCGGTTCCACCAATCGTGACATGGTGCGCGCGCTGGGTGTCGATATCCGCATGCTCTACACGATCGTGTTCGGGCTGGGCGCGCTGCTGGCAGGCCTCGCCGGCTACATGGCCGGCCCGATCCTGGCGGTGCAGGTGGGAATGGGCGAGCAGATCCTCATCACGACCTTCGTCGTCGTGGTGATCGGCGGCGTCGGGTCGATCCGCGGCGCGTTCTTCGCCAGCCTCATCATCGGCGTCTTCGACACGATGCTCCGTGCCTATCTGCCGGGCTTCCTCAGGCAGATCATGGCGGGCTCCGAGGCCGATGCGCTGGGCGCGGGCCTCTCCTCGATGGGCATCTACCTTCTCATGGCGCTTGTTCTGCTTGTCAGGCCCAAGGGTCTCTTCCCGGCGCACTCGTAAGTTTCGGATTGATTATTTCGATGACACAATCATCAAGCAAAACTCTCCTGGGCATCGGCCTGCTGGCAGTGTTTCTGGCACTGCCGGTGATCGCCGACATGCTGGGGCAGCCGGCGCTCACCTCGCTGGCAACGCGGGTTCTGATCTACGGCATCGCCGCAGCCAGCCTGAACTTCATCCTCGGCTTCGGCGGCATGGTCAGCTTCGGGCACGCAGCCTTCTTCGGTGTCGGCGGCTATGTGGTCGGCATCCTTTATCAGCACTACGCATCGGGCGAACCGCTGTTCGGCTTCCTGCCGGGCACCAATCAGCTTCTGATCACCCTGCCTCTGGCCATTCTCGTCAGCGGGGCGGTCGCTGCGATCATCGGCGCGCTTTCGCTGCGCACCAGCGGCATTCAGTTCATCATGATCACGCTGGCCTTCGCGCAGATGCTGTTCTTCTTCTTCGTCTCGCTCAAGGCCTATGGCGGCGATGACGGGCTGATCATCCGCCGTGCAAACGAGGTTCCGGGGCTGAACATGCGTGACAAGCAGACCGTCTACTATGTCTGTCTGGCAATCGCCGTTCTGTTCTTCGCGCTTCTGACGCGGCTGGTGAACTCCCGCTTCGGCTACGTGCTTGCCGGCCTGCGGCAGAGCGAACAGCGCATGGCGGCCATCGGCCTGCACGCCTATCGCTACAAGCTGGTCGCCTTCGTGATCTCGGGCATGGGGGCCGGACTGGCCGGTGCGCTCATGGCCAACTTCATGCGCTTTGCCAGCCCGGACATGCTGCACTGGACAAAATCGGGCGAACTGATGGTGATGGTCATTCTCGGCGGGGTCGGAACCGTGTTTGGGCCGCTGATCGGCGCAGGCACGTTCATCGTGCTGGAAACGCTGCTCGCCTCGTGGACCGAGAACTGGCAGCTCGGCCTCGGCTTCATCCTGCTGTTCGTTGTCCTTTATACGCAGGGCGGCGTGCAGGCCTTGCTCCAGCGTGTTTTCGGGAGCCGCTCATGACCAGTTCCATCCTCAAGGTCGAGAACCTGCAGAAACGTTTTGGCGGTCTGACGGCCACCGACGATGTGAGCCTCACCGTGGAGCCGGGCGAAATCCATGCGCTGATCGGACCCAATGGTGCGGGCAAGACCACACTGATCTCGCAGCTCTTTGGCGAGCTGGCGCACGACGCTGGCCACATCAGCCTGAACGGTCAGAAGATCGACAGCCTGCCGACACCGGATCGCGTGGCGCGCGGGTTGGCCCGGACGTTTCAGATCACCTGCCTGTTGCCGGATTACACCGCGTTGCAGAATGTCTCCATCGCCTGCCAGGTGCAGAAGGGCCACAGCTTTCACTTTCTGGCGAGCGCCCGGCGCGACACCGATTTGCAGGAAGAAGCGGCAGTGCTTCTGCGCCGTGTCGGGCTGGAGGAGCGCGCCGGTGAGCTGGTGGCGAACCTCGCCCATGGCGAACGCAAGCAGCTCGAGCTCGCCGTGGCGCTTGCCACGAGGCCGCGCCTGCTCCTGTTGGATGAACCCATGGCCGGTCTTGGCCATGTGGAGAGCCAGCAGATGGTCGACCTGCTTTTGAGCCTGAAAGGACAGTTCAGCATGCTTCTGGTCGAGCACGACATGGATGCCGTGTTCGCGCTGGCCGACCGCATTTCCGTTCTTGTTTACGGGCGGATCATTGCCACCGGAAGCGCCGATGAAATCCGAAGCAATGCCGATGTGAAGACGGCCTATCTGGGCGAAGGAGACGAGCTATGCTGAGCGTTGAAGGGCTTCAGGCCGCCTATGGCGCAAGCAGGATCCTTTTCGATGTCGCACTGGAGATCGGAGAGGGGCAGGTCGTGACCCTGCTCGGTCGCAACGGCATGGGCAAGACGACCACGGTGCGCACCATCATGGGGCTTTTGCCGGCGCAGTCCGGCAAGGTGCAGCTTCGCGGCAGGGATGTTACCGCGGCCGCACCCGAAAAGGTCGCCCGCCTCGGTGTCGGGCTGGTGCCGGAATCGCGCCAGGTGTTCCCAACGCTCACCGTGCGGGAGAACCTTGTAGCGACGGCCAGCAACCGGCTGAAGCGCAACAATCCCTGGACGCTGCAGCGGGTCTACGAGATGTTCCCGCGTCTGCGCGAGCGGGCGGGGCAGTCTTCTGGAACCCTGTCGGGCGGTGAGCAGCAAATGCTGGTGATCGGGCGCGCGCTGATGACCAATCCGCATCTTCTCATCCTCGATGAGGCGACGGAGGGGCTCGCCCCCGTCATTCGCCGCGAGATCTGGCAATGTCTGGAGCGCCTCAAGGCTGAAGGCCAGTCGATCCTGCTGATCGACAAGAATGTCGAGGTGCTCAAGCGCCTTGCCGACCATCATTACGTTCTGGAAAAAGGACGTACGGTCTGGTCGGGCACAAGCGCCGATCTGGAGCGCGATTCAGAGTTGGTGCATCGCCATGTCGGCATCTGACGTCTGGTTTGTGTGCTGCAGATCGTCTGCGCTGAAGCGCCATGAGGTATGTCCATGACCTGCGTGACCATGCGCATCAATGGCGAGGCCGTGACCGAAGACATCGAAGACCGCACGCTGCTCGTGGATTTCCTGCGGGTGCGCAGACGCCTGACTGGAACGCATGTCGGGTGCGACACCAGCCAGTGCGGCGCGTGTGTGGTGCATGTCGATGGCGAGGCGATCAAATCCTGCGCCATGCTTGCCGTGCAGTGCGAGGGGCGGGAGGTGACCACCATTGAGGGGCTTGCCGAGGGCGAAAACCTGCACGCCATGCAGAAGGCGTTTCACGAATGCCATGCGCTTCAGTGTGGCTTCTGCACGCCGGGAATGATCCTGTCGGCGCTCGATATGGTGCGCCGTCATGGCGCGGCTTTGGATGAGGCGACCATTCGGCATGAGCTCGAAGGCAATATCTGCCGCTGCACCGGCTACGAGAACATCGTGAAGGCGATCCGCCAGGGCGCGCAGGAGATCTCTGCATGAACCCGTTCTGCTACAGGCGCGCTGAAAGCGTGGAGGCTGCGGCTGCATTTCTGGGCGAGGCCGATGAGGCGAGCCTGCTTGCCGGCGGGCAGACCCTGCTGCCGACGATGAAGCAGGGGCTGGCCGCGCCCGACATGCTGGTCGATCTGACAGGGATCAGCGCTCTGAAAAAGATCCGCATCGAGCCTGATGCGATCATTGTCGGGGCCATGTGCACCCATGCACAGGTGGCAGGCGCCGAGGCCGTTCGCAGACATGTTCCGGGCCTTGCCGCCCTTGCCGGAGAGATCGGCGATGCGCAGGTGCGCAATCGCGGAACGCTTGGCGGGTCCATCGCCAACAATGATCCGGCAGCCGATTATCCGGCTGCCTGTGTGGGGCTTGGCGCGACCGTTCTTACCGACCGGCGCGAAATCGGGGCAGACGCCTTTTTCCTGGGCCTGTTTGAGACTGCGCTTGAAGAGGGGGAGATCATCACCGGGGTGCGTTTTCCCCTTCAGCGTCGCTCCGCCTATCTGAAGTTTCGCAATCCTGCCTCCCGGTTTGCGATTGTCGGCGTCTTCGTGGCCGGTGTGCCAGGGAGTGTGCGCGTCGCCATCACCGGTGCCGGCCGCGATGGCGTGTTTCGCTGGTCTGCGGCAGAAGAGGCGCTCAATGAGCGCTTCCACCCGGAGGCGCTGGAGCGGCTCGCGCTGCCTCTGGATGACATGCTCTATGATATCCATGCCAGCGGCGAATACCGCGCCCATCTGGCGAAGGTTCTTGCCGGTGACGCTGTCGCGGAAATTTCAGGCGTGGCTTAGACGGGCCGGCCTCTGCACCAGAATATCCCACGTCGAAACTCTTTTGTCTGAATGCTAGCCGCGCGCTTCGCCGGGCTGGAGGCTCCCGATCTTTCCGGCTGCGCTGAAGGAATAGCCGACGCCGTAGACGGATTTTATCGGCGGGTCGATGTCGGTCTGGTCGAGGATCTTGCGTCGTAAGCGGCTCACCACCGCGTCGAGATGGCGGTTGTCGAACTGGGTCTGCCGCCGGGAGAGGATCCGGGCCAGTTCCTCGCGGGAGCGTGGCGTACCGGAATTCTCGATCAGTGCGCCGATGAAGGAATTCTCGGTCGCGGTGAGCTTTACCGAACTGCCATCGGGAGAAAGCAGGGTCCAGCTCACCGTATCGAGCACCCAGGTTCCTGTCTGCCCGTCATGTGCCTGGTTCTGGGGCAGGCGGCGCAGCAGGCTGTGAACCGCTGCGGTGATCTCGCGCAGGCTGCTGTGCTTGACGAGATAGATATCCGCGCCGCTGTCAAAGCCGCGCACCCGGCTTTCCGTGTCGCCATGCGCAGTCAGCATGATGATGCCGCAATCGAGCCTTGCCCGGATCATCTCCGCCAGATGGAAGCCGTCGCCGTCCGGCAGGGTTATGTCGAGGATCACAACGTCGGGCCGCGCCTGCACTTCAAGGGCTTTTTTCAGCTCACCGGCCGTTCCAACGCCGGCTGCGTCAAACCCCTGCAAGTGCATGTAGTCGATCAGGTCGCCCCTGAGGGCGTCTTCATCTTCGACGATCAGTATCCGGCTCATGCGGTTTTCTCCTCCCACCGCTCCGTATCGTTCATCGGCACCAGGCCGGGCATCGGCAGCATGACGGTTGCGACGGTGCCGCCGCCGCTGCGCGCTTTCAGGTTCACCGCGCCCCGGTGGTAGCCAAGCAATTGCCGGCATGTGTGAAGGCCAAGACCGTTGCCCGCCGTCTTCCCCGTGTTTGGGGCGCGAAAGAAGCGTCGTCCCACATGGCTGAGCGCTCCTTCGGGAATGCCGATGCCGCGATCGGACACCTCCATGATGAGAAGTTTGTTGCGCGCGGAAATGGCGATCTCGACCGGTTTGTCATCGGCTGAATATTTGAGCGCGTTGTCGATCAGGTTGACGATTACGGTGCGCAGCATCTCGACATCCGCCCAGTAATCGGAAACCGCCTCGACGGTCGTGAAGTGCAGTCGGTCGCCAAGACCAACCTGATCGAAATGCCGCTGGATGTCCTGTGTCAGTTCGCCGATGTCCAGCTGCTCGACCTTGAGCACGCCCTCGACCTGTCGTTCGGTCGACAAAAACCGGTCGATGAGCATGGTCATCCGGGAGACGGCGTCATCAATGCTCCTGAGGCGCTTGGTGACGGCCTCCGAGCGGCGCTTGAGCATCATCTCGAGCATCTCGCTGGCATAGCGGATGCCGGCCAGCGGGGTGCGGAATTCGTGGCTCACCATGCGAATGAGCTGTCGCTGCTCTTCGCGCGCGGCCTTTTCCGCATCAAGGCTCGCGGAAAGTTCGCCTTCAAGCCGCCGCCGTTCGGCAACCTCACGGGCGAGCGCCGAGTTCCTGTCGCGCAGGTCGTTTGAAAGGCGCATGCCGACCATGAACAGAAGGCAGATGAAAAAGCCGACAATGAACAGATGGCCCTGGAAAAAGTACCAGGCGTTCACATCGCTCAGCAGCGCGCCATGGGCGAAAGTGTCCGGGTACCAGTAGAGCAGGAAACTCTGCAGGAGGCTTGCGCCGACATATTCCCCCAGCAAAGCGATGGTGATCCAGCGCAGGAAGGGCGGCTGGGTGCGGTCCATGTAGAGGGTCTTGATCATGACCCCCATCATGACGACGGTGAAAGCCGTGGAGGCATGAATGCGCAGTTCGAGGCGCTCGGGCGCAAGCGCGACCGCCGTGACCCAGAAAACGAGATGCGCGGCCAGGCAAAAAACGCCGATCCTCAGGCATCTTGGCTGGCCGAGAAACCGGGCCATGCCATCGGCAAGCAGAACCAGCCCGATCTTGATCATCATGTTGTCGAGCACGATGCGCAGCGCCGAAGCCTCCTGACCGCGCTGAAGCAGGAGAAGCAGGCCGAGCGCGATGGCCACGAAGCCGGCGGCGATGACTTTCAGCTCATAGAGATGACGCCAGGACATCCACACGAGAACCCAGGCGATTGCCTGGAGTGTCGTCGTGCAGAATTCCAGCAGCAGCAGCGTCTTGAGGTCGAGCATGACCTTTGATGACGCAAGCTTTGGGCCGGTGCAAGAAGGCAGGGCCGGTGAAAACCGTCATTTCTCGTGAAGCGGCTAAAAAGCGGCGATACCTGTAAGATTTGGTCAGTATTCGTCAGAATTTGCAGGAATTCGCTGGCCGGACATGGCCCCGAAGTCGGTTTGCGCATCCTTGGGCGCCTTTTCGACGGCCTGGAGGGGCGGGTGGAGTGTGTGAGTCGCTTACGCTTTTTGGAATGCGACGCTGTCAATACGTATGGATACCAGTTTTTGAGAATAGACCAGTCGACATATATCGGTTTATATTAAATGGTTGTTTAATTGTATATTTTCAAGTTTTATTTAGGTGATCAAGTATATTCAAAATTCCACATGAATTCATTGCGCGTGTGAGTCCGGTGTATTAATGGTTTACATAGGCAATGGATTTCAGTGGGGCTTGCTGGGTCGATGAATTACTTTTCTCTCGCGCTTCTTGTCGCTTTCGGCGGAGCCGTTGGCTCGGTTGGGCGCTGGTCTGTCGGGCTTCTCGCCAACCGCATCTGGGGCGATGCTTTTCCCTGGGGCACGATGATCGTGAACATCATCGGTTCTTTCGTGATCGGTGTTGCTGTCGAGATCATATCGCGCGCCGCCGTCAGTTCTGCAGAGTGGCGGGCCCTTGTCGTTACCGGCGTTCTGGGCGGCTTCACGACATTCTCCTCGTTCTCGCTTGATACGATCCAGTTGATCGACAAGGGCGAAAGCCTTGCCGCCTTCTACTACGTCTTCATCACGATCGTCGTTTCGTTCGGATTTGCGTTCATTGGCGTGCACGCCGCCAAGTTGTATTTCAACGGAGTGCAAGCGTTTTAGTATATGTATGGCGTTTTTCTGCGTTAACCTCTGGTTAATCAATAAAAAAATGAAAAACGCTTGTATGCATTTTGTATTCCATGGCAGGTATTAGAGGGTTTTTGAAGGAGGGTGGCTTTTACGTGGCGGCGCGACGTTCGCCTTGGGTGTTTTTACAATCAAGCGGGCTGTTTTGTCTGCTTTGAGCGATAAAAGCATTTGGGAGGTGTGTCGCTAAATCGTCGTCAAACAGCTCTGATCCGGAGGCGTTGCGCTTTTTCTGGATCTGCGGCTGGCAGGGATTGTCTGCATGTCGGTGCCCCACCGACCTGCGCGACGTGCAAGTTTATCCATTCTGACAGGGAAGAAGTACATGCACTTTACACCAAGAGAGATCGACAAGCTTCTGATTTACACGCTTGCGCAGGTCGCTCAGCAGCGGAAGGATCAGGGGCTGAAGCTCAATCACCCCGAGACCGTTTCGCTCATTTCCGTGGCCGCTCTCAACGGCGCGCGCGCCGGCAAGACCGTCGAGGAAGTGATGGAGATCGCCCGCAAGGAGATCACCCGCGACGATGTGATGGAAGGCGTCGTCGAGATGATTCCTTTCGTGCAGGTGGAAGCCGTGTTCACCGATGGTAGCCGGCTTGTGACGATCCACGATCCTATCCAGTAGTGCGTGCCGCGAAGGGAGCTTCTTAAATGACCGAACAGAAAAAAACGCCAGTCGGCGGACTGGTGCTTGGCGAAGGCGACATTGAAATCAATGCCGGCTACCCGACCACGGACCTGAAGGTGCGCAACACGGGCGACCGTCCGATCCAGGTTGGTTCCCACTTTCATTTCTTCGAAGTGAACGCCGCTCTGGAATTCGACCGCGAGCAGGCCTTCGGAAAACGCCTGAACATCCCTGCCACGACAGCCCTGCGCTTCGAGCCGGGCGATGAAAAGGAAGTCACGCTGGTCCCGTATCAGGGCAAGCAGCGCGCCATCGGCTTCAACGGCCTCGTCAATGGCTGGGTCGGCGACGAGAGCTACGACGATTCCCGTCCGCGTCTCGCCGATGCCATGGAGCGCGTCGAGCGGTACGGCTTCAAGACGGAAAAATAATCGCCCGGGCGCAATCTCGTTTTACAGGACTTATGAAATGGCAAAGATTTCCAGGCAGCAGTATTCCGACCTTTACGGACCGACGACCGGCGACAAGATCCGCCTCGGTGATACCGATCTCTACATCGAGATCGAGGAAGACCTGCGCGTCTACGGTGAAGAGGCCGTCTATGGCGGCGGCAAGACGCTGCGCGACGGCATGGGCTTCGACAATGAGCTGACCAGCGCCGCCGGCGCGCCCGACCTCGTCATCACCAACGTCACCATCGTTGACGCGGTGCAGGGCGTTATCAAGGCCGATGTCGGCATCAAGAACGGTCTGGTCTGCGCCATCGGCAAGGCCGGCAACCCGGCGATCATGTCGGGCGTCACGGCCGGTCTCGCGCTTGGACCGGGCACCGATGCAATCTCCGGCGAGCACCTGATCCTCACGGCCGGCGGCATCGATGCGCACGTGCACTTCATCTCCCCGCAGCAGGCCGAGGCCGCGCTCAGCAATGGCGTGACTTCGCTGTTTGGCGGCGGCATCGGCCCCACCGACGGCACCAATGGCACGACCATCACGCCCGGCACGTGGAACGTGGAGATGATGCTCCGCTCGTTCGACGGCTGGCCGGTCAACGCAGGCGTTCTGGGCAAGGGCAACTGCTCGACCCGTCTGCCGATGGAAGAGCAGCTGCGCGCCGGCGTCATGGGCCTCAAGATCCATGAGGACTGGGGCAGCACGCCGGAAGCGATCCGCACCGCGCTCGGTGTCGCAGACGATTTCGACATCCAGGTTTGCATCCACACCGATACGCTGAACGAAGCCGGCTTCGTGGAAAACACGATCGCCGCTTTCGAGGGCCGCACGATCCACACCTACCACACGGAAGGTGCGGGTGGCGGTCACGCGCCGGACATCATCCGCGTTGCCGGGCAGTCGAACGTCATTCCGAGCTCGACCAACCCGACGCTGCCCTACGGCATCAACTCGCAGGCAGAATTGTTCGACATGACAATGATCTGCCACAACCTCAGCCCGAAGATCCCGACCGACGTTTCGTTCGCGGAGAGCCGTGTTCGCCCGGAAACCATCGCCGCAGAGAACGTGCTGCACGATCTCGGTGCGATCTCCATCCTGTCGAGTGACAGCCAGGCCATGGGCCGTGTCGGCGAAAACTGGGTCCGCGCGATCCAGACCGCAGATCTCATGAAGAAGCGCATGGGAGCCTACGAAGGCGACACGTCCGGCAACGACAATCAGCGCGTGCTGCGCTTTGTCTCCAAGGTCACCATCAACCCGGCCATCGCACAGGGCGTCAGCCATGTGGTGGGCTCGATTGAAGTGGGCAAGATGGCCGATCTGGTTCTCTGGGAGCCGGCATTCTTCGGCGCGAAGCCGAAGATGGTCATCAAGGGCGGTTTCGTCTCCTGGGCGCTGATGGGCGATCCGAACGCATCGCTGCCGACGCCGCAGCCGGTTCGCTACCGTCCGATGTATGGTTCGTTCGGTTCGGCGCTGCCGAAGACGCGCGTCACCTTCACGTCGCAGGCGGCTTACGAAGACGGCATTGTCGACCATTACGAGCTCAAGTCGCACGTGATTCCGGTCCACGGAACGCGCACGATCAGCAAGGACTCGATGGTTCGCAACAGCGCGCTGCCGGTGATCGAGGTGAACCCCGAAACCTTCGCGGTCACCGTCAATGGCAAGCATGCAACCATTGAGCCGGCAACCAGCCTGCCGCTGAACCAGCTCCACTTCTTCAGCTAAGAGACATGACGCCCGCGCAGGAGCTTCGGCTTTTCTGCGCGGGCGTCTCAATACCCTTCACAGAAGTCTGTTTCGGAGAAACGCCGATGCAGTTTCCGCCGCAGCCCGGCGGTTTCGCGGGCATGGCGGACGAATTTTGGCGCAACCGCTACAGCATCCAGGGATAGAAAATGATTCTTGTCGAAAATGCTCTTGGAAACCTGAACGATCCGGTCTGGCAGGAGAAGGCCAAAGACCTGCAGGTGGATTATCTGGCGCTTGAACAGTGGGAAGCCCCCAAAAGCCGTCTGCGCAAGATGAGCGAAGGCGGTGTCGAGATCGCGATTTCGCTGCCGCGTTCGCAGCACCTGCACAATGGCGACATCCTCCACCATGACGAGGCGAAGAACCTCATCGTCGTGGCCCGCATCGCGCTCAAGGAAGTGATGGTGATCGAGCTTGAGAGCCTCGAGAGCCGCACGCCGCAGGAAATCCTGAACATCTGCTTCCAGCTTGGCCATGCGCTCGGCAACCAGCACTGGCCTGCCGTGATCAAGGGAAGCACGGTCTACGTGCCGCTCTCCGTCGACCAGAAGGTCATGGCTTCGGTGATGAAGACCCACGCCATCGAAGGCGTGAAAAGCCATTTTGCGCCGGGCGAGGAAATCGCCGCCAAACTGGACGCAAGCGAAGTGCGCATGCTGTTTGCCGGCGCCGACGCAACGCCGCACCATCACCACCACCACGTGCACGAACACTGAAGGCCGATGGCGGATCGAAAGAAGGGGGCGAAACGCCCGAAGAATGACATGCTGCTTTTGTCGCGGCTGCTGCAATTCTCCGACTCGACGCTTCCGGTTGGTTCGTTCGCGTTTTCGAATGGCCTGGAATCGGCGCTGCAGACCGAGGTTGTCACCGATGCTGACAGCCTCCAGCGCTTCGTCGAGGTTGTTCTGCGGCAGGCGGCCCACATGGACGGGATCGCCCTGCTGCACGCGCACCGGGCCATCACCGCGGGTGACTATGACGGCGTTCTGGCGGCAGACCAGGCATTGTGGAACCGGCGCGTCGGCGAAGAGCAGCAGCTCATGCTCGCCCGCATGGGCCGCAAGCTTGCCGAACTGTCGCTGAAGATCAGTGCGTTTCCGCATCTCGAGCGCTGGCTGGCCGGGATCAAGGCAGGCGAAACGCCCGGCTGTTTCCCGATCGGTCAGGCCATGGCTTTTGCGCAGCTCGGCGCGGACGAGAAGCAGGCTTTCGTCGTTCATCAATATGGCGTCGCCGCGATGATCATGAGCGCGGCAGTGCGCCTCATGCGGATCGACCACCTCGATACCCAGCGCATTCTCTTTGCGGCGCAGGAAAGCGTCGAGGACGAATATGCGAGCGTCTGCGGCCTGGATCTGGAAGAGATGTCCAGCTTCGCGCCCGTCTTCGACGTTCTGGTGGCGCATCACACGACAACACATGTCCGGCTGTTCATGAACTGAGCGGCTGGCTGAAGCAGGATTGGCAAAATGAAGAAAATCACACGCATTGGCATTGGCGGTCCGGTTGGCTCCGGCAAGACGGCCGTGATCGAGACCATCACGCCGCGTTTGCTTGATCTCGGCGTGAAGCCGCTGATCATCACCAACGACGTCGTGACGACCGAAGATGCGAAGCAGGTTCGCCGCACGCTCAAAGGCATCCTCGTCGAGGAAAAGATCGTCGGTGTTGAAACCGGCGCGTGCCCGCACACCGCGGTGCGCGAAGACCCCTCGATGAACATCGCCGCCGTCGAGGAGATGGAAGAGAAGTATCCCGACAGCGACGTGATCCTGATCGAGTCGGGCGGTGACAACCTGACGCTGACCTTCAGCCCGGCGCTTGCCGACTTCTACATCTACGTCATCGACGTGGCCGCAGGCGACAAGATCCCGCGCAAGAATGGCGCCGGTGTCTGCCAGTCCGACATTCTGGTCATCAACAAGACGGACCTGGCTCCCCATGTGGGCGCGGACCTTGGCGTGATGGACCGCGATTCCAAGCTCATGCGCGGCAAGAAGCCGTTTGTCTTCACCAACTGCAAGACCGGTGAAGGCGTCGACGAGCTGATGCAGCTCATCATGGATATGGCGCTGTTCGACGTGAAGCCGGCAGCCAAGGCTGAAGACACGGTAGCGTAACGCCATGGCATTGCACGAACGCCTGCGAAGGCTCGACGATTATCGGGAGCTCAGTGGCTTCAAGACCGAACCTGCGCAGATGCGTGCTGCCGGCCCGGGAAAGATCGGGGAGCTGCGTCTGGGGTTCACCAGGCGCGGCGACCGGTCGGTCCTCTCGGACCTCTACCGCGTGGCCCCGCTGCTCGTGCAGCAGGCGCTCTACTGGGATGAGGCCATGCCGGAATTGCCGATATGCGCGATCATCTCGGTCGGCGGCGGCATCCTGCAGGGCGACCGCTACACGATCGACATTTCGGTCGGTGAGGGGGCCTGCGCGCAGGTCACCTCGCAGGGCGCGAACCGCATTCACCAGATGGACGCCAACTATGCCTCGCAGCATCAGGAGGTTGTCGTCGGCGCGGACGCGTATCTGGAATATCTGCCGGACGTCACCATTCCCTACCGGGATTCCCGCTTCATCAACGACACGGACCTGATCGTCGATGAGAGCGCCACGGTGATCTATGGCGAGATGATGATGACCGGCCGCAAGCATCACCATGCAAGCGAGCGTTTCGGCCTCGATCTCCTCTCCATGTCGGTCAATGTGCGCCGCCCGGACGGGCGCAAGCTCTTCACCGAGAAGGTGCTGATCGAAAAGGGCAACAGCACCGGCGACTTCGCCGCCGTGATGCGCGGCTTCGACGCGTTTGCAAACATCATGTGCCTGACGCCGCCCGAAACGGCCGAGCGCATCAGGGCGCGCATGGACACGAACTGGCCGGATGAGAATCCGCGCGCAATCTCCGGCGTTTCCGCGCTGCCCAACGGGGCGGGGCTGATGCTGCGCGCCGTCGGCATCGAAAGCTACGATGTGCGCCGCGAGGTCAGGCGTTTCTGGAAAGTCGTACGGGAAGAGGCTCGCGGGCGGACACTGCCCGAAGAGTTCCTTTGGCGCTAATCAATCCGTGAGGGGGCTGCTGTGGACGAAAATCGGCAAGGCTTTTTATTTCAGTGCCTGCGTGGCGCAGGGCAGGTGTTCTTCATGGAGAACGCGCTGACGGGTCTGTTGTTTCTGGTGGCGATTGCCTATGCGAGCTTCGCGGGCGGAGACTGGGCGACGACCATCGGCGCGCTTGTCGGTCTGGTGGTGGCAACACTCACGGCAAGGCTGCTTGAGTGCGACGAAGCCTCCATCACGTCCGGCCTGTTTGGCTTTAACGGCATCCTCATCGGCATCGCCATGCCGACCTTTATCACCGCATCGCCGGAACTCTGGTTCTATGTGATTGTCGGGGCGGCCATGAGCACGGTCGTGACCGCCGCCATGGGCGCGACCATCACCAAGAGCTGGGGCATTCCCGGATCGACGGGGCCGTTTGTTCTGACGGGCTGGCTGCTCTTGGCGGGCGCCTATGCGTTCGGTGCGCTCGACATTGCAAGCGAACAGCCAAAACTGGTCTCCGACTATGTGCAGGGCGCGGAGATGATCCCGTCTTCGGTCGAGCTTGTTCAGATCTTCTTCCGGAACATCGGTCAGGTCTTCCTGCTTGGCAACGAGATCAGCGGCGTCATCATCCTCGTCGGTATTCTCATCGCCTCGCGGCCTGCGGGCATCGCGGCAGTGCTTGGCTCTCTGATTGCCATGATCGCCGCCATTGTCCTGCGGGCAGACCCGTCATCGGTCAGCCAGGGGCTCTTTGGTTTCAGTGCGGTGCTCACCGCCATGGCGATCGGCGTGGTGTTCCTCAAGACATCGCCGAAGGTCATTGCCTATGCGCTTATGGCGACGATTGTGACGGTCTTCCTGCAGGGGGCCTATGATGTGCTCATGTCGCCGCTCGGGCTGCCGTCTTTCACGGCCCCTTATGTTCTGACGCTCTATCTCTTCATCGTGCCAAAGAAGCTTCTGGCCCCGCATCCGCACAAGCGTGTGCGCGAGCATCTGGTCGGCAAGGCGGCGGACGCACCGGCGAAGTAGAGAAAACCTGTCTGGCGCACCGCGCCAGCAACGAAGCATCAGGCGAGATGGCCTGATGGTTGATGGCCTGACGGTTGATGGATTGTCAGGCCATCGTCCTGTTTCAAAACTGCAAGTCCTTTTGCCTGCCATGGCTTGTTTCCGTCGGCGGGCCACAGGGGGAAAACGTGGATATCACCGTCATCATCTTCCTGCTGGTCTATCTGGCGCTCATGCTCGGCTATCTTCCGGGCTTTCGCGTCGATCGCACAGGTGCGGCGGTGATTGGCGCGCTCGCCATGATCGGTTTCGGACGGATTTCGCCGGAGGCGGCGTGGGCGGCCATCGACTACCAGACGCTGGGGCTTCTGTTCGGTCTGATGATCGTGTCGGGGGCCTATACGGTTTCGGGCTTCTACCCCTGGGTGGCGGCAAAGGTCGCTTCGATGCAGGTGTCGCCGCCAGCCCTGCTGGCCATTCTGATCGTCACGGGCGGCGCGCTTTCCTCGGTTCTCACCAAGGATGTGGTCGTGGTGGCCATGACGCCGCTTCTGGTCGCGATCACGCTGTCGCGCGGGCTCAATCCGATCCCGTTTCTTCTGGGCTTCTGCTTTGCCGTCAACACCGGGTCCGTCGCCACGATCCTCGGCAGCCCGCAGAACATGATCGCGGCTCAGACGCTGAACCTTTCCTTCACGGGCTTCATGAAGATCGCGCTCGTGCCTGCGCTCATCTCCCTGCCGGTTGTGTGGGCGACCGTCTCGTGGCTTTACCGCAATCGCTGGACGCTGGACACGGTGTCCGCCGGCCCCGCTACCCCTACCGCAGCCCCCGTCGAGAACCCGCCGCTCGACCGCCTCGAAACGCTGAAGGCAGCGGTGATCACCGTCGCCATCATCGCGGCTTTCGTCTTCACTGACTGGCCGCGCGAAATGGTGGCGATGTCGGCGGCAGCGGTCATGCTCGTCAATCGTCGTGTCGCGTCGAAGGATGTTCTGGGAACCGTGGACGGCAATCTGATGCTGCTCCTCACCGGGCTGTTCGTCGTGAACGCCGCTTTGACGGCGACGGGGCTGCCGGAAAAGGTCATTCACGAATTGCAGGCAGCCGGCATCGACTTCTCCGATCCGGCGACCCTCTTTCTGGTCATAACGGGCCTGAGCAATGTGGTTGGCAACAATCCGGCCGTCATGCTTCTGGTGCCGTTCATTCCGCATTCGGGAGAATCGGATGCCCTCGGCGCGGCGCTGGCGCTTGGCACCGGCTTTTCGAGCAACCTGATCGTGTTTGGAAGCCTCGCCGGTATTATCGTCGTGGAGCGCGCAGCCGCTGCTGGCATCAAGATCAGCATGCGGGAATTCTGCCGGGCGGGCATTCCGGTCTCGATCCTGTGTATCGCCCTTGCACTCATCTGGATCGCAATCCTGACATGAGTGGAACGACACAGCATCTCCAACCGTCGATGAACAACGCCGCCAAAAGTCACATGAGTCAAAGTCGCAGCCATGGATAACCCAATCGCAACACTGGACCGGCCGGGACACCGGGGCGCGCAGATGCGCTACATCGCTCTGGCAAGCCTGACAGGCATCCTGACAGGCGCGGTCGGCTCCGTGTTCCACCTGATGATCGACAGGCTGCAGACCTGGCCTCATCTGCTTTCGGCATATGTGGACGGCGCGTCGCTCGTGGTCGCGGCTGCGCTCATAACCATGTGCATCACGCTGCTGGCGGTTTATGTCGTGCGCCGCTATGCGCCCGAGGCGGGCGGCAGTGGCGTGCAGGAAATCGAGGGGGCGATGCAGGGCCTGCGGGTCGTGCGCTGGCGTCGGGTTCTGCCGGTCAAGTTCTTCGCCGGCATTGCTGCGGTCGGCTCTGGACTGGTGCTTGGCCGCGAGGGTCCGACGATCCATATCGGCGCATCGTTCTCGGCGGCCATAACGGATTTCTTCAAGGTCAGCGAGATCGAACGGCGGGGCATGCTGGGCGCAGGTGCCGCGGCAGGTCTTGCATGCGCGTTCGACGCGCCTCTCGCGGCTGTTCTCTTCATCGTGGAAGAGACGCGCCGGCAGTTTCCCTACACGTTCCGCACCTATATGGGCGTGATCGTCGCGGCCTTCCTGGCCACTGTCATGACGCAGATCATCGGCGGCACCGCGCCGGACCTGTCCATGCTGGTCGATAGCCCGGCGGTCTGGATGCTGCCTGCCTTCGTTTTGCTCGGCTGTCTGCTCGGCGTCCTGGGCGTCACGCTCAATGCAGGCCTGTTATGGACCAGCGCGTTTGCAGCGCGCGTCAATGCCCGCGCATCCTATCTCTTTCCCGCAATCGTGGGGCTGGCCATTGGCGCGCTGTTCATTGTGATGCCGATGGCGGTGACCGGCGGCGACAGTGTCATCAAGTCGCTGGCGGCAGACGGTGCAGGTCTGAAAATCCTGCTGATGCTGGCGGTGCTGCGTTTCGTGACCATGGTGACCAGCTATTCGGCGGGAACGCCGGGCGGCATCTTCGCTCCCATGCTGGCGCTTTCCATGTGTGTCGGTCTCGCCTTTGGTGAGGTCATGACATTCGCCGTGCCGCATGACGCGATGGTTCCGCTGGCCTTCGGCATCGCCGCCATGGGCGGGCTGTTCTCCGCCTCCGTGCGGGCGCCTGTCGTCGGCGTGGCGCTGACGCTGGAGCTGACCGGCTCTTACACGATGGTGATGCCGCTGATCGCCACCTGCGTGACGGCCAATATGGTGGCGCAGTGGATTGGCGGGCGGCCGATCTATGATCTGCTTCTTGAAAAGACACTCATGCAGGCCGGCATCGACCCGAGAAAGAAGGGGGAAGACAGCACCGGTCTGGCGTGATGATTAATTGATTTTCTGAGAAATGAACCTGCATTGGAAATTCCGGAAAAGTCAGAAAAATTCCCGATTTCTCTGCCGATTTTCTGATTTTTACGCGCGTTTTGAGCCGTTTTTCTGAATTCTCGGAATGGATGAAAATCTGAACAAAACGCGCCGTGAAGCGAATTCAGAAAGTATGATGTTTTTCTATTGACGTCATACTTTCTGTTGGTAGCTTGCAGGCCGGCATGAAATTGATTTGAGGGGCATTTGTAGATGAATCGCAGTTTCGCGGGCTGGGCCGGTCTTTTATTCTTTTCAACAAGCTCCCTGATTGCCGGCGCTCCGGCATTCGCCAAGAATGATCTTGTTCTGGCAATCGGCGGCGAGCCGGACACGGGCTACGACCCGCTTCTTGGCTGGGGCCGTTATGGCCATCCGCTGTTCCAGTCGACCCTCTTGCGCCGCGATGCGGATCTGAACACGGTCCCTGATCTGGCGACCGAATGGAAACTGTCCGACGACCGGCTGGTCTGGACCGTGACCCTGCGTGCGGGCGTGGTCTTTTCCGACGGCACGCCGCTCACGGCGGAAGACGTCGCGTTCACGTTCAATGAGGCTGCTTCGGCTGGCGGCGCACTTGACCTGACGGTGATGGAAAAGGCCGAGGCGGTTGACGATCTGACCGTCAGGATCGAACTGAAGCGCCCCTGGGTGACGTTCTCGGAAAACTTCTATTCGCTGGGCATCGTCCCGTCGGACAGTTACGGGCAGGGCTATGCCCGCAACCCGGTCGGGTCCGGTCCCTACAGGCTGGTTTCGTGGACCGAGGGCGAACAGCTCATCGTTGAAGCCAATCCCGACTATTACGGCCCGAAATCGCCGTTCGAGCGGCTGACATTCGTCTTCACCGGAGAGGATGCCGGGCTTGCCGCAGCGCGCGCCGGTCAGGTGGACATGGTGTCTGTTCCCGCCCTCATGGCCGATGACATGATCGACGGCTTCAAGCGCCTCCAGGTGATGTCCGTTGACAATCGCGGACTGACCTTCCCGATGCAGGCGCCGGGCGAGGTGAATGCACAGGGAGAGGCCGTGGGCAATGCGGTGACCTCCGATCCCGCCATTCGCCGGGCGATCAATCTCGGTGTGGATCGTGAGCAGCTCGTCGAGGTGGTGCTGAATGGTTTCGGCAGGCCCGCAGCCGGACCGGCCGATGGCATGCCGTGGTCGAACGCCGATGCCGCCGTGACATACGCTCCCGACGAAGCGCGGGCGATGCTGGATGCGGCCGGCTGGCTGGTGGGCGATGACGGCTTTCGCGCGAAGGATGGCGTGAAGGCGGGTTTCAAGATCTATTACCCGGCGTCCGATGCGGTGCGTCAGGCGCTGACCGTCGTGGTGGCCGAGCAGCTCAAAGCGCTCGGAATCAACGCGCAGCCCACCGGCGCGTCCTGGGAGCAGATCGAGCGTTTCGCCCATCAGGAACCGGTGATGCTGGGATGGGGCAGCCACAGCCCGCTGGAAGTCTACAGCCTCTACAATTCCGACTGGGGTGGTGTGGGTTTCTACAATCCGGGCTATTTTTCCGACACGGTCGTGGACGCGCATCTGGCCGCCGCCCAGCAGGCGGCGACGCTGGAGGCCTCCTATCCCCACTGGCAGGCGGCGGAGTGGGATGGCGAGACCGGGTTTTCGGCGCGCGGCCTTGCCGGCTGGGCGTGGCTCGTCAATCTGGACCACATCTATTTCACGAATGAGTGCCTCGATATCGGCAAGACGCAGATTGAGCCACACGGGCATGGCTGGCCGATCACAACCATGATCGATCAGTGGGCCTGGACGTGTGACTAGGCCGTTAGCGCAATCTCTCGCTGTCGGGCTGGCCTACAGGCTGGGGCGGCTTGCCGTCGTCCTGCTGCTGGTCGCGGCAGTGGCGTTTTCGCTGGCGAAAATCTCTCCCATCGACCCGGTCAACGCCTATCTCGGCGATGACATTGCGCGGGTCGGGCCGGAGCAGAAGGCGCTGATTGCGGAGCGGTGGGGCCTGAACGAGGCCCCGCTGACGCAGTTCGTTCGATGGGCGCAGAACATCCTCCGGGGCGATCTCGGCTATTCGATGATCTACAACGCCCCGGTTTCGGAGGTGATCGCCAGCCGCTTCTGGACCTCGCTTCCGCTCGTCGGGCTGGCGTGGCTTCTGTCCGGCATTCTGGGTTTTGCGCTGGGTGTCGTGGCCGGCGCGAATTCCGGGTCGTGGATCGACCGGGTGATCCGCGTCTATGCCTATGTTCTTTCCTGCGCGCCGACCTTCTGGATCGCGATCCTTCTGCTGCTCGCCTTTGCTGTCTTTCTTGGATGGGCGCCGGTGTGTTGCGCGGGGCCAATCGGTGTCGTGCCGGAGGACGTCACCTTCTCAGACCGGCTGCGCCACCTCGCCCTGCCGCTGGCGGCGCTGACAGTTTTCGGCGTTTCGCAGGTGGCGCTGCACACGCGCGCCAAGATGATCGAGATCCTCAACCTCGATGCCGCGCTCTATGCCCGCGCACAGGGCGCGACGAAGCTGGACATCGTTCTGAGGCACGGGCTGCGCAATGCCGCGCTTCCCGCCGTGACCATTCTGTTTGCCTCGCTGGGAGAGTTGTTTGGCGGCTCCATTCTGGCGGAGCAGGTGTTCTCCTATCCAGGGCTCGGGCAGGCGACGGTTGCCGCCGGCATCAAGGGAGACGTGCCGCTGCTTCTGGCGATCACGCTTTGCCTGACGCTGTTCGTTTCCGTAGGTAACATGATTGCGGACATGCTGTACCGCCTCGTCGACCCGCGCATTCGCGATGGCGACCTTTTGACGGGAGGCGATCATGGCTGAGCTCGGTGAGCGGCAGAGCCTTGAACCGCTGATTCTTCCGCGCATGGACAACCGTGTTCGCTCATTCGCCGCCGCTGCGGTGTGCCTGCTTTTGATCCTGTTGATCCCGGTGGCAGCGCTCATGGCTGGAAGTGCGGGCGTCGCGCCGGACTTTACGGCACGCCTTGTCCCGCCGGACTGGGCCCACTGGTTCGGTACGGACCAGATGGGACGCGACATGTTTGCGCGCACCGCCAAGGCGCTGACGACCAGCCTCTGGGTCGGGCTGTTCGCATCGGCCTGTTCCGTTCTCATCGCGGTTGTGATGGTTCTGGTTTCAGCCGCGTCCGGCCGCTGGATGGATGCGCTGGTGTCGCTTGCAATCGACGCCACGATCGGCCTTCCGCATCTGGTGCTGCTGATCCTGATCTGCTTTGCGCTGGGCGGCGGACCTTTCGCGGTGACGCTCGCCCTGGCGCTGACGCACTGGCCGCGTCTGGCGCGCATCCTGCGTGCGGAGGTCATGCAGATAAAGCAGGCGGATTACATCATTTCGGCCCGCCATTTCGGAAAGTCGTGGGCGGCCATCGCAGTCGGCCATGTTCTGCCGCAGCTGGTGCCGCAGATGCTGGTGGGGTTCGTCCTGATGGTTCCCCATGCGATCCTGCATGAGGCAAGCCTGACCTTTCTAGGCTTCGGCCTTGAGCCGACCTCGCCGGCCATCGGTGTGATGCTGGCCGATTCCATGCGCTATCTGACTGCCGGAAAATGGTGGCTTGGCCTGTTTCCGGGGCTGTGCCTGCTCCTGTTCGTTCTGTGCTTCGATGCGGTGGGCAACGGGTTGCGGCTGATCTTCGACCCGAGAACGGCGCAGACATGACGCTTCTTTCCTTCAGCGGCTTCGGCCTGTCGTTTCGGCGCTATCATGGGCTTCTCGCCTCCTGCGGGACACCGGTTCTCAACGACATTGCCTTCACCATCGGGCGCGGGGAGGTGGTGGCGCTTGTCGGTGCGTCCGGCAGCGGCAAAAGCCTGATCGCACATGCGGCCTTCGGCATTCTTCCGCCCAATGCCCGCATGCATGGGAGCATTCGTCTGGACGGTCAGCCGGTGGACGAGCGCACTCTCCCCGCATTGCGTGGCCGGCGCATGGCGCTCGTGCCGCAATCCATCAGCCATCTGGAGCCGCTGGCGCGGTGCGCGAAGCAGTTGCGCTGGGCGGCGCGGCGGGCAGGGCGGCCCACCGACAGGGAGACGCTTGCGCTCCATCTTCAGGCTTTCGGGCTGGATGGAGATGCGGCAAAAGCCTTTCCTCACCAGCTTTCCGGCGGCATGGCGCGCCGCATGATGATGGCCATCGCGACGGTTGGCGACGCGGATCTGCTCATCGCCGATGAGCCGACCAGCGGGCTGGATGACGAGAACGCCGAAATCGTGCTGTCGAAACTGCGGGGGCTGGCGTATCAGGAGAAGGGCGTGCTTCTGATAACGCATTCGCTGGCTGCCGCGTTGCCCTATGCCGACCGGGTATGTCTCATCCGCAATGGAAGGATGGAGGGCGAGGAAGCGGCCTGCGCGTTTGATGGCGCGGGAGAGGGCTTGCGCAGCGCATACGCCCGCGCCCTGTGGCAGGCCCTGCCACAGAACGGCTTTCAGGTGGCGCAACATGCTTGAAGCAAGGGATGTCTGTTTCTCCTACGGCGTGGCAGGGCGCGTGCTCGATCATGTGAGCCTTGCGGTTCGCCCCGGCGAGGTGGTCGGCCTCACGGGCAGGTCCGGGGTCGGCAAATCGACACTGGGGCGCATTCTTTCAGGTCACTACCGGCCGTTGTCCGGGCGGGTCATCATCGACGGTGAGCCGCATGCGCGCGGGTTCAATCCGGTTCAGTATCTTTCTCAGTCGCCGGCCTTCTCGGTTGATCCGCGCTGGACTGTCGGCAGGGTCATCAGCGAGGCCTGGCGTCCTGACGAAGCCATGCTGCGCGCCTTCGGCGTCTCAGAGGCGTGGTATGACCGCTATCCGCATGAAATCTCCGGCGGGGAGCTGCAGCGGGTCGCCGTGCTGCGCGCGCTTGCGCCTGGCACGCGCTATCTCGTTGCCGATGAGATATCCGCACCGCTCGATCCCCTCACGCAGGCGCAGATCTGGATGGCCCTGCTAGCGCATGCGCAGAAAAACGGGCTTGGGATGCTTGTTATCAGCCATGACAGGCCCTTGCTTCGCCGCATCGCAGGCCGCATTCTCGACCTGTGATTATCTTCCGCCCGTCAGCCTTTTCCGGCATGGCGGCTTTACCGTGATTGAGGGCGAGCAATGCGACGCATAACCGTTACGCTGGATGACGACCTGATGGATGAGCTCGATCAGGTTGTGCGTGAGCGCGGTTATCAGAATCGCTCGGAGGCGATTCGCGACCTGACACGGCAGGGCATGCAGCAGACCCTTTTGAAAACGGGGTCGCAGAAAAGCTGCATCGGCGTTCTGAGCTATGTCTATGACCATGAGGCGCGGGATCTGGCGAAGCGGCTGACCAACGCGTTTCATCATGCCCACGAACTCTCGGTCGCGAGCATGCATGTGCATCTCGACCATGACCGATGCCTTGAAATCAGCATCCTCAAGGGGCTGCCGGACGATGTTAAGCGGCTTGCAGAGCATGTGATCGCCGAACGGTATGTCATGCATGGAAAGCTCAGCCTCATTCCGAATTCATCAGAAGACTGAGGTGTTTCAGAGCTGACGGTCGGCTTCTGCGCGAGAAGTGTGCGTTGACTTGATGTGATCGGAGACGCTGAAGGGGAGTGGTGCCCAGACGCGGATTCGAACCACGGACACGCGGATTTTCAATCCGCTGCTCTACCAACTGAGCTATCTGGGCAAACCCTGCTTCACGGTGCCGGTGCAGATATTTCTACAAGGCGAGGCGGTGTTGGTTTCCGCCGGAAGCGCGTGGTTTATAGCACGAGATTTTTTGCTGGCAAGCGCCCTTCTGTCGATTTGCGAAGAGTTTTTTCACAAGCGGCAAAAAGGCTCATGTTCTCCACGAAAGCAGACGCTTCTCCAGCTTGCCGATCAGCCACGCAATGATGAGGCCGATGAGCGACAGGAGCGCCACGCCCGCAATGAGCTGATCCAGCGCGAAAAGCGCGCCGGCCATGAGGATATAGGCCCCGACGCCGAATTCCGCGCCGATCATCTCGGCGGCGACCAGAAGCACGATGGCGATGGAGGCGGAGATGCGGAAGCCGGACAGGATGGCCGGCATTGCGCCTGGCAGGATGATCTTGCGCACGATGGATAGCCACGACATGCCGAAGGACTGGCCCATGCGAATCAGATTGCGGTCCACATTGTCGACGCCGCCATAGGTGGCGATCACGGTCGGGAAGAAGGTGCCGAACAGGATCGTAGCCACC
The DNA here is from genome assembly GCF_030068685.1 of Nitratireductor sp. GZWM139. Taxonomy (NCBI): domain Bacteria; kingdom Pseudomonadati; phylum Pseudomonadota; class Alphaproteobacteria; order Hyphomicrobiales; family Phyllobacteriaceae; genus Nitratireductor; species Nitratireductor sp. GZWM139. Next base: position 151,722 of record NZ_JAMQML010000005.1, on the reverse strand, counting down.
TTGGAGCCTTCGCCGATGCCGAACCAGATGATGAAGAGCGGCAGGAGCGCGATCTTCGGCACCGGGAACAGGGCCGAGACGAGCGGCAGAAGCCCGGCGCGGGCAAGCGAGAACAGGCCGATGAACAGGCCGACGGCGATGCCCAGAAGACTGCCCAGCGTCCAGCCGACGACAAGACGGTAGAGGCTCGCGCCGAGATGCTTCCAGAGCATGCCGGTCTGGAAAAGATCGACAAGCGCGCCAAACGCCTCTGACGGGGCTGGCAGCGCAATGGGGCTGATGAAGCCCGAACGCGAGCCCAGCTCCCAGACCGCCAGAATGGCGAGGAAAACGAGCGGGGCGACGGGACCGAGCGAACGGTGAACGAAGCCGCCGCCACGGAAGGGAACCGGGCGCTGGCCGCTCTCATTGGCTGTTGCCGCATCGGTGGCGGGCTGTTCGTGCGTGGCGTCATGCGACATCGGAAATCTCCCTGTCGGCTTCGCGGGCTTCCTCGCGCATGATTTCCCAGACGCGGCGCTGCAGGGTTTCCAGCTCGGCCAGCCGGTCGGCGCGCTCGGCAAGGGGCATGTCGATCTCCACCACGTCGCGGATGCGGCCGGGGCGGCGGGAAAGCACGATGATGCGGCGGCCAAGGCGCACGGCCTCGTTGAGATTGTGCGTCACGTAGCAGGCGGAAAACCGCTCGCGGGTCCACAGCGCAACCAGATCGTCCATCAGGAGTTCGCGGGTCTGGCTGTCGAGTGCGGAGAGCGGTTCGTCCATCAGCATGATGGCCGGCTTGACGGCGAGCGCGCGGGCAATGGCCACGCGCTGCTTCATGCCGCCGGAGAGCTGGCGCGGGAGCGCCTTGGCGAAATCGGAAAGATTGGTGCGGGCAAGCACATCGGCGATGATCGCCCTGCGCTCGGCTGCCGCGATGCCGTGATCTTCCAGAACCAGGCTCACATTGCCTTCCACGCTGCGCCAGGGAAGCAGGGCGAAATCCTGAAAGATGTAGGTGAGGGGGTTGAGCGAGCCATCCGGCTCAGGTCCGGCAAGAAGCGCCTGACCCTGATCGGGCTTTTCCAGTCCGCCGGCAATGCGCAAAAGCGTGGACTTGCCGCAGCCCGAGGGGCCGACAATGCAGACGATTTCGCCGTCATCCACCGTAAGCGAGATGTCATCGAGGACGGTCGTGCCGCCATAGTGGTGGGTGATGTTCTGAAGAAGAAGCTGCATCGGTCCAAAAACGCCGCCCCGGCAGGCCGGGGCGGCTTCGCTGTTAGCGGGTTTCCACGAAGCTGGTGTCGACCAGCTTTTCCATCGTCACGCCATCGGGCACGAGGCCTTCCGACTTGAACCACTCAAGCTGGTCCTCGACGCTTGCCACGCTCAGCGCCGCACCTTCGTTGATGCGCATGGCGCCGGCGCGGATGCGCGGATCGGCCTTGTCGAGCGGCTGGTCGGAATAGACGTATTTGTGGATCATCCCGACGATTGCCGCGGTGTCTTCCTCGCTCATGGTCTTGTCGACCAGGGCGGCGTTGTAGTCGCTGATGCCCTCGGAGAGGCCGGCCAGGAAGCGCTCGACGAGATCCTTCTTTTCGGTCGCATTTTTGGTGGAGGTGAAGACCGTGGTGACCTGGTAATCGTCGACATAGTCGGAAATCTTGCCGATCTCGACGACTTCAGGCCCCTTGGTGAGCGCGCCTGCAATGTTCGGCACGATGGACCATGCGTCGATCTGGCCGCTCTTGAGCGACGCGATGATGGCCGGCACCTTCTGCAGCGGCTTCACGTGGATTTCGGAACGGTCAAAGCCTTCCTTGTCGGCGATCTTGTGCGCCATGTAGTGGAAGGAGGAGCCGGTGGTGGTGATGCCGAAGCTGTGGTCCTTGAGGTCGGCAGGCGTTTTAACGCCGGCGTCGAACGCAGCCTTGGAGGCGAGGATCTTCTGGCCGTCGATCTCGGGCGTTTCCTGCAGCGCGCCGCCGATGACCTTGATCACGCCCTTGTCTGCAAGGCTGATGAGACCGCCGGAAATCGCCGTCATGCCGAAATCGACATCGCCCGAGGCAATGGCGACGGCCATGGGCTGCGCAGCCTGGAAGGACACGAACTCGACATCGATATCCTGCGCGTCGAAATAGCCCTTGGCTTCGGCGATGATGCTCGGCGAATGCGAGGTGAGCGACAGAATGCCGACATTGATCTTGTCGGCGGCGGCGGAGGGCAGCGCGAAGCCGGCGAGAGCGGTGGTGAGGGCGAGCGCACCGAGCGTGCGGCGGGTAATGGCGGTCATGGGGTTCCTCCTTGGCTGTTTGACCAATGCTATTTGCATACGCAGGAAGCGGGAGCAAGGGATTGGGATGCCGGGCGCATGGCGCGCATCATGCGCGTTTGCGCTGCACGCCCTCTGGTTGGCATGCAACGCGCCGACCCTCTCCCTCGTCATCCTGTGGCTTGACCATAGGATCCATGCCGTTGCGGTTGCGACTGCGCAGGTGCGGAAAACGATGAGCTTGCTTTTGGAGGCTGGGCTTTGTGTTCGGCGTTCCGGCATGGATCCTCGGGTCGGGCCCGAGGATGACGAAGGAACGGGGTGGGGGTGGATTCTCTTCCTTCTGAGTTTGTTGAAGGGAGGGCGGGGGAGATGAAGGAGCGTGAATTGGGAAGCGCGCGTCTTCTCCCTGTCTGGTTTGCCGCAGGGAGCGGAGAGGAATGAGGGGGGAGCGTGAATGAGAACGCGCCGACCCTCTCCCTCGTCATCCTATGGCTTGACCATAGGCTCCATGCCGTTGCGGTGGCGACGGCACCGGCGTGGGAAGCGATGGGCTTGCTTTGAGAGGCTGGGCTTTATCTTCGGCGTTCCGGCATGGATCCTCGGGTCAGGCCCGAGGATGACGAAGGAGTGGGGTGGGGTGGGGCTCTTCCTTCTGAGTTTGTTGAAGGGAGGGCGGGGGAGATGAAGGAGCGTGAATTGAGAAGCGCGCGTCTTCTTCCTTCCTGGTTTGCCGCAGGGGGTGGAGAGGAATGGGAGGGGGCGTGAATGAGAACGCGCCGACCCTCTCCCTCGTCATCCTATGGCTTGACCATAGGCTCCATGCCGTTGCGGTGGCGACGGCACCGGCGTGGGAAGCGATGGGCTTGCTTTGAGAGGCTGGGCTTTATCTTCGGCGTTCCGGCATGGATCCTCGGGTCAGGCCCGAGGATGACGAAGGAGTGGGGTGGGGTGGGGCTCTTCCTTCTGAGTTTGTTGAAGGGAGGGCGGGGGAGATGAAGGAGCGTGAATTGAGAAGCGCGCGTCTTCTTCCTTCCTGGTTTGCCGCAGGGGGTGGAGAGGAATGGGAGGGGGCGTGAATGAGAACGCGCCGACCCTCTCCCTCGTCATCCTGTGGCTTGACCATAGGATCCATGCCGTTGCGGTGGCGACTGCGCAGGTGCGGGAAGCGATGCGCTTGCTTTGAGGGGCTCGGCTTTGTCTTCGGCGTTCCGGCATGGATCCTCGGGTCAGGCCCGAGGATGACGAAGGAGCGGGGTGGGGGGGGTCTCTTCCTTCTGAGTTTGTTGAAGGGAGGGCGGGGGAGATGAAGGAGCGTGAATTGGGAAGCGCGCGTCTTCTCCCTTCCTGGTTTGCCGCAGGGGGTGGAGAAGAATGAGGGGGGGGGGAGCGTGAATGAGAACGCGCCGACCCTCTCCCTCGTCATCCTATGGCTTGACCATAGGATCCATGCCGTTGCGGTGGCGACGGCACCGGCGTGGGAAGCGATGGGCTTGCTTTGAGGGGCTGGGCTTTGTGTTCGGCGTTCCGGCATGGATCCTCGGGTCAGGCCCGAGGATGACGAAGGAGCGGGGTGGGGGTGGGTTCTCTTCCTTCTGAGTTTGTCGAAGGCAGGCAGGGAGCGGAGAGGAATGAGGGGGGGGGGAGCGTGAATTGGGAAGCGCGCATCTTCTCCCTGCCTGGTTTGCCGCAGGGAGCGGAGAGGAATGAGGGGGGGGGAGCGTGAATGAGAGCGCGCCGACCCTCTGCCTCGTCATCCTATGGCTTGACCATAGGATGACGAGGCAGAGGGTGGGAAAGGGGGCTCCTCCGCCTGCCGAAGGAGCGGAGAGCCCAAGAGAGAGGTGCGGTCTTCAGGCTGTGTCTACAGACGCGCAGCCATCTCGGTGCGGATGCGCTTTGCGGCTTCCTCTTTCACCGGGCCGTAGCCGCGTATCTGCATGGGCAGCGCCAGGGTCTCGGCAAGCGTTGCGGCATTGCCGGCGTCGAGATGCGCAAGCGCTTTTTCGACATGCGCCTCGTACCAGCCGATCAGTTCGCGCTCCATGCGCCGCTCGGCGGTGCGGCCGAACGGGTCGAAGGCGGTGCCGCGCAGGCGCTTCATGCGGGCGAGCATGCGGAACGGCAGGCGCACCCAGGGGCCGAATTCGCGCTTGAGCGGACGTCCGCGCGCATCCGTGCCGGAAGCGAGGAAGGGCGGGGCGAGGTGATGGACGATGCGATAGTCGCCCTCGAACTCTTCTGCGATGCGGGCGGAAAAGCCCGTTTGCGTGTGCAGGCGGGCGACCTCGTATTCATCCTTGTAGGCCATCAGCTTGAACAGGGAGCGGGCAACGGCCCGGCTGACGGCGTCGCTGCCGAACGGCGCTTCGGCGGCGCGAACGCGATCCACCAGACGGCGGTAGCGCGCGGCATAGGCCGCGTTCTGATAGTCGGTCAGGAAGGCCTCGCGGCGGGTGACGATCTCGTCGAGCGTTCCGTCGGTCTGCGGCTTCGGATCGAGCAGGCCCTTCAGCGCGTCGGGCTTTTCCGCCGCCAGACGGCCGATGAGGAAGGCGCGGTGGTTCTTCTCAATGGCGACGCCGTTCAGCACGATGGCCTGGGTAAGCGCGTTGAGCGAGACGGGCACGAGGCCCTTCTGCCAGGCGAAACCGAGCATCATCACATTGGCGAACACCGTGTCGCCCATGAGCTTTTCAGAGAGGCGGTTGGCGTCCATGGCGGCAAGCGCATCCTTGCCCGTCACGCCTTCGATGGCTGCAAGCCGCTGGTCCACGTGAAGGCTCGCATCGCGCTTGCGCACGATATCGCCGGTGGGCATCTCGGCAAGGTTCACCACGGCGCGCATGCCGGGGCGGTAGCTGGCCGACGCCTTGGGTGAGGACGACACGACGATATCGCAGCCGATCAGCGCATCCGCTGCACCACGGTCGATGCGCACCTGATGGATGGCGTCGGGTGCAGACGCCAGCCGGACATAGGAAAGCACCGGCCCGAACTTTTGGGCAAAGCCCGTGAAGTCGAGTACGCTGGAGCCCTTGCCCTCCAGATGCGCGGCCATGGTGATGAGCGCGCCAACGGTGACGACGCCGGTGCCGCCGACGCCGGTGATTATCAGGTCGAAGGGCCTGTCGAGCGCTGCAGGCTCCGGATCGGGGAGATCGCCGGCAAGCCGCGTCAGATCGAACTCCATGCCGGAGCGCTTTTTGCGGGTTGCGCCCTCGACGGTGACGAAGCTCGGGCAGAAGCCGTTCACGCAGGAGAAGTCCTTGTTGCAGGACGACTGGTTGATCTTGCGCTTGGTGCCGAACTCGGTTTCGAGCGGTTCGACGGAGAGGCAGTTGGATTCCACCGAGCAGTCGCCGCAGCCCTCGCAGACGAGGTCGTTGATGACGACGAATTTCTTCGGGTCTTCCATCTGGCCGCGCTTGCGGCGGCGGCGCTTCTCGGTGGCGCAGGTCTGTTCGTAGATGAGAATGGACACGCCCTTCACCTCGCGCAGCTCGCGCTGGACGGCGTCGAGTTCGCGGCGGTGATGGATGGTGGTGGCGGCCGGCAGTTCGCCAGGCTGGAACTTGTCCGGGTGATCGGAGACGAGCGCAATGCGCTCCACACCCTCGGCGCGCGAGGCGTGGGCAATCGCCTGAACGCTGACGGGACCGTCCACCGGCTGGCCGCCGGTCATGGCGACGGCGTCGTTGTAGAGGATCTTGAAGGTGATGTTGGCCTTTGCGGCAATCGCCTGCCGCACGGCCATGGAGCCGGAGTGATACCAGGTGCCTTCGCCGAGATTCTGGAAGACGTGGTTCTTGCCGGTAAAGAGCGAGGAGGCTGCCCAGTTCACGCCCTCGCCGCCCATCTGGATCAGCGAGGTGGTGTTGCGGTCCATCCAGCTCGCCATGAAATGGCAGCCGATGCCGGCCAGCGCTTCGGACCCCTCGGGCACTTTGGTCGAGGTGTTGTGCGGGCAGCCGGAGCAGAAATACGGAGTGCGGGTCGCGCCTTCCACCTGCAGGGTGATGGCCGGTGCGGCGAGGATCTTTTCAGCGCGGGCGATGAAGCCGCTGCCGGGGAAGATGCCTTCGAGCCGCCGGGCGACGACGGGCAGAAGCAGGCGTGGCGAAAGCTCGCCGGTCCACGGCACGAGGCGTTCGCCATCCTCGTCGCGCTTGCCCACCATGGCGTGCGGCTTGTGGCCGGGCCAGTCGTAGAAATATTCCTTGAACTGGCTTTCGACGATGCCGCGCTTTTCCTCGATGACGAGGACTTCCTGCTTGTCTTTCACGAAGTCGAGTGCTGCGCGGCGGGCGAGCGGCCACACCATGCCGACCTTGTAGATGTCGATGCCGAGCTTCCGGCACTCGGCCTCGCCGATGCCCAGAAGGCGCAGCGCCTCCATCAGGTCGAGATGGGCCTTGCCGGTGGTGACGATGCCGAAACGGGCATCCTTCACATCATAGATGTGGCGGTCGATGGGATTGGCTTCGGCAAACGCCAGAACGGCGTGCTTCTTCGCCTCCATGCGCTCCTCGATCTGCGGGCCGGGCAGATCCGGCCAGCGATAGTGGAGTCCGCCGGGAGGCGGTGTGAAATCGGGTGTCTCGAACGCGCGGGGGGCGGGAATGTCGACGGAGGCTGCCGATTCCACCGTTTCCGAAATGGCCTTGAAGCCGACCCACATGCCCGAGAAGCGCGACAGGGCGTAGCCATATTCTGCGAAGGCCAGATATTCCGACACGCTGGCCGGATTGAGCGTGGGCATGAACCACGACATGAAGGCGACGTCCGACTGGTGCGGCATGGAGGAGGAGACGCAGCCGTGATCGTCGCCGGCAACCACCAGAACGCCGCCATGCGGCGAAGAGCCATAGGCGTTGCCATGCTTCAGCGCATCGCCCGAGCGGTCGACGCCGGGGCCCTTGCCATACCAGAGGCCGAAAACGCCTTCGACCTCGCGCTTCGGATTGGTCTCCACCTGCTGGCTGCCGAGCACGGCGGTGGCGGCGAGATCCTCGTTGACGGCGGGGAGGAATTCGATGTGCGCGGCGTCGAGCCGGTCCTTCGCCTTCCATAACTCAAGGTCGAGCGCGCCCAGCGGCGATCCGCGATAGCCGGAGATGAAGCCTGCCGTGTTGAGGCCGTTCGCGCGGTCGCGTCGCGCCTGATCGAGCACGGCGCGCACGAGCGCCTGCGTGCCGGTCATGAAGACGCGGCCCTTTTCCTGGGTGTAGCGGTCCTCGAGCTGATAGCGCGCGAGTTCGCCGGCCTTGGGTTGGACGGTCATGCAATTCCTCCAGTGCAGACTGGAAGAATTCTAAACCGGCGGAGGTGGAATTTTGTGCCAGATTTGGCGATTGGAATTTGGTTTATGGAAGAATTGTCCGATATATACGGATGTATCGGAGAATTTTTCAGGATTTGGACCTATGCCCGAAAAGCTGAGTGAACAGGACAAGAGGCTTCTGGACGCACTTCAGGCCAATTGCCGGCTCTCGAACCAGGAGCTGGCGGAGCGGGCCGGCATGTCGGCTTCAGCCTGCTGGCGGCGGGTGAAGGCGCTGGAGGAGGCGGGGCTGATCACGCAATATGCGGCTCTGCTGGACGTGGAGAAGGCGGGGCTCGGTTTTCAGGCCATCGTGCATGTGTCGCTGACGCGGCATGACCACCGGCATGTGGACACGTTCATCGCCGAGACGCGGCGGCGGCCCGAAGTGCTCGACTGCTACTCCACGACGGGAGAGGCGGATTACCATCTGCGCGTCGTGTGCCGCGACCTGGCGGCCTATAACCGGTTTCTGGAGGATTTCCTGTTCCGCCTGCCTGGCATCGCCAATGTGCGCACCAACCTCGTTCTGAAAGATATCAAGAAAAACAGTCCGGTTCCGGTGCAGGTGAAGAGCGGTTGACATACCGCGCCGGGCCGCTTCTATCTCGGTCGCCAAACGAGGAGGACATCGGATGACGAATGTGGCGCTTACAGGTCTCGCGCGCGATCTTGAGCAGCGGGCGGAAGAGGGGCGGCCGGTGCGCATCGGCCTGATCGGCTGCGGCGAGATGGGCACGGACATCGTCACGCAGGTGGCGCGCATGAAGGGCATCGAGGTGGCGGCCATTGCCGACACGCGGCCCGAACGCGCGGCAAAGGCCATCGAGATTGCCGGACGCGCTGCCGGGAGCGCGGTGGAGGCTGAAACGGCAGGCGCGATCAGCGATGCGATCCGCGCCGGCAAGACGGCGCTTTCGGGCGATTCCCGGCTGGTTTCCGAAAACGATCTGGTGGACGTGGTGATCGACGCCACGGGCAAGCCGGCGGTGGGCGCGGAGATCGGGCTTTCGGCCATGGAGGCGGGCAAGCATCTCGTCATGATGAATGTCGAGGCGGATGTGACCATCGGCGCTTATCTGAAGCGTGAGGCGGCGCGGCTGGGCGTGACCTATTCGCTGGGCGCGGGCGACGAGCCGTCTTCCTGCATGGAGCTGATCGAGTTCGTCTCGGCCATGGGGCACGACATCGTTGCCGCCGGCAAGGGCAAGAACAATCCGCTCAACATCGACGCGGTGCCGGACGACTACGCCGAGGAGGCGGAACGGCGCAACATGAATGTGCGCATGCTGGTCGAGTTCGTCGACGGCTCCAAGACGATGGTGGAGATGGCGGCCATCGCCAATGCCACGGGCCTCGTGCCGGACAGGCCGGGCATGCATGGCCCGGCGGCGAGCCGCGAGGAGCTTTCCAGCGTTCTCTGCCCGATTGCCGATGGCGGCGTGCTCTCGAAGAAGGGCTGTGTCGACTTCACGGTGGGCAAGGGTGTTGCGCCGGGCGTGTTCGTGGTGGCGGAGATGGACCACCCGCGCCTGCGCGAGCGCATGAACGATCTGAAGCTCGGGGAGGGGCCGTATTACACCTTCTTCCGGCCCTATCACCTGACCTCGCTGGAAGTGCCGCTCACCTGCGCGCGCGCCGTGCTCTACAACAAGGCGGACATGGTGCCGCTCGACAGGCCGGTTGCGGAAGTCTGTGCGGTGGCGAAGAAGGATCTGAAGCCCGGCGACCGGCTCGACGCCATCGGCGAATATTCCTACCGCTCGTGGATCATGACGGCGGAAGAGGCGCGCACGGCGAAGGCCGTGCCATGCGGGCTGCTTGAGGGCGGCACGGTGACGGCCCCGGTGAAGAAGGGCGCGCTTCTGACCTATGCGAATGTTGCGCCCGACGCGGCTTCGCGGCTGGTGGCGCTCAGGGCGCGGCAGGATGCGATGGTGTTCGGCGAAGGGTGATGGCGTGGGGTGCTCGCCCCTCATCCGCCTGCCGGCACCTTCTCCCCGCCAGCGGGGAGAAGGAAACGCGTCGTAACCGGAAGGCGCGTCACCTTCAATATCCCCTTCTCCCCGTTTGAGATGAGAAGGTGAGGCGGTGCCTTGCGGGTTGCTTGGGGGCCTTGAAGCTGGCGGTTTTCTTCCTTCTCCCCGCTGGCGGGGAGAAGGTGCCGGCAGGCGGATGAGGGGCCTGCGCCGATCCTCTACTTTCCCAGTTCGATGGAGCGCTTCTTGGCGGCGTCGACGGCGTCGCTTACCAGATCGAGAAGGCGGTTCTCATCCATGAAGACGGAGAGCGCGGCGGCGGTGGTGCCGTTCGGGCTTGTCACCTGCTCGCGCAGCTTGCCGGGCTCGTCATCGCTTTCTTTGGCAAGGCAGGCCGCGCCATAGACTGTCTGCATGGCGAGAAGCTTTGCGGTTTCCTTCGGCAGGCCGGCCTTCTCGCCGGCAGCCGTCAGGCATTCGATGAAGTGGAAGATATAGGCGGGGCCGGAGCCGGAAACGGCGGTGACGGCGTCCATCAGCTCTTCATTGTCGATGGTGGTGACCGCGCCGCTGGTGGCAAGCAGTTCCCCGGCGAAGGCTTTTGCCCCGTCGCTCACATTGCGGTTGGAGAACAGCACCATCATGCCCTTGCCGATGGCGGCGGGCGTGTTGGGCATGCAGCGCATGACCGCGGCATGACGGCCGAGAATTTCCTCGAATGTGGCCGTTCCGGTGCCGGCGAGAACGCTGACGAAGGTGGCCTTGTCGGCAAAGTGGGCATAGGCGGGGGCGATGTCGCGAATGACCTGCGGCTTGACGGCGAACACGATCATGTCTGCGCCTTGCTCCAGCGTGTCGACGCTGTCGGTAACCGTCACGCCGAGTGCTGCGGCGCGGGCGCGCAGGTCCGCATTCGGCTCGATCACGGTGGCGTCGCCGGAGGCGAGCTTGCCTGCCGCGATCCAGCCTTTCAGCATGGCGTAACCCATGTTTCCGCAGCCGACGAGAATGACCGATTTGCCCATGAAACTTCTCCCTTGATGATGGGAGAGGAATGCCGCGTGCGGACGGCGAATGCAACAGAAGGATGTGGGCCGGGGCGTTTTGGCGCCCCGGTCCGAAAGAGTGGGCTCAGGCGCCGAACCTGCGCCCGGCGTCCAGGGCCAGGCCGCGTCCGACGGAGCCGAACATGTCGCCCTCGACCACGGAAGCGGCCGGCAGCATGCCCAGAACGCTTTCGCGCAGGAGCGGGATGGCAGACGAACCGCCGGTGAGGAACAGCGCGGTGATCCGCTCAGGCCCGATACCGGCATTGACGAGGGTTTCGCTCACGGCCTTCTGAACGCGCTCGACGGTGACGCGAATGGCGTCGTTCAGCTCGTCGCGCGTGACGGGCAGATGCAGCTTCTCCTCGGTGAGCGGAAGCTCGATGGCGCTCTCCGTCAGGTCGGTCAGCGCGATCTTCGCCCGTTCCACCTCGGCCACGGCCGCATGGCCCTGCCGGTTGGAAACTACATCGATCATGCGCTCCACCAGTTCGGGCTGGGCCGCTTCGTAGCGGATCTGCCTGAGATCGGTCATCGCCTTGTTGGTGTAGAGCATGTGGATGCGCTGCCAGGTGGCAAGGTCGATGTAATATCCGGCGGGGAGCTGGCGCTTGCCGTCCTTGGTGAGCGTGCGGTAGCCGAGTTCCGGCATCAGATGGGCGATGCTCAGGAGGCGGTCGAAATCCGTGCCGCCGATATGCACGCCGTGGCTGGCAAGAATGTCGTCCTTGCGGTCGGACTGCTTCGCGCGTTCCGAGGAGACGCGCACGACGGAAAAGTCGGACGTGCCGCCGCCGATATCGACGATCAGCGCCAGTTCCTCGCCGCTGACCTGCTGCTCGTAATCGAGTGCGGCGGCAATGGGTTCGAACTGAAACTCGATGTGTTTGAAGCCACGCCGCTGGGCCGCTTTTTCAAGCTCGTCCTGCGCGCGGCGGTCGGCTTCCGGATTGTCATCGACGAACTGCACCGGTCGGCCGAGCACGATGTTGTCGACCGGTCCGCCGAGATTGGTTTCGAGGCTGTCCTTCAGAAAATGCAGGAACGAGCCGATAATGTCGGAAAAGGCGATGGAATGCGCCTTGATGCGCGTTTTCTCGTGGATCAGCGACGATCCGAGAACGCTTTTCAGGGCGCGCAGAAGCCGGCCTTCGGCATTTTCCGTGTAGCAGGAGATGGCGCTACGGCCGAAATAGGTGCGGTTGTCCTCGAAATTGAAGAACACCGCGCTCGGCATGGTGACCTCGCCACGCTCCAGCTCGATGAGCCGTGGCTGGCCGTTTTCCATGAAACCGGCTGTTGAATTCGACGTGCCGAAGTCGATGCCGCCGCTCAGCGCTCGCATAGCTTATGTCCTTGGGGGATGTGGATCGGTCAGGGGAGCGGGACCGATACACAATCACCGAAGGGAAGTCGACAGCGGCGAAGCGTTTTGTTGGCGGCAAAGGCCGTCAGTTCTTTTCCGGCTCGCGATACTGCTCGTTCGCGTAGCCGAATTCGGCCATGACGCGGCCAAGACCGACATAGACGGGATACATGGCGGTGGAGATGGAGCCGGTCTTTGCAAGCCGGGCGGCTCCACGCAGCGGGGAGAGGGCCAGAAGCGCGAGGCTCTTGGCGAAGACGCGCAGCCGGCCGAAGCCTTCGTCCGCCCGTTTCTTCTTTTCCACCAGTGTGGAGATGACGCCGTTGCGCAGCGCACGGGCGCGGATCCAGTCGCGTTCAACCCGGCGCGCCGGCACGATCTCCTGCGTTTCCGCTTCCGCCGACCATGCAAGGCGAAAGCCTTTCTGGCGCGCACGGCTGAGAAAATCGGAATCGCCGCCGCCCATGAAGTTGAACCGAAGATCGAGGAAGGGGCGCGGCATTGCTTCGAGAACGCGACGCGTCACAAGAAGATTGCCGGAGGAATAGAGCGCTGCAACGGGGCCTGTTTCATCATAGGGCGGGGCGAAGACCGGGTGGGTCGCCCAGCGCTCATGCGCAGGCTTTTCAAAGGCTGGCACCTGCGGGCCGCCAACGATATCGGCGTCGAATTTCTCCGCCGTCGCGCAGAGGTTTTCAAGCCAGTGCGGAGAGGCGAGTTCGTCATCGTCGATGACGGCGAGATAGCGAAAGGCCGGAAATTCAGCCAGCGCGGTTTCCCAGCCGGCATTGTAGGCGCAGCAATTGCCGCGCTTGTGGGCGATGATGACGAGGCCGTTGAACGTGCCGTCGGCAAAGAGCGGGGCAGCTGCGTCTGCGCCTTCGTGTGCTTCGGCCTCGTTTTCCATCACGATGATGGCAAAGGGGCGCGCGGTTTTCTGGGCGGCAAGCGAATGGAGCGTGTCGAGAAGCTGATCGGGGCGCTTGAAGGTGGGAACGGTGACAACGCACTCGATGTCCTGCACGCTCAGCGACGGCGTTCGCGCGACGGTTGAAACCGACTTGTCTGCCCTGTCCTGCGTCACGATCCCGCCAATGCCCCCTTGTTTCGCGCTCTATAAGCGGTGGCGGCAATTAAGGCGGCGTTAAGTGCGGCAGGTTTTTGCGGCAGGGAAATGATGTTATGCCCGCCAAAAGTGTTTCCCCGGCTTCTCCCTTAATGAAGAGTTCATTGCTGTTTGTCAGAACGTTCCAAACAGGAAAAGTGCATGCATCTGGTCTTTGCGACATCCATCGTTCCCGACGGGACGCCCAAGAGTGGCTACGAGATTGCCAATGCGGCAATCCTCGGCGCGCTGTCGCGCGCGGGGTGCCGGGTCTCCGTCATGGGCTTTGCCTGGCAGGGACGTGAGGCGCGCAACATTGCCGACGACACGGTCGTTCTGGGTGAAATGGACCCGCGCACCGAAGCGGCGGGCGGTCTTCAGAAACTGCGATGGCTTGCCCGTGCAATGACGCGCAACATGACGTTCTCGTCCGCCAAGATGCTGCTTGCCTCGCCGGCGCAGGTGCGCGCCGCACTCGATGGCCTTGGTCCGGTGGATGGCGTCATCTTCAATTCCGTGCAGTTTGCAGGCGCATTCCGCGAGATCTTCGCCCATTTGCCGAACATCTATGTGGCGCACAATGTGGAGTATGTTTCCGCCGAGCAGAGCGCGCGCGCCGCACGCAGCCCCATTGCGCGTTTCATGTTTGGCCGTGAGGCGAAGCTTCTGAAAACGCTGGAAGCGCAATTGTGCGCCGATGCGCATTTCATCTACACGCTTTCCGAGGATGACCGGCAGGTTCTGGGCGTGGCGGATGACCGGCGCTCGGCAGTTCTGCCGCTGGTGGCGCATGCGCCGGTGGAGGTGACGGGCGATGAACGCAGGACGGATTACGACGCGGCGCTGATCGGCACGTGGAGCTGGGCGCCCAATCGCATCGGGCTCGACTGGTTTCTGGAACAGGTTGTGCCGCACCTGCCTGACGATTTTCGCATTGCGGTGGCCGGTGACGCGCCGGCGAGCCTGGCGCAGGAACACCCCCGCATCGCCTTTGTCGGGCGTGTTCCCGACGCGATGGAGTTTGTGCGGTCGGGCAAGGTGGTCCCGCTTATCAGCCGTGCCGGAACCGGCGTGCAGCTGAAGACGATCGAGACCTTTGAACTGGGCCTGCCGAGCGTCGCCACGCAGAGCGCGCTGCGCGGCATATCCTACAAGCCGGAGAACTGCACCCTTGCCGACGAGCCGCGCGCCTTTGCGGATGCGCTGGTGCGTGCGGCCGGATCGCCTGTCGATCTTGACGGGCGGACATTCCATGAAGAGCAGCGCAACGCGCTCGACAAGGCCGTGCTTCACGGGCTTCAGCAGTCTGGCTTTGGCCGGCAGAACGAGGCCGCATGAACGTGGATGCGCCGAACAAGATCACACCGGTGCCCGAGCGGCGCGACATTCTGGGAACGGATGTGACGGCAATTGGCCGTGACGCGGCAATTGCGATGCTGGCCGAAAGCATTGCCGAACGGCGCTTCACGCAGGTGACGTTCCTCAATGCGCACAACGCCAATGTGGCCGTTGCGGACGCGCGCTTTCGCCAGGTGCTGCCGGACTTTCTGGTGCTGGCGGATGGCGTTGGCGTCGATATCGCTTCAAAGATGCTCTACGGCGAGCCGTTTCCCGACAATCTGAACGGCACCGATTTCGTGCCGGAATTCCTCAGGCGGCAGAAGGACCGGCTGACGGTCGGCCTGCTTGGCGCGCGGCGCGACAACGCGCTTGCCGCAGCCGAGAAGCTTGCAGAGCATGCGCCGCAACACGAATTCGTCTTCCTGCATGACGGTTACTTTGACGGTGCGGAAGAGAAGGCCATCCTCGACAGGCTGGAGGAAATCCGCCCGGACGTGCTGCTTGTGGCCATGGGCGTTCCGCGCCAGGAACTGTGGATTGCCGGGAAGCTCGGGGGCGAGCATTGCACCGTGCCGATTGCGGTGGGGGCGCTTCTTGATTTTCTGAGCGGCGCGGTGCCGCGCGCGCCCCTGTGGATGCGCCGGATGCGGCTTGAATGGCTGTTCCGGCTGGGGCTTGAGCCGCGACGTCTTTGGCGGCGCTATGTGGTGGGCAATCCGCTGTTTCTCCTGCGGGTGCTTGGCCAGAAGCTGAGCGGCAAGGCAGGCGGGGGTTAGGCATGGATGCGCAGCAGAACGCCGCAATCGTTACGCCCAGCTATGCCGGTGATTTCGAGCGATGCAGGCTGTTGTGCGAGAGCATGGACCGGTATGTGACTGGCTACACACGCCATTACCTGCTTGTCGCCAGTCATGATGTCGAGCGTTTTCGCGCACTGGAAACGGACCGCCGGGTGGTGGTCGACGAGCGCGATCTCCTGCCATCCTGGCTGCATGCGGTGCGCGATCCGACCAGTCTTTTTCGCCGCCATGTCTGGTTGAGCACGCGGCTTGCGCCGCTGCGCGGATGGCATGTGCAGCAATTGCGGCGCATCGCCTTTGCCGAAAAGGCGACGGAAGACGCGCTTGTCTATTGCGATTCCGACGTCGTGTTCCTGAAGCCGTTCGACTGCGGCGATTTCTGGCGCGATGGCCAGATGCGGCTATACCGCAAAAGCGGCGGCATGCATTCGCTGATGGACATGGGGCACCGCGACTGGCTGGCCAATGCGGGCAGGGCGCTTGACCTTCCTGCCGGGCAGACCAGCGACCATGACTACATCACCACACTGATCGCATGGCGACGCGAAACCGTGCTGGACATGCTCAGGCGTATCGAGACGGTTCACGGCAGGCCGTGGATCAATGTGGTGGCGAGCGACCGCCGTTTCTCGGAGTGCATTCTCTATGGCCGCTATGTGGATGAGGTTTTGAACGGGGAAGGACACTTCCACGACGACCGCGCGCTCTGCCACATCTACTGGCTGGGGCCGGAGCTGGATGAAACCGGCATTGAGCGTTTCATTGCCGGGATGGAGCCCTATCAGGTGGCCATCGGCATTCAGTCCTTCACCGAGACGAGCCTGGAACCGCTGCGCCGTGTGATCGGTTAGGGTCAGTATCAGACGCGTTTGGCCGGTCTGGCCAGAGCGCGATAGGTGAGTACCATCGACAGCACGTAAAGCACCGCGAAGACCGCGTTGAGCGACAGAATGATGTCCCGTGTTTCGGTGAGGTTTTTCAGAACCAGCGAGAGAAGTGCAGCCTTGCCCAGGGCCAGAACGCCGAGATTGACCGCGCGAATGAAGGTCTGGCCGCGGGCAAAGAGCAGGTCCGCCTGATATTCGGTCAGGTTGCGCAGGCCCGGAACCGCAAGCGCCAAAATGACCAGAGGTGCTGCCTCGGCCACATTGCGCCCCAGCAGCGTGGGGTAAAACAGCAGGATCACCGCAAGCGACGCCAGCGCCAGCGTGGACACGGCGAAGATCGCGCCCTCAATGCCAAGACGCAGTTTCCAGCGGTTGAGCATTTCCGGTGCGCGCATCATGCGCTGGACGAGCAGCATGGAGAAGGAGCGGATGGGGATCGCGGTCAGGTCCACCAGGCGCATTATGATGGCGTAGATGCCGGCAAGCTGCGGGTTGCCGAGGGCAAGAACCAGAAGCTTGTCGAGCTCCATCTGCAGATAGAACAGCACTTCTGCGCCAGCCACGTAGAGCGCGTCGGGAAGGCGACGCCAGTAGAGCGCGCTCTGCAGACGCAGGCGCTGGCGGGGGCAGTAGAACAGGAGCGCGAAGACGAGCGCAGCGCTGTTTGCCGCGAGATAGAAAACGGTCCAGGTGAGGAGGTCGCTGCTCGCGTGGAATGTGAGCAGGAGGGCCGCCAGCGCGCGGATGCCGACGCTGACGATAAGAATGACGGCGGCGCGGCCGAAACGATTGAGGCCATTGTTGACCACGATCACCGTTTCGGTGAGCCGCCAGGCAATGGCGTCGGACGCGATGACGAGCGCAAAGGGCAGAACCTTCATGTCGCCCGCAAAGAACACCAGATAGAGCGCCACGCTCGCCAGTGCGATGAGCGGCAGGGAAGCGACCGTCAGCACGAGGAAACCGGCGGCGTATGTGCCGAGCAGGCGCGGCTTGACGGTGGCGATGCGGTAGAGCGTGGCGGTGAAGCCAAGCGCCAGAATGCGACCGACCATCACGCCGGCGGCGGAGGCCGTGGCGAAAAGACCGAAATCGGCGATGGACAGGCTGTTGGCCAGAATCACGAAATAGGCGAGCGAAAAGACGAGCCTGCCCGCCGATCCGCTGATCGTGGCGAGGTAGTCCCGCAGCACCTGGCGCTGGCTGGTGATGATGTCGCGTAGCGAGATGGGACGCCCCTGAATTCTGAGCCTGAAATGCCGGTTCTGCGGCGAGCATAAGCAATAAAACTTAATGCGCTGTTCTGCTGGCTGACGCAGGGGCAAAAAACACTTACGCAGAGCTTACCGTTAACTGTTTGTTACCTGTGCCTCTTTAGCTTGGGTTAACATACTCGCGGGCTGATGTGCCCGCTTCATCATCATTTGCGGAAGCTGCACACACGATGTTCGACGCCGAAAATCCCAACAGGAAACGGTCAAGGGAAGACGGGCGCCCGCGCTCGCTTTTGTCGATGCAGCCGCCGCGTGATGATCGTGCGACAACGCAGGAAGATCTTACGGACCGTTCGTCATTGCCGCGCTCTGACAGGGATGCGGAAATGCGCGAGGCGCGCAGGGAGCGGGCAGCCTCGGCGGATGCCTATCTGCGTCGTGCCGAGGCGGGTGACCGCGCGCGGGACGACGTTTCCCCGAAGCGCACACAGCCTGCGCGCCGGGTCGAGGAGCCGGTTCGGAAAGCGCGCACCGCACCGAAAAAGGCCCCGTTCCACAAGCGCCTGCTCGACAGGATGTTTCCGCTGCCGGAGGCCCCGCAGCGCGGGGCGCAGACCGCAGAGCCCGCGCGTGCGCTGATGCGCGACGAGCGCGATGTGGCCGTGCGGCGAACCGTGATTGACGAAGAGCCCGAAGCCTATCGCGAGCCCATGCAGCACCGGCGCAGGCAGACCGGAAATCGTGATGCGGATGAGCGGCTCTGGCGGCCATTGATCGATCCCGTGCGCGTGATCAGCGGGATCTTTCGCGCCAAGTGGCTCATTCTTCTGACGACGATCATCGGTGCGGTTCTTGGCGTGATGGTCGCGCTGTCGACGCCGAAAATGTATTACGCGGCAACGCAGCTCATCTTCGATCCGCGCAATCTGCAGCTGGTGGAACGCGATCTGACGCCGGGCGGTCTGCCCTCGGACGCGACGCTGGCGCTTATCGAAAACCAGGTGGCCATCATGACCTCCGGCAATGTGCTGGCGCGGGTGGTGGACGAACTGGATCTGGCGGATGACCCGGAATTCAACGGTTCGGGTGGCAGTTCCATTGTGAGCCTGCTGTTGAGCCCGCGCGCGCTCATCTCGGCGCTGCTCAGCAGCGGCGATGAGGATGGCGGCACGGCGCGGCACTCCATTGCGGTCGAGAACCTCGCAGATGCGCTGGATGTGAGCCGTAACGCCAAGACCTTCATCATCACCATTGGCGCCGAGACGGAGGATCCCGAGAAATCCTCGCTGATCGCGACGACCACGCGCGATGTGTTCCTGTCGACCTTTGGCGAGCTTCAGTCTGCAACGGCGGGCCGCGCCAATCGCGAGATCACCGAGCAGCTCACCTCGCTTCGGGCCGAAGTGGAAGAGGCCGAACGGGCCGTGGCCGATTTCAAGGCGAAGAACGACATCGTGGATGCGCAGGGGCGTCTGATCACCGATGAGGAGATCCTGCGTCTCAACGACCAGCTTTCGAACGCCAAGGCGCGCACATCGGAGCTGAATGCGCGTGCAGCGGCCGCGCGTGAGCTGAACGTGGACGAGGTTCTGGGCGGCGCACTGCCGGAGCAGATCTCCTCGCCCGTCATGACCGAGCTTCTGGCGCAGTATGCGAGCCTGCGGCAGCAGGCGGGCAGGCTGGCCGTGCGCTTCGGCCCGCGTCATCCGGAGCGGCTTGCCGTGGAAGCGGAACTCTCCGGCGCGCGTGAGGAGATCGCACGCGAATTGCGGCGGGTGACGGCATCCAACCAGGTGGAATTGCAGCGCGCCGTTCAGCTTGAGCAGGATCTGGCCGGCCAGCTCGCGCGGCTGAAGGTTCAGAAGGGCAATCTGGCATCGGAGCAGGTGACGCTTCGCGAGCTTGAGCGCGAGGCGAATGCGAAGCGCTCGGTGTATGAATCGCTGCTCCTGCGCGCCCGTGAGACCGGACAGCAGGAACGCCTGAACACCGCCAATGTGAGCGTGATTTCGCAGGCCGTGCCGCCGCTCGATCCGATCGGGCCGTCGCGTTCGTCGATCGCGATGGCGGGCATGATCCTTGGCTTCCTGTTCGGCGTGGGCATTGGCGCTGCCGGCGGGGCGATCCAGAGCCTGCGCGAAAACATGGCCGAGCGTCAGGCCGAGGAAGACGAAGGCGGCGAAGGCAGCCAGGGTTATGACGATTATGACCCGGAGCCTGACCCGACACCGCCCGGTGGCGGATCCTGGCGGCACGCGTCCGACGACCGGCTGCGGGATGCTGCATCAGACCGGCATTCTGGCGAATGGCGTCCGCGTTCGGGTGAGCGCTATGCAAAGGCCGGTGTGGACGCGCGTGAGGATGAAGATGATCTCGACCATGCGTTTACGGCGCATATGGACGATGAGATCGATGATCTTGCCGATCGGTATGCGGGGCCACGGCACCGGGTGCGGGCGTCGGCAGCTTCGCAGCCCCAGCCCCAGCCCCAGCCACAGCCACAGCCGCAATATGCGCCGCAGCAGATGTGGCAGACGCCACAGCTTGCGATGCAGCCCGGCATGATGCCTGCAATGGCGCCGTTTCAGCCAGTGATGGGTCAGCCTGTGATGGGCCAGCCGGGGATGGGCCAGCCGGGAATCAACATGCCGATGATGCCGGCCTATCCCGTCTGGCAGCAGGTGCCGCCGATGGCGCAGGCTGGATTTGCGGCAGGTCCGCAGAGTGCTGGCGAGCCGTTTCATGAAGACGACGATGGCGACGACCGCTTCAGCGAAATCCACCATCGTCTGAAAGCCGTGCGTCGCGAGGTCGATGCACTGGCCGTGCGCCGGGCAAACCGGTTCCGGTACTAGACGTTTCCGGCGTCAGGCGGTCTTGCCTGACGCTGTCGAACGGCGGGCGCGTTCCAGACAAATTCGCCTTCTTTCCCAATAACGTCGCCAAACGACGCGAAGCCGGGATTGCGGTTCTGCGTTTTCCCCATTATGCGGGCTGGAGTGCGATCCCGATGCGAGCGCCTTGGCGTGGACCGGGAGGCCGCACGCACTGACGCCTGACCGGGGAAAGACATGGCCGATATCATCGACGGAAAAGCGATCGCAGAAGATGTGGTTGCGAAGGTCAAGACGCAGACCGCGACGCTCGCCGAACACGGCGTGACGCCGGGGCTGGCGGTGGTGATCGTCGGCGAGGATCCGGCAAGCCAGGTTTATGTGGCGTCCAAGTCGCGCCGCGCCAAGGAATGCGGCTTCCATTCGATTCAGCATTCGCTGCCGGCAGAAACGTCGGAAGACGCGCTGGTGGCGCTGGTCGAGGAACTCAACGCCGATCCGGCGATCCACGGCATTCTGGTGCAGCTGCCGCTGCCCGGACACATCGATGAAGCGCGCATCATTCAGACCATCGACCCGGACAAGGATGTCGACGGTTTTCATTTCATCAATGTCGGCAGGCTTGGAACCGGTGCGCTGGACAGCGCCTTCGTGCCCTGCACGCCGGCGGGCGCGATGCTGATGCTTGAGCGGGTGCGCGGCAGGGACCTCTCCGGCCTATCCGCAGTGGTGATCGGGCGCTCCAACATTGTGGGCAAGCCGATGGCGAACCTGCTTCTGGCTGCCAACGCCACGGTGACCGTTGCGCACAGCCGCACGAAGGATCTGCCGGCGCTGGCCGCGACGGCCGACATTCTCGTTGCAGCAGTGGGACGGCCGGAAATGGTTCGGGGCGACTGGGTGAAGCCCGGCGCGACCGTGATCGATGTGGGCATCAACCGCATTCCCGCGCCGGAAAAGGGCGAGGGCAAGACGCGGCTCGTGGGCGATGTGGCCTTTGCCGAAGCAAAGGAGCGCGCCGGCGCGATCACCCCGGTGCCGGGCGGCGTGGGGCCGATGACCATCGCCATGCTTATGGCCAACACGCTCACTTCCGCATTCCGCACCGCGGGGCTTGAACCACCGGCTTTCTAGCCTCTTTCTGATCGGGACCATCTGCCATGCCTCTCCTGCCAGACAAGCCTGTTTTAGAACAATTGCCCATGGGCGAGGCGCGGCAGGACCGACGGCATTTCGCATTTTTGCTGGTCGACAAGTTTTCGATGTTTTCTCTGGCGGCGGCCATCGACACGGTGCGCTCGGCCAACCGCCTGCTCGGGCGTGACGTCTATAGCTGGGTGACCGTTTCGGCTGATGGCGAGGCGGTGATGGCGTCCAACGGGCTGCCGATCAAGATCGATTACGCGGTCGCCGATCTTCCGCCTGTCGATATTCTCTTCGTTTGCGTGGGGCTCACCACCGAGTTTCCTGGCAAGAGCATGGTGCTTGCCGCATTGCGCAGCCTTGGCCGGCGCGGTGCTGCGCTGGGGGCGCTGGCGGCGGGCTCCTATCTGCTTGCGGAGGCCGGGCAGCTTGCCGGCCATCGCTGCACGATCCACTGGGAGAACCGGGCCTCCTTCATGGAGCGCTTTCCCGATATCGAATGCACGGGCAATGTCTATGAGATCGACCGCCGCCGCTACACCTGCGCGGGCGTGACGACCTCCATCGACCTGATGCTGGAAATCGTGCGGACGGACCTCGGCGCGGATCTTGCCAATGATGTGGCCAACCAGTTCCAGCATGAGCGCATCCGCTCCGCCGGCGACCGGCAGCGCACGGGGCCGGAGCGCGACCTGACAGGCAAGTCGGAGAAGCTGAAGAAGATCGTCGAGCTGATGGCCGACAATCTGGATGAGCCTTATTCGGCGGCGCAGCTTGCCGGCACGGCGAGCCTTTCCGTGCGCCAGGTCGAGCGGCTCTTCCTGCGGCATCTGGGGATGACACCGGGGCGCTACTACATGCGGCTCAGGCTGGAGCGGGCGCGCGAGCTTCTGCGGCAGACCAACATGCCGATCCTTGATGTGGCGATTGCAACGGGCTTCACCTCGCATTCCTATTTCGCGCAGAGTTATCGCCAGCAATTCGGGCACCCGCCATCGGAAGAGCGCCGCGCTGGTTATTGAGGGGTGGTCGGAGGCATAGAGGTGGAGCCAAGCGCCCCCGCCCTTCGCCTTTCGGCAAGCTCAAGAGGCTCAGGATGAGGGCTACTGCGGTGCCGGTTCTCCCTTCATACCCACACAGTTGAGAACTTGACTACACACGCCCAAGAAACCTCGGAATGAGGCTCCCGTGCTGACTAAAAAGCGGGCATAGAGCTTGAAGCAACTGCGCCCTCTCAGTAGCCCTCATCCTGAGCCTGTCGAAGGGCGAGGGCGCTCGGCTTCCGAAACAACGCCACCGATTTCGGCAGCGGCTTTACGCAGTGCAGCCACATCGGGTGCGTGGGAGGCGCATGAGGTCGCGCGGGCGGTGAAGTCTGCGGCCAGCGCCGTGGCGGCGTCGCGGAAGGCTCCCGGCGCGACACGCGCAAGCGAGGACAGGCCACGCAACAGCGCCAGTCCGACATCGGGCGCGCCGGAGGCGGCTTCGTAGGATATGGGCCGGAAGGCTGCATCCAAAAGAGCGGACGGCTTCACGGGCGCAAAGGTCACCTTGGGGTAGGGCGGCTCGTCGTTATCGCTGTCCGCCTCCTTGTCCGTCAGCGCCCAGTCGGCCAGAAGCCGGGTCTGCACGGTGAGAACGTGGATTGCGGTGGAAGGGTCGTTGACGCCGGGGGAAAGCGCCCGGCGGGCGACATCGGCCAGAACGAGGAAGCCGAATCCCGGATCGGAATCGAAGGTGCGCTCCTCACCGATGATGAAGTCGTCATGGACCGCCTCGAGGCAGGCATCGTCCGCTTCGCCGCTGACGACGGCAAGTGCGGTGGCGTGGTCCACATAATCGCCGGGGCGGACGAGAACATGGATTGTGAGACCGCTGGCCTCCGCCAGTTCCTGCAGCGCATGCGGGTCGAAATGCTGGACGAAGCCGACCGCCCCGGCGCTTACGGTTCGCCCTGACGGACTGGAGGAAAGCGTGGCGGCGGTGCAGCCATAGCGCCCGTCGCGGCCAAGGCGGGTGAGGGCTTCCCGTGTTGTCTCTTCAAGCCGGCTGGTCATCTCCACGACGCGTCCGACAACCGAGATTTCGCGCACCCAGCGGATCAGCGCCCAGACAACGGCAAAGACCACGATGACGGTGGCGGCGAAGAGGATAAGCCGTCCGCCAAGCGTGTAGATGCCGCTCGACAGACCGATTATGCCGATGATGGAAAAGAGAAACGCGCCGATGAAAACGGAGATGGTGGTGCGGGCGGCGCGATTGCCGGAGAAAAGCGGCACGGCGCGGGGCGAGCCTGTCTGCGCGGCGCTGGTGAGCAGGTTGACCAGCGTTGAAAGCGCGAAGACGGCGACCGCCAGCATGCTGGAAGCGACGATGCCCAGAATGTTGCGCAGCGCTTCTCCCGAAACGGTTATGGGAAGCGCGCTTTCATCCAGACTTTCGGGCAGCAGGTCTGCCGAAAGATAGGCAAGGACAATGACGATGACCGCCGAGACGCAGAACAGCGCCGGCAGAAACCACAGGGCTCGCGTGAGCCGCCTGAAGAGGAACCAGTAGCCGTTCACACTCCCTCCGATCAGAGGAAGAATGCACGGCTATCGCAGTTTGTTCCAGCTCAGAATACGGCTGCACCCTGATCGGCACGGCCGGCGAGCTGCCGGAAGCCGGCAAAGAGCTCGCGGCCCATGCCGTACTGGTTGCCCGAGAGGTCGGGTGCGGCGCTTTCGCGTGCGGCGAACTCTTCGGCGTCGACCAGTGCTTCAAGCGTGCCCTTGTCTGCGTCGAGGCGCATCGGGTCGCCATCGCGCAGCTTGCCGATCATGCCGCCGTCGAGCGCTTCGGGCGTGACGTGGATGGCCGCCGGCACCTTGCCGGATGCACCCGACATGCGCCCGTCGGTGACGAGCGCGATGCGGTGTCCGCGATCCTGAAGCACGCCGAGCGCCGGCGTGAGCTTGTGCAGTTCCGGCATGCCGTTGGCCTTGGGGCCCTGGAAGCGGATGACGGCGATGAAATCGCGGTCGAGCCTGCCTTCCTTGAAGGCCGTCTGCATTTCTTCCTGCGAATGGAAGACCAGCGCCGGGGCCTCGATCACGCGGTGCTCCGGCTTGACGGCGGAAACCTTGATGATCGACTTGCCGAGATTGCCCGACAGAACCCGGATGCCACCGGTCTGCTGGAAGGGCTTGGCGGCGGTGGTGAGCACCTTGTCGTTGCCGCTGGTGGCGGGTGCGGAGAGGCGCACGACCGAACCATTGTCGGCGAGCTTGGCCTCGACCGTGTAGGGGCGCAGACCCTCACCCCAGATGGTGCGCACATCCTCGTGCAGATAGCCGTCATCGAGCAGTTCGCGGATCATGTAGCCCATGCCGCCTGCGGCGTGGAAATGGTTCACGTCGGCAAGCCCGTTGGGATAGACGCGGGCAACGAGCGGCACGTGGTCCGAAATCTCGGCGATGTCGTCCCAGGTGAGCCGGATGCCTGCGGCTGCCGCCATGGCGACCAGATGCATGGTGTGGTTGGTCGAGCCGCCCGTGGCGTTGAGGCCGACCACGCCGTTGACGATGGAGCGCTCGTCGATCATGCGGCCAACGGGCGTGAACTCGTTGCCGAGCGCGGTGATGGCGAGCGCGCGCTTTGCGGCTTCCTTCGTCAGGGCATCGCGCAGCGGCGTGTTGGGATTGACGAAGGAGGAACCCGGCGTGTGCAGGCCCATGATCTCCATCAGCATCTGGTTCGAGTTGGCCGTGCCGTAGAAGGTGCAGGTGCCGGGGCCGTGATAGGATTTGGACTCGGCTTCCAGCAGCGCCGCACGGTCCACCTTGCCTTCGGCGTAGAGCTGGCGGATGCGGGCTTTCTCGTCATTGGGCAGGCCGGAGGTCATGGGTCCGGCGGGAATGAAGATCGCAGGCAGGTGGCCGAAGGTGAGGGCGGCGATGACCAGGCCCGGCACGATCTTGTCGCAGACGCCGAGATAGACGGCCGCGTCAAACATGTTGTGCGACAGGCCGACGGCAGCCGACATGGCGATGACATCGCGCGAAAAGAGCGACAGTTCCATGCCGGGCTGGCCCTGGGTGACGCCATCGCACATGGCGGGCACGCCGCCGGCAACCTGCGCCACGCCGCCGGCTTCGCGCGCGGCGTCCTTGATCATGTTGGGAAATGGCTCGAAGGGCTGATGCGCCGAGAGCATGTCGTTATAGGCGGTGATGATGCCGATATTGGGCACCCGGTCGCCGGAAAGGGCCGCCTTGTCTGCCGGTCCGCAGGCGGCAAAGCCGTGGGCGAGGTTGCCACAGGAAAGGACGCCGCGATGAACGGCCTGTCCGGCAGCGTGGTCGACGCGTTCCAGATAGGCTTCGCGGCTGGCGCGTGAGCGCTCGCGGATGCGGGCTGTGACGGCTTCGATTTCGGGTCTTGCGGTCATGGCATGGCGTCCTGTCTTGCAGTTGGCCCCACGCGGAAGGAGCGCGGGGCGCGGCGGGCCGGCGTTTTACGCCTGGCCTGCGGGAGCCCAGAAGATGTGGGCGGGTTCTTTCGTCTCGGCCAGCACCGCACCGATGGGGGAGGCCGGGCCGGGTGGGACGGAGAGCGCTGCTTCCAGCGTTTCCTTTTTGTCGGCGCCCTCGATGTGGACGGCGAGGAAGCGTGCGCCTGCGAGCCGGTTCATGGAAAGCGTGAGGCGAGGTTCGCCCGCCGCCTTCGACGCGACCGGTAAAACGTCCGGCCCTTCCGTTGGCTCAAGAAGCGCTTCGATGGTCGGGGCATCGGGGAAGAAGGAGGCGGTGTGCCGGTCATTGCCCATGCCGAGCACGACCACGTCGAGCGGTCGGGGCAGTGCGGCAATCGCCTTTGCCGACTGGCTGGCGGCCTCTTCCATTTCGTCGGCTGGCTGGTAGAGGCCGACAAAGGCGGCGCGGGCAGCCTTGTTCTGCAGGAGATGCCGGGCGACCAGACGGGCGTTGGAGCGCGGTGAATCGGCCGGCACGAAACGTTCGTCCACCAGCGTGACGGTGACCTTGTCCCACGGGATATCGCATCGCGACAGCTGATCGAAGAACTGCGCGGGCGTGCGACCGCCGGAAACGGCAATCGACGCGTGGCCCCGCTCCTTCACGGCCAAGGCCAGTTTTTTGGCAACCGTCTCCGACAGGTTCCTGGCCAGCGCCTCGGAGGAGGCGAATTCATGCCACTCGCAATTCGCCATGCTCAGACACTCTCATGCCAGGTGCGTCCGTCGCGCTCGATAAGCGCGATGGAAGAGGAAGGCCCCCAGGTGCCGGCGGTGTAGCCCTGTGCGGGCTGCTGGTTGTCTTCCCAGGCGGCGAGGATCGGATCGATCCAGCGCCATGCGGCCTCGACCTCGTCGCGGCGCATGAACAGCGTCTGGTTGCCGCGGATGACATCCATGATGAGGCGCTCATAGGCGTCCGGATTGCGGACATTGAATGATTCGGCAAAGCTCATGTCGAGCGGCACATGGCGCAGGCGCATGCCGCCGGGGCCGGGGTCCTTGATCATCATCCACTGCTTGACGCCTTCATCCGGCTGCAGGCGGATGACCAGCTGGTTGGCGAACACCTTGCCCGTGCCATCCTCGAAGATGGAATGGGGGATCGGCTTGAACTGGATCACGATTTCCGAAACGCGGGTGGCGAGCCGCTTGCCGGTGCGCAGGTAGAAGGGCACGCCGGCCCAGCGCCAGTTCTCGATCTCCGCCTTGATGGCGACGAAGGTCTCGGTGTTGCTCTCGCCGCTTTCAAGTTCTTCCGTGTAGCCCTTCACCGCGCCGCCATTGGACGCGCCGGCGCGGTATTGCCCGCGCACGGTCACGCTCTCTGCGGCATTGGAGGTGATCGGCTTCAGGGCGCGCAGGACCTTCAGTTTCTCGTCGCGCACCGTGTCGGCTTCCATGGAGGCCGGCGCTTCCATCGCCACGAGGCAGAGAAGCTGGAGCATGTGGTTCTGGACCATGTCACGCAGCGCGCCGGCCTTGTCGTAATAGCCCGCGCGCCCTTCAAGCCCCACGGTCTCGGCCACGGTGATCTGCACATGGTCGATATGGGCGGAGTTCCAGAGCGGCTCATAGAGCGCATTGGCAAAGCGCAGCGCCATCAGGTTTTGCACAGTCTCCTTGCCGAGATAGTGGTCGATGCGGAAGACGTTGTGCTCGTCGAACACGCGCGCCACGGCGTCGTTCAGCTCATGGGCGGAGGCGAGCGAACGGCCGATGGGCTTTTCGACGATCACGCGGGCCGTGTCGGTGGACAGGCCGTGCTTGTCGATCTGGCCGACAATGTCATCGAACAGGCTGGGTGCGACGGCCATGTAGAAGGCGCGCACGCTGTCGCTGTCGCCGATCTCGGTCTTCAGGTCGGCAAAGCCGTCACCCGATTTCGCGTCCGCCGGCACGTAGGACAGGCGGGCCAGAAAATGCGTCAGCTCCTGCGGCTCGATATCGCTCTTGGCGACATGCTCGCGGATGGCCTTTTCGGCAAAGGTGCGGAAGTCCTCGTCGGACAGTTTCGAGCGGGATGAACCGATGATGCGCGTGGGGTCGGTGAACTGACCTGCCCGCTGGCGCTGATAGAGCGCCGGAAGCAGCTTTCGTTCGGAGAGATCGCCCGTGGCCCCGAACACCACAAGATCGAAAGGCTCGACCGGAATTGTCTGGCTGGTCATGGTTTCTCCGCTCGGGCGTTTCCGCTTTTCGTTGAACCGCGAAAACGCTCTCATTGATTGTTCTTGCGCAATTCCGGACGGAAAACCGGTTCCCGCTTTTCCTGGAATTGCCCTAGCCTCATACCAAGTTGCCGTTGCTATAGTCTAATCGATTTAAAAAAGCCAGATGCGATTGCGCGGCAGCGCGTCTGTCGGGCTGAGCCAAGCCGGTGCGCCCATTTGTGCCTTGACACAGCATCGCATGGCGGGTTTTCCCATGTTTCCTTCGCGAGCACAGGCTCGCATACAGACATTACAAACCGGAGCGGCAGGGATGGGAACCCATTTTTCGCGCAGCGTGGCTGAGGGCCGCGCTTTCATGCAGTTCATCGACGGGCGTTCGGTCGATTCGCTCTCGGGAGAACGCATCGACGTTCGCAGCCCGTCCGACGGCGCAGTCTTCGCTTCGATCCCGGCTTCGACGGAAGCCGATGTGGAGCTGGCGGTGAAGTCGGCGCGCAAGGCGTTTGACGAAGGTCCGTGGAGCCGCATGCCGGCCGTGGAGCGCGGGCGCTGCCTGACGCGTCTTTTCCATCTGGTGGAGAAGAATGGCGAGGAGCTGGCTGCGCTCGAATCGCGCGACACCGGCAAGCCGATCCGTCAGGGCACGGCGGACGTGACCGCCACGATGCGCTATTTCGAGTTCTATGGCGGCGCGGCTGACAAAATCCACGGCGACACGATCCCGTTCCTTGATGGCTACACGGCGCTGACGCTGCGCGAGCCGCATGGCGTGGTGGCGGGCATCACGCCCTGGAACTACCCGATGCAGATTCTGGCGCGCGTCATCGGCGCGGCGCTGGCCATGGGCAACACGCTGGTGGTGAAGCCGGCGGAAGACGCTTCGCTGACGACGCTTCGCATGGCCGAGCTGGCGCTTGAGGCCGGTTTCCCGGCTGGCGTGTTCAACGTCATCACCGGTTATGGCCGCAGCGCTGGTGCGGCTCTTTCCTCGCATCCGCTGGTCGATTACGTGACCTTCACCGGTTCGCCGATCACCGGCACCGCGATCCAGCAGGCAGCGGCGGTGAACAATCGCGGCGTGACGATGGAGCTGGGCGGCAAGTCCCCGCAGATCGTGTTCGCCGATGCGGATATCGAGGCAGCGCTTCCCGTTCTGGTGAACGCCATCATCCAGAATGGCGGGCAGACCTGCTCTGCCGGCAGCCGCGTTCTGATCGAGAAGCCGATCTACGAGCAGGTGGCGACGGCGCTGGCCGAGCGCTTCTCCAAGCTGGTTGCGGGCCCGCATGATGCGGATCTCGACATCGGGCCGCTCGTCAATGTGGCGCAGCGCGACAAGGTTGCCGGCTTTATTGCCGCAGCGCAGGAAGCCGGCATTCCGCTGCTCGCACAGGGCACGGTGCACCCGGACGCGCCCGAGGGCGGTTACTATCAGCCGCCCGCACTGTTCGGCGCGGTCGATCCGCAGGCAGCGCTCGCTCAGGAAGAGGTTTTTGGACCGGTGCTTTCGCTGTTCCCGTTCGAGGACGAGGCAGACGCCATCCGGCTCGCCAATGACACGGAGTTCGGTCTGGTGGCCGGTGTGTGGACGCGCGACGGCGCGCGCCAGCACCGGGTCGCCAAGCGCGTGCGCGCCGGCCAGGTTTTCGTGAACGGCTATGGCGCAGGCGGCGGCGTGGAGCTGCCCTTCGGCGGCTTCAAGAAATCCGGCCACGGACGCGAGAAGGGTTTTGAAGCCCTGTTCGACATGTCCGCGACCAAGACAATCGTTTTCAACCACGGCTAACAATTACAGGAATTTTCGAAATGGCTCGACTTGAAGGCAAGGTTGCCATCATCACCGGCGCAGCATCCGGTTTCGGTGAAGGCATGGCGAAGCGTTTCGCCGAAGAAGGCGCGAAGGTCATCGTTGCCGACCTGAACGCGAAGGGCGCAGAGCGGGTTGCCGCAGAGATTGGCGAAGCAGCGCTGCCGGTTACCGCAGACGTTTCCATGAAAGCCGATGTGGACGCGATGGTGGACGCCGCCATGCAGGCGCATGGCCGTCTGGACATCATGATCAACAATGCCGGCTACACGCACCGCAACACCTCCCTCATGGAAGTTGACGAAGAGACGTTCGATCTCATCGGCGCAGTGAACATGAAGGCGATCTATCATTCCACGCTGGCCGTTGTGCCGGTCATGGAGAAGCTCGGCGGCGGCTCGATCATCACCACCGCTTCGACGGCAGGCCTGCGCCCGCGTCCGGGTCTCACCTGGTACAACGCATCGAAGGGCTGGGCGATCACCGCGACCAAATCGATGGCCGTTGAGCTTGCGCCGAAGAACATCCGCGTGAACTGCCTGTGCCCGGTGGCCGGCGAAACCGGCATGCTCGGCCAGTTCATGGGCGAAGACACGCCCGAGAAGCGCGCGCAGTTCCGCTCTTCCATCCCGCTTGGCCGGCTTTCCACGCCGCTCGACATCGCCAATGCAGCGCTCTGGCTGGCTTCGTCGGAAGCCGAGTTCATCACCGGCGTTGCGCTGGAAGTGGACGGCGGCCGCTGCATCTGACGCAGCGCTGCCTTTGAACGGTTTCAGGAATTCCGTTTCTCCGGGAACCTGACTTGGAGCACGGAATTACCTATAACCGGACAGAACAATTTCAGGCCGCCGGCGATTGTCCGGCGGTCGGCATGAAAAGGGCAAGCGCATGACCTACGAGCAGATCTTTCTCTTCTGTCTGCTGGGTGTCGTGTTTGCCTTTCTTGTCTGGGGTCGTATTCGCTATGATCTTGTTGCCTTTGCCGCGCTGATCATCGCGGTGGCTGCCGGCGTCGTCGATGCGCATGACGCCTTCATCGGCTTCGGCCATGAGGCCGTCGTCATCATCGCGCTGGTGCTGATCGTCTCGCGCGCCATGATGAATGCGGGCGCGGTGGAGCTGATCGCGCGTTTCGTCCTGTCTTCGGGACGCTCTCTCTCAACCCATATCGGTTTCATGTCGGTGATCGGCGCCGGCCTTTCGGCGGTGATCAACAATGTTGCCGCGCTGGTCATGCTGATGACCCTCGACATCGAGGCTGCGAAGAAGGCGAAGCGGCCTGTTTCCCGATCGCTGATGTCGCTTTCCTTCGCGACCATTCTGGGCGGCATGATCACGCTGATCGGCACGCCGCCCAACATCGTCATCGCCGAGTTTCGCGGGCGCGCGCTTGGCGAATCCTTCTCCATGTTCGACTTTTCACCGGTAGGCCTCGTCTGCGCCGTGGTTGGCATCGCCTTCGTGACGCTGGTTGGCTGGCGGCTGATCCCCGAAACCGGGCAGGCGGTTGCCGGAGATGACGGCGAGGCGGGCCTCTTCGTCGTGGAAGCGGGTGTGAAGGAAAAATCCAAATTCATCGACGGGCCGGTGAGCGATCTCTATCCGCTGGCCGATGAGCACGATGTGACCGTGCTCGGACTGGTGCGGCGCGGCAAGCGTCTGCCCGGTTTTTCCGCTGGCGAAGAGCTTCGCAAGAGCGATCAGCTCATTCTTGAGGGCGATCCGAAATCCATCGAGGCGTTCATCGGCGCTGCGGAACTCGATACGCCGGGCTCGGAAGAGCATGGCGGCATTCGCGGCAAGTCTCTGGTTCTGGTCGAGGCCATTGTGCCGGACAATGCCCGCATGGTCGGGCGCACGGCGCTTGACCTGCGGCTGCTTTACCGCCGCGGCGTGACGCTTCTGGGCGTGTCGCGGCAGGGCAGGCGGTTTCGCGAGCGGGTGCGCAAGCTGCCGATCCGGGCGGGCGACGTGGTCCTGCTTCTTGGGCCGGAAAGCCGCGTTGCCGACGCCGCCGACTGGCTGGGCGTTCTGCCGCTGGCGGAAAAGAGCCATAACGTGATCCAGCGCGGCAAGGCGCTGTTCGCCGTGGCCGTGTTTGCGATTGCCGTGGCCATTTCGGTGATGGGCTTCGTGCCGCTCGCCATCGCGCTTGCGGGCGCGGTCGCCATCTATGCGCTGTTCAATGTGGTCGGCGCGCGCGAAGTCTATGAATCGGTGGAATGGCCGGTGATCGTGCTTCTGGCCTCGCTCATTCCGCTCGGGCTGGCGCTTGAGGAATCCGGTGGCACGAAGCTGATTGCGGATTCCATTCTCTCGCTGACCGGCTCGCTGCCGGCATGGGCGATCCTGGCGATCCTGATGGTTGTCACCATGACGCTGTCCGACTTCCTGAACAATGTGGCGACAGCGCTGATTGCAGCGCCGGTCGGCCTTTCCGTTGCGCAGGGGCTCAACGTCTCACCCGATCCGTTTCTGATGGGCGTGGCGGTGGCCGCTTCCTGTGCGTTCCTGACGCCTATCGGCCACAAGAACAACACCATCATCATGGGGCCGGGCGGTTATCGCTTCGGCGATTACTGGCGCATGGGTCTGCCGCTGGAAATCCTCATTATCGCGGTTTCCGTGCCGGCAATCCTGTTCTTCTGGCCGCTGTGAGACAGGGCTGAAGCGGTTCGGTTCACCTGATGATTTCGGTCGTGTCCGATTTTGTGGCAGGAGCGTTTTGCGTGGTTCGACAAGCTCACCATGAGGGATGTGTGACCCTGTAGGAAAATATGGCTCCGCGAGGTTGCAGATAGTTCTTGCAGCCGCGCCCCACCCTCATGGTGAGCTTGTCGAACCACGCATAACGTCAATGCAGCGTGTCTCTTCGCCCTCAAATCCGGTCGCGCAGGGCGTACCAGTTGAGTGCCAGGAACATCAGGAACGGGCGCAGATGGCGGCCGCCGGGGAAGGGCGGGATCTTCAGTTCTTCGAACAGGCGCAGCCGGTCGCGGTTTCCACAGACGGTTTCCGCATAGAGCTTGCCGGCGAAGTTCGACAGCATCACGCCATGGCCGGACCAGCCGGCGGCCGAGATCACGTTTGGCATGACCTCGCGCACAAAGGGCCGTCTGGGCATGGTTATGCCCACATAACCACCCCATGCATGGGTGAGTTCGACATCCTTGAGCGCGGGATAGAGTTCGGCAATCTGGCGGCGGATGTGGTGGTGGATCGCCTTGTCTTCTCCGGGCGCGTAGATCTCGCGTCCGCCGAAAAGCAGGCTGCCATTCGGCTCGCGCCGGAAATAGCGCACCACGAAACGGGAATCGTCGACCGACTCGCCGCCGGGCAGCACAGGGCTGTCATCGCCAAGCGGCGGTGTTGCGCCGATGAAGGAGCCGATGGGCATGACATGGGCCGCACTCTCCGGCTCCAGATTGCCGCCATAGGCATTGGTGGCGATGAGGCACTTCTCGGCGGTGATGGTTCCCGAAGGCGTTTCGATACGCACACCGCCGGCATCGGAGCTGATATTCAGCGCAGGCGTGCCTTCAAAGAGATGCGCGCCCGCCTCACGGGCCACACGCGCCGTGCCGACCACGAGTTTCAGCGGATGGATGTGACCGGTGCCGGTGTCGCGAATGCCGCCGAAATAGCGCGTCGAGCCAAGCCGCTCTGCGGTCTCGGTCGCATCCATGTAGGTGATATGCGGATAGTCGAACCGGTCACGCATGATGTCGGCATGCCGGCGGTATTCGTCCAGATAGCGGGGCTTGTGGACGGCTGAAATCTGGCCCGGACGATAGTCGATCTCGATGCGGTTGGCGGCGGCGAAATCGATGAGGTGGGTCTTGGCTTCCTCGGCCAGATCAAACAGGGCTTTGGCGCGGGTGAAGCCAAGCTCGGCCTCCAGCTCCTCGGCCCAGGCGCGCTGACCTGTGCCGAGCTGGCCGCCATTGCGCCCGGAAGCGCCATCGCCAAAGCGGTGCGCCTCGATCAGAACCACATTGACGCCCGCCTTCGCCAGGTGGGCGGCCGCCGACAGGCCGGTGAAGCCGCCGCCGACAATGGCGACATCGGCCCGCCGGTCGCCATCGAGCGACGGGTATTGCGGGCGCTCGCCCACGGTTGCTTCATACCAGGAGAAGCCGGGCGATATGGGCGACTGATAGGGCATGGATGCACCCCTCTTTCCGTCCGGAATTGCGCAAAATCAATAATTCAGGGCGTTTTCGCGGTTCAACGAAAAGCGGAGACGCTCTAGACGTTCAGAAGCAGATATTCCCGTTCCCAGGGGCTGATGACCTTCATGAAGGTCTCAAACTCGGCCCGCTTGATGGCGGCAAAGGTCGAGACGAAGGGCGCGCCCAGCATTTCCTTCAGTGGCTCGTCGTCCTCGAACAGGGCGACGGCTTCCAGAAGGCCACGTGGCAGCTCGATCTCATCCTGATTGACCGCCTTGCCGGCCGGCGCATCGGGCGTGCTCTTTTCCAGAATGCCGACGAGACCACAGGCAAGCGAGGCAGCCAGCGCCAGATAGGGATTGGCGTCGGACGAGGGGATGCGGTTTTCCACGCGGCGCGCCGCCGGGTCGGAGCGCGGCACACGGAAGGCGGTGGTGCGGTTGTCATAGCCCCAGCGCGTGTTGACGGGCACCGCCGTTCCCTGCGTCAGGCGGCGATATGAGTTCACATAGGGCGCAAGCATGATGAGCGCATTGGGAATGTGCCGCTGCAGGCCACCGATGAAGTGGCGGAACATCTCCGTTTCTTCGCCATTCTCGTCGGAGAAGACGTTGTGACCGGTCTCGAGCGACACCACCGACTGGTGAATATGCATGGCGGAGCCGGGCTGGTTCTGGATCGGCTTGGCCATGAAGGTGGCGTAGGTGTCGTGCTTGAGCGCCGCTTCGCGAATGGTGCGCTTGAACATGAACACCTGATCGGCAAGCTCGATCGGATCGCCATGACGCAGGTTGATCTCGAGCTGGCCGGCGCCTTCCTCGTGGATCAGCGTGTCGATCTCCAGGCCCTGCGCCTCGGAGAAGTGGTAGATGTCGTCGATCAGTTCGTCGAACTCGTTCACGCCGGCGATGGAATAGCCCTGACCGCCGCCAATGGGGCGACCGGAGCGGCCGACCGGGGGCGTGAGCGGGTAGTCCGGGTCGGGATTCTTGTCGACCAGATAGAACTCGATTTCCGGCGCGACGATGGGCTTGAGCCCATGCTTCGCATATTCGGCGACGACGCGCTTCAAAACGTTGCGCGGGCTGAAGGCGACATCACGCCCATCCTGATGGACGAGGTCGCAGATGACCTGCGCCGTCGGGTCGCTTTCCCACGGAACGGAAGAGAGCGTGGAGAGATCGGGCAGAAGCTTCAGGTCGCCGTCATCCTCCGGGTAGACGAAGTCACCGCCATCTTCGGGATATTCGCCGGAGATCGTTGTCATGAAGACAGCCGAAGGCAGCGCCAGTGAGGTGTTGGACGTAAACTTCTTCGATGGCATCATCTTGCCGCGCGCAACACCGGCCTGATCGGGCGTGATGCACTCGATGTCTTCGATGCCGCGCCATTCCAGCCAGGCGGAAACCTGCTTCCAGTCCTTCACACCGCGAAGGTTTTTCAGAAATGCGGGCGCACGAACGGAGTTACCTCGACCGTTGCGGCGGGTTAGCTTTTTCCTGTCAGGCATCAAACACCAGGGATCGTTGGTTGGATGCGTGAGTATAGACGTGGGCGTGAAGGGAAGGGAAGGCCCCGCGTCAGGATTGCACACCCGCAACAAGACGGTCGATGACCGGCTGCAATGCCTCGGGCGTGACCGGGCGCACGACCCGGGCGTCCACGGGTGATTCGGCCAGCGTGTCCTTGTGGCGCGAGGCGACAATGGTGATCACGAGCGGCAGGCCGCGCGGGGAGGCGCGGCGGTGGCTTTCCAGATGGGTGAACAGTTCGCTGGTGGCGCGTGTCTGCGCGTCGATGTCGACAATCACCACGCCGGGCCGGGAGAGCGGTGTCGGGGCAGACAGAATGCGCGTTGCCTCGGCGGGTTCGAGCGCATTGGCCTTCAGATAGGCACGCTGCGCAATGCGCGAGAGCACAATCCTGTTCACCGGAGATGAGGCGACAACCAGTGCCTGGGACAGATCTGCAACGCAGCTGTTGGAGACCGCCTCGCATGCATCGATGGTCGGCTGATCGGTTACAGGTCTGTCTGCCATCATGTCTTCGCCCACGGTTAGAATAAGAAATTCAATGCCCGGTTGAAATATGACGGGAATGAATGTCACCGCGGTTGAAATGTCAAGTTACAAATAAGTCAGAATTGTTATGTGCCTGTTTCTTGTTGGTAAAACCAGTTTGTTTCAAGAAAGAACCGGAAATTAGATTGGGATTTCAGATATTTGTATTGTTTGATCACAAGATCGAATGACCGTTTTCTATTCAAGAAAAAACGCCCGCGCAGGAGACAGTGCGCGGGCGCTTGACGGGAGATCAATCAGGCTGGTGTCAGGAGCCAGCCAGACGGTTGGTGACGATGACAGGCACCAACAGATCTCCCCAGTTGCCTTCTCCACCATGATGACGCGCCGAGCGGACCAGTTCGACGGACACACCGGAATCGACCGCTTTCATGACCGACTGGTTGAGGCGGTGCAGGTCGTTCGCCACCATGCGGATGATGGCCTGCTGGTCGGAAGACATGGCGCTTGCCTGCTCTTCTGCACGTTCCTTGACGCGGGTGTTCGGTGTCATTTCCGTTCTCCTTTCCCGGCGATTTGCCGTTGGTGTTATTCCGCTGCTGGGCGGAACTGGTCAGATTCGGTGGATTCCTTCATGGCGGTGGTCGAAGACTGGCCGCCAGTGATGGCCATGGACACGGCGTCGAAATAGCCGGTGCCGACTTCGCGCTGGTGCTTTGTGGCCGTGTAGCCGTTGGCCTCTGCGGCGAACTCCGCTTCCTGCAGCTCCGAATAGGCCGCCATCTGCCGGTCCTTGTAGCCGCGGGCCAGCTCGAACATGCCGAAGTTGAGCTGATGGAACCCGGCCAGCGTGATGAACTGGAACTTGTAGCCCATGGCGCCCAGCTCGCGCTGGAATTTGGCGATGGTGGCGTCGTCCAGGTTCTTCTTCCAGTTGAAGGACGGCGAGCAGTTGTAGGCCAGCAGCTTGCCCGGATGCGCCTTGTGCACGCCCTCGGCGAATTTGCGCGCCTGCTCAAGATCCGGCTTCGACGTTTCGCACCAGATCAAATCCGTGTGCGGCGCATAGGCGACAGCGCGGGCAATGCAGGCGTCGAGCCCGTTCTTCACCCGGTAGAAGCCCTCGACCGTGCGGCCTGCCTCGTAATCGACGAAGGGCTGGTCGCGCTCGTCGATATCGGAGGTGAGCAGCTTGGCGGCCTCCGCATCCGTGCGGGCGATGACCAGGCTCGGCACGCCCATGACGTCGGCTGCAAGACGCGCGGCATCCAGATTGCGGATGTGCTGCGCGGTGGGGATCAGAACCTTGCCGCCCAGATGGCCGCACTTCTTTTCCGATGCGAGCTGGTCCTCGAAGTGGACGCCGGCAGCGCCCGCCTCGATATAGGCCTTCATCAGCTCGAAGGCGTTGAGCGGGCCGCCGAAGCCGGCTTCCGCATCCGCCACGATCGGAGCGAACCACGTGTCGACCGAAAGGCCGTTGCCTTCCGCAGTCTCGATCTGGTCAGCGCGCTGAAGCGTGCGGTTGATGCGCTTGGCGAGCTCCGGGCCGGCATTGGCCGGGTAGAGCGACTGGTCCGGATACATGGCCGAAGCGGTGTTGGCGTCGGCGGCGACCTGCCAGCCAGAGAGGTAGATCGCCTTCAGGCCGGCGCGGACCATCTGCATGGCCTGGTTGCCCGAGAGCGCGCCGAGCGCGTTGACGAAGTCCTCTTCGTGGATGAGCTTCCAGAGGCGCTTTGCGCCTTCCTCGGCCAGCGTGTGACGGACGGTAACCGAGCCGCGCAGCCGCTGCACATCCTGCGGCGTGTAGGGGCGTTCGATGCCATCGAAGCGACCTTCCGCAGCGCTGGGAACAAGGTTGTAAAAATCCGTCATTATTGCCTCCGTACAGGATCTGTTTCGCGGTAGGGGCTGTCTGGCGTGATGCTTCTGTGCCCCGCTTTCGTTACAGGATTTACATTGCGCCGCAGCGAAAGCGGAGAGAAAGCCGGGTTTTGTGGGATGTTTTCGTGTCAGCATGTCTGGATTTTGACAGGACGGGCGTGTAAATTTGTAAAAGATGTAAGGACGAGTTTGTGGGATCATTTTGTAAAGGCGTGTAAAATCGTGGCCGTTCAGGCATGGATCCTCGGGTCAAGCCCGAGGATGACGATGGGGAGGGGGTAGGCTCTGATCCGGCTGGGTTTGTTTCGCCTTCTCTGTCGGCAGAGCAGGATGGTTTCGTGGTCGTTCAGGCATGGATCCTTGGGTCAAGCCCAGGGATGACGATGGGGACGAAGGACAAGACGTGGGCGGCTCAGGCTCAGGCGTGGATACGGGCACAGACGCAGACGCAGACGCAGACAAGGGCACGGGCGCAGGCACAGGCACAGGCACAGGCGTTGATCCAGTCGGCTATGGTTCTCATGATCCACCGTCGGCGCCGGTTCGCTTCATAGCGGTCCCGCTTCGTCATCCTCGGGCTTGACCCGGGGATCCATGCCGGAACGGCCGCGCCTCGCCGGGGACGCAGAAAACAAGGGGGCCGACCATGGCCAATCAGAAGATATTCGCCGGAGCCCGTATCAGGCGGGTACGCACCGCCAAGGGGCTGACCCAGACGGCCATGGCCGAGGGGCTGGGCATTTCGCCCTCCTATCTGAACCTGATCGAGCGCAACCAGCGGCCGCTCACCGTGTCGCTCATTCTCAAGCTGGCCTCGGTCTACAAGGTCGATCCCGACGAGTTGCAGGGCGAGACCGGCCTGTCGCTTGCCGCGCTGCGCGAGGTGTTTTCCGATCCGCTTCTGGTGGGCGAGCTGCCGGGCGAGCAGGAGCTTGTGGATGTGGCGGAAGCCGCCCCCAATGCGGCTGCGGCGCTGGTCAAGCTCTACCGCGCCTATCGCGAACAGGCCGACCGCATGTCCGACCTCTCCGAAATGCTGGCGCGGGAAGGGCGCACCACCGCCATTTCGGCAACGCGCCTGCCGATGGACGAGGTGCGCGAGACCTTTGAGCGGCATGGCAACCATTTCCCGGCCATCGAGGAAGAGGCGGAGAGCTTTCACAAGCTCATGGGGCAGATGGGGCTTATGGGGCCGGGGGATGATCTTTCCGGCGCGATCCGGGGCTGGCTGAAACAGGAGCACGGCATCGTGGTGCGGGTGCTGCCGGTGGCGACCATGCCGAACTGGCGGCGGCGCTATGACCGGCATTCGCAGCGTCTCTTCATCTCGGAGCGGCTTTCGCCGGCCGATCAGCTGCGCGAGATCGCCATGGAGGCGTGTCTTCTGCGTATGTCGGTGGCGATTGCGGCGGAGATCGAGGTGCTCAAGCTCTCAAGCAATGAGGCGCGCCGGCTGGCCCGGTTCGAACTCGGGCGCTATGCGGCGCATGCGCTGATGATGCCCTATCAGGCGTTTCTTTCGGCAGCCGAGCGCGCGCGCTACGATGTGGACGTGTTGAAATCGCGTTTCGGGGTTTCGTTCGAGCAGGCGGCCAACCGGCTCACCACGCTGGCCCGCCCGGGCGCATCGGGTGTGCCGTTCTTCATGCTCGAAGTGGATCATGCGGGAAACCGCTTCCGCAAGGCGGGCGCGCAGGGCTTTCCGCAGGCGCGTTTCGGCGGCGGCTGCCCAAAGCTTGCCGTTCACGCTGCCTTTGCCCAGCCGGGCCAGATCCTCGTCGAGGCGGTGGAGATGCCCGACGGCGCGGAATTTCTGACGATGGCGCGCACGTTGGAAGGGCCGCAGGGCTCGTTTGCGGAGCGCCCGCGCCGCACGGCGCTTCTGCTGGGGTGCGATCTCGGCTTTCGGGAAGGTGTCGTCTATGGCGATGCGCTGCCGGGTGCGCCGGGCAAGGCAGGGGCTGCGCCCACGCATGCGCTCACGCCGGTGGGGCCAGCGTGCCGCCTGTGCGAGCGGGCCGGCTGTCTCGCCCGCGCCGAACCACCGGTCACGCGGCCGCTGGGCCTCGACGAGATGGTGACGGGGCTGAGCGCTTTCGATTTTCAGTAGAGCGCGATGCGTGTCAGGCGATGTCCAGGATCACATTGCCAATGATGTCGCCGCGTTCCACCGCTTCGTGGGCTGCAACGATGTCGCGCAGGGCGAAGCGTTCGCCGATCGCGTGTTTCAGGCTGTTTTTCTCAAGCATCGTGGTGAGCTGGGCGATGGCTGTTTCCCGGTCTTTGGAAAGTAGTTCGTAGACCACGAAGACCTGCAATGTGAGGCTGTTCCATAACAGGGTCGGGAAGGAAACCGGGATGTCGCCCTGCATGCTGGAGCCGTAGCAAACGATCTTGCCGTGCGGCGCGAGCGCGCCATTGGAGATGATCGAGGTGGTGGAATAGAGATCCATGTCGATCAGGCCGTCCGCGCCCTTGCCGGCGGTGAGGCCCTTCACGGTGGCGGCCACGTCCTTGGCCTTGTAATCGATCACGAAGTCCGCGCCGGCGGCGCGTGCATGGGCGGCGCGGGAGGCGGAGGCGGTGGCGATGACACGCGCGCCGCGCGCCTTGGCGATCTGGGTGACATAATGGCCGACCGAAGCGCCGGCGCCGATGACGATCAGCGTCTTGCCACGCACATCGCCGAACAGATTGACGGCATGAATGGCGGTGAGGGCGGGAATGCCGAGGCATGCGCCGGCGGCGAAATCCACATTGGCTGGAAGCGGCACGGCCTGCGCTTCCGGCAGCGTGATCATCTCGGCGGCGGTGCCGAAGGGGCGTCGCCACTGGCCATTCCAGATCCAGACGCGCTGTCCGACGCGGCCATGGTCCACGCCGGGGCCGACGGCGTCGATCTCGCCAGCGCCATCGCTGTGGGGGATGATGCGTTCGGCATTGAGCGGCCGGCCGCGTCGCGCCTTCACGTCCGACGGGTTCACGCCGGAGGTGGCAAGCCGCACGCGCACTTCGCCGGGACCGGGCGTGGGCGTGGGCATGTCACCCAGTTCGAGCACGTCGCGGGCTGCGCCATTGCGCTCATACCATGCTGCTTTCATTGCCTTCTCCCCTCGATCAGATGCCCTGCAAGCGTGCCGACCGGCGCTCTCCCGCCATTGACAAGGCCCAAATTTGCGGCGCACGCTTCGTCATCCGCAACGAAGATGCAGGTCAATCTTGAATCGTCCCGAAAGCGTCACCGACCACGACCGTAAGCACAGTTCTCCCGTAGCGCCAGCGTCCGGGGGAGGAATTTCAACAGACGGAGCGGAGGCGATGGGGGATTTCATTTCGCCCGAGCACGAGGCCGAATATCGCGCCTTCGTGGAGGAGCATCCCGACCTTGAGGCCGTGGAATTCCTGATTGTCGATCCCAATGGCGTCATTCGCGGCAAGTGGGCGCCGGGCGACAGCCTCAAGAAGGCGTTTCAGGAGGGCGTGAACTTTCCCATGTCGCTGCACGGGCTCGATGTCTGGGGACGCGAGGTGGAGGAGACGGGCCTGCACATCGAAACCGGCGACAAGGACGGCTATTGCCGCGCAACGCGCGGATCGCTTTCCATCGTGCCATGGGCGAGGCGCAAGACGGCGCAGGTGCTCCTGCAGACATTCACCCCCGAGGGTGAGCCTTTCATGGCGGATTCGCGCCAGGTGCTGAAGCACAAGGTGGCCGAGGCCAATGCGCGCGGCTTCTTCCCCGTGGCGGCCTTCGAGCTCGAATTTTATCTGCTCGACCCCGAGAAGCAGGATGCCGCCGGCATGCCGACGCCGCTGGGGGCGGGCGAGGGGCCGGATCGTCTGCGCATGTACGGGCTCGACGATCTCGCCGAGAACGCCGCGCTGTTCGACATGATCCGCGATGCGGCGGACGCGCAGAACCTGCCCATCGACACGATCATCAAGGAGGCGGCGCCCGGCCAGTTCGAGGTCAATCTCAAGCATCGCTCCGATCCGCTCCGGGCCGCTGACGATGTGATCCTCCTGCGGCGGATCGTGATGGGCTGCGCACGTGCGCACGGGCTGACGGCCACCTTCATGGCCAAGCCCTTCATCGATTATGCGGGCAATGGCATGCATGTGCACACCTCCATGCTGGATGGTGAGGGGCGAAACGTGTTTGCGGGGGATGAGGGGCAGGCGCGGCTGCTTTCGGCGGTGGCGGGGCTCATCGACACCATGCCGGAATCGCTCATTCTCTACATCAACACCTGGAACGGGTTCCGCCGCATCACACCCGGCTCCTACGCGCCGACCCATGCGGTGTGGGCGGAGAACAACCGCTCTGTGGCGCTGCGCATTCCGGTTTCCAATGAGGAGAACCGCCGGGTGGAGCATCGCATCTCCGGCGCGGACGCCAATCCCTATCTGGTGATGGCCGCCATCATTCAGGGCATGATGGAGGGCATGGAGAGCGGCGCGAAGCCGCCGCCGCCGGTCGAGGGCAGCGCCTATGACGAGACGGCGGATCTTGGCCGTGAGCTGCCCGACGACATGGATGACGCGCTGCAGCTCGCCTCCAGAAGCGGCTTCATGGAGCGCGCGCTGGGGCCGCTTCTGGCGAAGGTCTATCGTGATTTGAAGCGGGCGGAAATCATCGCCTTCTGGAGCGAGATCACGCCCCTCGAACGCACCACTTATCTTTGAGCTGAAACAGAAAAATCCCGCTTGTCGCAGTTTGGAAACGACAATAGGGTTGAACCCAAATATGCGGGTGCCGGCGGTGATTTGAACCGCGGCAAACACAGTCCCCAAGGGAGAGATTTCATGCTTCGTAAGACCCTTCTTGCTTCCTGCGTCTCACTCGCCGCGATTGCCGTTTCCACGGCTGCCGGCGCGCAGGACCGCGTCGTCAATGTCTACAACTGGTCGGACTATATCGACGATTCCATCCTTGAGGATTTCACCAAGGAAACGGGCATCAAGGTCGTCTACGACGTCTATGATTCCAACGAAATTCTTGAGACCAAGCTGCTGGCTGGCGGTTCGGGCTATGACGTTGTGGTGCCGTCGGGCGAGTTCCTCGGACGCCAGATCAGCGCCGGCGTGTTCCAGAAGCTCGACAAGGACAAGCTGCCCAACCTCTCCAACATGTGGGACATGATCAACGAGCAGGTCGCGGTCTACGATCCGGGCAACGAGTACTCCATCAACTACATGTGGGGCACCACCGGCGTCGGCTACAATGTCGGCAAGGCCGAAGAAATCCTCGGCACTTCCAAGATCGACACCTGGGATGTGATGTTCACGCCGGAACTGGCGGCGAAGTTCAAGGACTGCGGCATCTACATGCTCGATTCCGCCAGTGAGGTCGTGCGCTCCGCACTGATCTATCTGGGTCTTGAGCCGAACACGCCTTCGGCTGAAGAACTCGCAAAGGCCGAGGAACTGCTGATGGCGGTTCGCCCCTTTGTGCGCAAGTTCCATTCGTCGGAATACATCAACGGTCTGGCCAATGGCGACATCTGCCTGGCGCTTGGCTATTCGGGTGATGTGTTCCAGGCCCGTGACCGTGCGGCGGAGGCCGATCAGGGCGTCGAGGTCGGCTATGCGATCCCGAAAGAGGGCGCGATGCTGTGGTTCGACCAGATGGCCATTCCCGCCGATGCCAAGCATGTCGACGAGGCACATGAATTCCTCAACTACATCATGCGTCCCGACGTGATCGCCAAGGCTTCCAATTACGTCGTCTACGCCAATGGCAACAAGGCTGCCCAGGCGGAAATGGACGAAGAGGTGGTCGGCGATCCGGCTGTCTATCCGGATGAGGCGACCATGGCCAAGCTCAAGGCTCCGCTGCCCTACGACATGCGCACGCAGCGTCAGGTCACGCGCATGTGGACCAAGGTTGTGACCGGCCAGTAAGGCGCTACAGGGCAGGGGACCGCCGATGAAGTCGCTCGGCAGCACACGTCGCAGCTTCGCGCCCTGGGCCGACCCCCAGGCGAAGCCCTATATCTCTTTCGAGAACGTGACCAAGACGTTCGGTGACTTCACGGCGGTCGATGACCTTTCGCTAAACACCTATGAGCGCGAGTTCTTCGCGCTCCTGGGCGCGTCGGGGTGTGGCAAGACCACGCTCCTGCGCATGCTTGCGGGGTTCGAGCAGCCCACGTCGGGCCGCATCCTCCTCGACGGGCAGGACCTTTCCGGCATTCCGCCGCACAAGCGGCCGGTCAACATGATGTTCCAGTCCTATGCGCTGTTCCCCCACATGACGGTGGAGAAGAACATCGCCTTCGGTCTGAAGCAGGACCGGATGCCGGCGGACGAGATCGCCGACCGCGTGGCCGCGATGCTCAAACTGGTCAAGCTGGAGCCCTTCGCCAAGCGCAAGCCGCATCAGCTTTCCGGTGGTCAGCGGCAGCGCGTGGCGCTTGCCCGCTCGCTTGCAAAACGGCCAAAGCTTCTGCTTCTGGATGAGCCGCTGGGCGCGCTCGACAAGAAGCTGCGCGAGGAAACCCAGTTCGAGCTGATCGATCTGCAATATGATCTCGGCCTCACCTTCATGGTCGTCACGCACGATCAGGAAGAGGCGATGACCATGGCCGACCGCATCGCGGTGATGGACAAGGGCAAGGTTATCCAGGTGGCGACGCCGGCTGAAATCTATGAAGCGCCGAATTCGCGGTTCGTCGCCGACTTCGTCGGCTCGATCAACATGTTCGAGGGAACGGTGACGGCGGCCGACCGGGAGAAGGTGCGGATCGCCGACGCATCCGGTTTCGAACTTTCCGTCATGAACGGGGCGGGCGCCGAACAGGGGGCGACCGTCTGGTTCGCCGTCCGGCCCGAAAAGATCG
Organism: Nitratireductor sp. GZWM139; assembly: GCF_030068685.1. Classification (NCBI taxonomy): domain Bacteria; kingdom Pseudomonadati; phylum Pseudomonadota; class Alphaproteobacteria; order Hyphomicrobiales; family Phyllobacteriaceae; genus Nitratireductor; species Nitratireductor sp. GZWM139. The sequence goes on along the minus strand of NZ_JAMQML010000005.1, from coordinate 107,005 downwards.
ACATTTCGCGCAATCGCCCGGATGGCGCGGTGAACGCGGTGGAAGGCGAGGTCTGGGACATCGCCTATCTTGGCGACATGACCATCCACCATGTGAAGCTCGATGACGGGCGCATCGTCAAGGCCAGCAGCATCAACCGGCGGCGTGCGGTGGAAGACGTTCTGACCTGGCATGACCGGGCATGGGTGTCCTTCCCGGCGGATGCCGGTGTGGTGCTGACGCGGTAGGCGGCGATGGCTCGTTTCCTCTCCGCCATCGCGGCCCGTCTGGTCATTGCCGTTCCCTATCTGTGGCTGCTCGTCTTCTTCCTTGCGCCGTTCCTGATCGTCTTCAAGATCTCGCTGTCGGAACCGGCGCTCTCCATGCCGCCCTATATGCCGGCCTTCGATCTGGCGGACGGCATTTCGGGGTTGATCGAGAAGATCCGCACACTGTCCTTCGGCAACTATTTCTGGCTGCTGGACGATCCGCTCTACACGAACGCCTATCTGTCGAGCATCTGGATCGCCGGCGTCTCGACGCTGATCACGCTGGCCGTGGGCTATCCCATTGCCTACGGCATGGCGCGCGCGCCGGCCGCGATCCGCCCGACGCTCCTGATGCTGGTGATCCTGCCGTTCTGGACCAGCTTCCTGATCCGCGTCTATGCGTGGATCGGCATTCTGAAGCCCGAGGGGCTGCTCAACCAGTTCCTGATGTTCACCGGCCTGATCGACGAGCCCCTGATCATCCTCAACACCACGACCGCCATCTATATCGGCATCGTCTATTCCTACCTGCCGTTCATGGTGCTGCCGCTCTATTCGACGCTGGAGAAAATGGACGAATCGCTGATCGAGGCTGCGCGTGACCTTGGCTGCTCGCGCACATCGGCGTTCTGGAAGGTGACGTTCCCGCTCTCGCTGCCGGGCGTCGTTGCCGGCTGCATGCTGGTGTTCATTCCGGCGGTGGGCGAGTTCGTCATTCCCGATCTTCTGGGCGGTTCGCAGACGCTGATGATCGGCAAGACGCTGTGGACCGAGTTCTTCAACAATCGCGACTGGCCCGTATCGTCGGCGGTGGCGGTGATCCTGCTTCTGATCCTGATCGTGCCGATCATGCTGTTCCAGCGGTCGCAGGCGCGCTCGCGTGAGGCGGGGAGGTAGAGATGGCTGGAAGCTGGGGACGTTTCAACATCGTGTCGCTGGTGCTGGGCTTTGCCTTTCTGTACCTGCCGATCGTGCTTCTGGTGGTCTACTCGTTCAACGAGTCGCGGCTTGTCACCGTCTGGTCCGGCTTCTCGACCAAATGGTATGTGGAGCTGTTTTCCAATCGCGGCCTGATGGACGCGGCATGGGTGACGGCGCGTGTCGCCTTCCTTTCGGCCACGGTCGCGACCGTGCTCGGCACGATGGGGGCCATCGCGCTCACCCGCTACACGCGCTTTCGCGGCCGGCTGCTCTTCTCGGGCATGGTGTTCGCGCCGCTGGTGATGCCGGAAGTCATCACCGGCCTGTCGCTGCTGCTGCTCTTCGTAGCGATCAATTTCGACCGTGGATTCTTCACCGTCACCATCGCGCATATCACCTTTTCCATGTGTTTCGTGGCGGTGGTGGTGCAGTCGCGGCTGATGAGCTTCGACCAGTCTCTGGAAGAGGCCGCGCTCGATCTCGGCGCAACGCCGCTCAAGGCGTTCTTTCAGGTCACGCTGCCGGTCATCATGCCGGCTGTGGTTTCCGGCTGGATGCTGGCGTTCACCCTGTCGCTCGACGATCTGGTGATCGCAAGCTTCACCTCCGGTCCGGGTGCCACCACGCTGCCAATGAAGATCTATAGCCAGGTCAGGCTGGGCGTGACGCCTGAAATCAATGCTGTCTGCACCATCCTGATCGGCATTGTGGCGACCGGCGTTATCATCGCCTCCGTCATCACCAAGCGGCAGGAAGTGCAGCGCCGCCGCGACGAACAGGCCGCCGCGCGCATCACAGCCTAGGCATGCGTAGAGTTGGCCGGATGGGGCGGGCCTGTCTCTTTCATGTGAGATGATCAGTCGAGCGGGAAGATATCCCCGCTCGCTACGCAGGGCCACCGCAGCAGATGCGTCGGGAGCCTTTGTCTTCTGCGATCTACTCGATCAGAAACGGTGCGATGAACGGGGCGTTCCACGAGCCGCCGATGAAGAAGGTCTCGCGGGGATCACTTTCCTCGGAAGCCTCTTCGCCGTTCTCATCAACCGGCTTGTCGCTTTCGGGCGGCAAGATGCTGCCGGAAAGGGCGATGCCGCGACCGGCGAAGGGAATGAGCCCGCCCAGCGTTATGGTCTCGCCCGTCTCCAGCTTCGCCTCGGCGGTGTCGATCCATGCGATGCCGCCGGCAAGGGTTGCCTTGAGTTCCGCCCCGTCGATGGCCAGTTCGCCATCGGCGATCTCGGTCAGCGGGAAGAAGGAGCCCTTGTCATTGTGCTCGCGGAAGGATTCCAGGTTGAGACCGGGCACGGTGCCTTCGCCGAAACTGGCTGAAATGGAGCCGTCGGAGGTCTCAAGGATTTCATCCAGCGTCTCGCCCTTCCCTTTCAGGAAAACGGAGAAGGAGCCGGGGGCCCGGGGCATGAAGCTGGTGAGGTGCAGCTTCTCGGCCATTGCCCCGCCATTGAGGTTTTCCGCCGTGATGCGAAGCTCTGCCTGATCGTGGCCTTCCACCCTGTCGAGGCGAATGCCGAGCTGCAGCATGCCGCCAAAGGCGGTGGCGTCGGAAATGTCGAGGCTCACCAGCCCGTCGCGAACCTGCGCGGTGGCGGCAATATCGGTCATCGAGACGGAACCTGCCGTGGCTTCATTTGCCGAAAGGCGCAGGTCAAAGTTCAGGTCACGCGCCCACGGAGCGGCCGGGGGGGCGGCCGGTGGGGCGGCTGTGTCTGGCTCCGGCGCCAGCGTGTTCAGAAGCACGCCCAGATCCAGCGCATTGAAAGCCAGCGTGCCGGAAACGGTGGGGTGCGGGTCGGTGAAGGCGATGTCGAACACACCCCGGGCGCTGCTGTCGCCGAGATTGAATTCGGCATTCTCGAACTTTACCCGCGTGGCGTCGCCGGTAATGGTGCTTTTCAGTTTGGCTGCCTTGATGGTGCTGCCGGGCCAGTCCTCAAGCAGCGTCCATTCGAGAACGCGCTGCAGGGAAGGGGCCGCGCTTTCCAGCGTGCCATGCAGGAAGGCGTTGCCGACAATGTCCGCCTGTCCCTTGAAGGAGAGCGTCAGCGGGGCGCTGTTGACCGAGAGGGAAACATTGGTCTTGCCGCCGGCGAGCATGATCAGCGGTTCTTCGCTGGAGGCTTCCACGGCGATGCTCTCGCCATGCCAGATGCCCTTGGCGGAGAGCGTTGCGGAGCGGTCGAGGGCTGGCCAGTTGAGCGTTCCCGTGACGCTGCTCAAGACCGGCGGGCGATTGACGCCGTTGAGCACGATGACGCGCCCGTCCACGATTTCCACCGTTGCGAAACTGTCGTTCGGCAGGGCGCTTGTGTCGGGCTCTGCGGGATTTGCCTGGATCAGGCCGCGCGTTGCCTCGACCGATTGAGCAAGCTTGCCCCACTTCGGAATGGCCGGAATGCGCATGACGCCGCCGCTCTCATCGAGCCGCACCACGGGGCGCACGAGGCGGATCTTGGTGAACACCACTTCGCCGCGCAGGGCGGCCAGCGCCGATAGGTCGATCTCGACCCGCTCTGCTTCCATGACGGCGGGTTGCCCGTCGCCATTCCAGTTGGACAGGACGACATCGTTCAAAACGGCCTTGAAGGAGGGCCAGACGCGGATTTCAGGCGCATCGTCGAGCCGCACGCGGTATCCACTCCACGCGCTCACCTGCTGGGCGACGCTGTCGCGGACGATCTGGGTTGAGGCCAGGATTGGCAGGCACAGGATCACCACCACCGCGATCAAAGCGGCAATGGCCAGTGCCCAAATGCTTTTCTTTACTGCCGGCGAGGGCATGGAACCTCATCCCTGGCGCTTTGCGCACCGGTTTGATACGCCCGATGCCAGTGCAAAACGCTGTTATCACAGGTTGGCGTCAAGCACGACGCAATCAGGCCGACAAACCGCGACCTCACAACTCCTTACGGGTTTAAACATGGCGTATGGCAATTCAAGGATTTGTCGCGCGTCTGCCGGATATTGCACCGCTTTCTGCCGGTTTATGCCGCAAACGGAAGGAAACGGTCGGGTCGCCTCGCTGTTTCAAACGAGACCATTGCCGCAGGACGAGCGGAAATGCATAAGGGGTGCGATTGCCGAAAAGGCCTTTAGGAGGAAAGCATGAGTGCAGCCGAGCCGCTTTGGACGCCATCCGAAACCCGCACGAAGGAAGCTCCGATTACGGCTTTCGCGGAGCGCGCCGAAGCGCTGACCGGAAAGCGCCTGCCCGACTATGCGGCCCTGCATGCCTGGTCGGTCGAGGATCGTGAGGGGTTCTGGTCGCTGCTGTGGGATTTCTGCGGCGTGATCGGCGACAGGGGCGAGCGCGTACTGGTCGATGGCGACCGGATGCCGGGGGCTTCCTTCTTTCCCGACGCGACGCTGAACTTTGCCGAAAATCTCCTGCGCAAGAGCGGTGACGGTGATGCGGTGGTGTTTCGCGGCGAAGACAAGGATGAGCGCCGTCTCTCCTGGGACGAGCTGCGCAATCTGGTCTCAAAGCTCCAGCAGCTCTTCCGGGATCGCGGCCTTAAGGCCGGAGACCGTGTTGCGGCGATGATGCCGAATATGCCCGAGACGCTGGCAGCCATGCTGGCGGCAAGCTCTCTGGGGGCGGTGTGGTCTTCCTGCTCTCCCGATTTCGGTGCGCAGGGCGTTCTCGACCGGTTCGGCCAGATCGAACCGACGATCTTCATCGCGCCGGATGGCTACTGGTATGGCGGCAAATCGTTCGACGTGTCGGAAAAGACGGCTGCCGTGCTCGAAAAACTGCCGAGCGTGAAGCAGGCGCTGATCGTGGACTATCTGGGCAACGCTACGGAAGCCGCCGCAAAAATCGACCGGGCGGACGCGTTCAGCGATGCGATTGCAGCCTATGAGGCTGCGCCGGTTTCATTCGAGCGTCTGCCCTTCTCGCATCCGCTCTACATCCTGTTTTCGTCGGGCACGACGGGCATTCCCAAATGCATCGTGCATTCGGCTGGCGGCACGCTGCTTCAGCACATGAAAGAGCATCGTCTTCATGCCGGGCTGGCGCCGGGCGGCCGGCTTTTCTACTTCACCACCTGCGGCTGGATGATGTGGAACTGGCTGATGAGCGGCCTGGCGTCGGAAGTCACGCTTCTGCTCTATGACGGCTCGCCCTTCCATCCCGATGGCAATGTCCTGTTCGACTATGCCGATGCCGAGGGCATGACCTATTTCGGCACGTCGGCCAAGTTCATCGATGCGGTCCGCAAGGCGGATCTGAAGCCGATGGAAAGCCACGACCTGTCGACCGTTCGCACGGTCTCCTCGACCGGCTCGCCGCTGGCGCCGGAGAACTTCTCCTTCGTCTATGAGGGAATCAAGAAGGACGTGCACCTGGCGTCGATCTCCGGCGGCACGGACATCGTGTCCTGTTTTGTGCTCGGCGTGCCGACGCTTCCGGTCTGGGTTGGCGAGATCCAGGCTGCCGGCCTTGGCATGGCCGTCGAGGTCTGGGACGACGAGGGCAAGCCGCTCGTCGAAGGCAAGGGCGAGCTTGTCTGCACGCGCGCCTTTCCGGCCATGCCCCTCGGTTTCTGGAACGATCCGAAGGATGAGAAATACCACGCAGCCTATTTCGACCGGTTCGACAATGTGTGGTGCCATGGCGACTTCGCCGAATGGACGGAGCATGGCGGCATCGTGATCCATGGCCGTTCCGACGCAACGCTCAATCCGGGCGGCGTGCGCATCGGCACGGCGGAGATCTACAATCAGGTGGAGCAGCTGCCAGAAATCCTCGAGGCGATCTGTATCGGTCAGGACTGGGAAGACGATGTGCGCGTCGTGCTGTTCGTCCGGCTGGCAGAGGGCGTGGAGCTGGACGCGGCGCTGGAAAAGACGATCCGCACCAAGATCCGGACCGGCGCAAGCCCGCGCCACGTGCCGGCGCGCATCGTGGCCGTGAGCGACATTCCGCGCACCAAGTCGGGCAAGATCACGGAGCTCGCGGTGCGGGACATCGTGCATGGCCGCGAGGTGAAGAACAAGGAGGCGCTCGCCAATCCCGAGGCGCTCGATCTCTACCGGGATATTCCCGCTCTTCGCAGCTGAAGGGCGGGCGCATGGTTAAGGATCGGTAAAGCCGATATTTACCGAGAATTCACAGGTGGTACAGAAGCGTAAACTTGTCGGTAACCAGGTAAGGTTCTGTTAAGAGATAGCCGCGATAGTGTCGGCTAACTTGACGAGCCGGACACAGGGTCCGACTGTTAGACAGATGTTCGCCAAGCCCCGTTTTTGACAGCATACAAGATCCTTCAAGCGCCCTTTCGGGCGCTTTTTTTTGGCCTGTGTTTCGTGATTTTTTGCGGTCAGGCGTTGCGGTCGCGCATGAGCGGGCCGGACAGAAGAATGACCGGAACGATTGCCGTTGCGATGATCAGAAGCGCGGCCACCGCGCCATCTTCCACCGCGCCGCGCGAGGCGTTTTCATAAACATGGGTGGCCAGCGTGTGAAAGCCGAAGGGCCGCAGCAGGATGGTGGCCGAAAGCTCCTTCACCGTGTCGACAAAGACAAGAATGGCGGCGGTCAGGATGGCCGGCTTCAGGAGCGGCAGGAGCACGGTGAAGGCGCTCTGGTTTGCCGTCTTGCCAAGGCTGCGGGCAGCCTGATCCAGATTGGGCGGCAGCTTTTCAAGGCCGGAGCGGACCGCGCTTTCGGCAAGCGCCAGAAAGCGGATGGTGCAGGCAATCACGATGGAGGCGGCGGTGCCGGTGAGCAGGAGCCCGGTCGAAAGACCGGTATAGCTGCGCACAACGCCGTCGACCGTGTTGTCGATGGCGGCGAGAGAGAGGAGCAGGCCGAGACCGAGGATCGTGCCCGGCAAGGCGTAGCCGACGGAGGCAAGACGCACCAGAACCATCGTGTAGCCCGAGCGGGAGAGGCGCATCGCATTGAGCAGAAGAAGCGCAATGAAGACCGTGAGGAGGGCCGTCACGCCTGCAACCGCAACGCTGGTGAGGAAAGCCTGAAGGATCTGCGGTTCGGCGAACTGGTAGAGGCGGCGGGAGACATAACCGCCGAAAATGAAGAGCGGTACGCCGAAGCCGGACAGGATGGGAAGCGACAGCGCGAAGGTTGCCAGCCAGCCCCGTGCGCCGGCGAGCGGAACACGCGGCGGGCGCACATGCATCTGTGTGGCGCGGGCACTGTGGAAGCGCTGTTTGCGCCGCGCCCACTGCTCTGCCGTCAGCAGCAGGAAGACGATGATCAGCATGACAGCCGCAATCTGGGCTGCGCCCTCCAGGCTGCCCCGGTTGAGCCAGGTGGAATAGACGGAGAGGGTGAGCGTGCGCACACCCAGATATTCCACCGCGCCGATATCGTTCAGCGTTTCCATCATGACCAGAGCCAGGCCGGCGATGATGGCGGGGCGCGCCACCGGCAGGAGAACGCGGAAGAACACGCGCGAGGGCCGCGCGCCGAGCGTGCGCGCCACATCGGCGATGTTGCGCCCCTGCATGAGGAACACGACGCGGGCTGTCAGATAGACGTAGGGAAAGGTGACGGAGGTCACCACCAGCGCCGCGCCCCAGGTGGAGCGGATGTCCGGAAACCAGTAATCACGTGCGCTGGTGAAGCCGAAAATGCTGCGCACGGCCGTCTGCAACGGCCCGACATAATGGAAGAACTCGCCGAAGGCGTAGGCCGCGAGATAGGTGGGAACGGCGAGCGGCAGGACGAGCGCCCAGGCAAGCAGCCGGCGCAGTGGAAAATCATAGCCGACCACCAGCCATGCGGACCCGACGCCGATGACGGATGTGCCAAGCGCCACGAGGCCAAGAAGCGCAAGCGTGGTGCCGAGCGACTGGGGAAGCACATAGCGCAGAAGATGCGGCCACGCCTCGCCGGAGCCGGTCAGAGCCACATAGAGGATCGTGGCGATCGGCAGGAGAACGGCAAGCGCGATGACAACGCTGCCGGCAAGCGCAAAGCCGTGTCGCTCGCCCCGGATGCGGGGAAAGCGGCGTTCGCGAAGCGGGGCTGTCGGTGTGTGATAGGATGTCATGACGCCGTGTACCGGAACTCGAATATGCTACTCGTTCCGGCAGAAAGCAAAAAGCCGGGCCTCGAACAAGGCCCGGCTTTGCGGTTCATGGAAAGATCAGCTGGCCGGGCCATCGTCGAGGCCGACGCGGTCGACCATCTCGGAGGCTGCCTTGCGGTGCTTGGCGATCTCTGCGAGCGGCAGGCTATCCGGCTTGATTTCGCCGAAAGACTGGACCGTTTCAGAGACTTCCGCGCCCGGCAGGACCGGATATTCATAGTTGGTCTCGGCGTAGATCGCCTGTGCCTCGGCGCTGCCCAGGAAGCGCATCAGCTCAAGAGCCTGTTCGCGGTTCGGTGCGTGCTTGGCCATGGCCATGCCGGAAATGTTCACATGCGTGCCGCGGTCACCGGAATTGGGGAACAGGACCTTGAGCGAATCGGCCCATTCCTTCTGCTCCGGCTCCTTGTCGTTGTTCATCATGATGCCGACATAGTAGGTGTTGCCGATGCCGAGATCGCACTCGCCGGCAAAGATGGCCTGCGCCTGTCCGCGATCATTGCCGTTCGGCTTGCGGGCCAGATTGGCCTTCAGGCCCTTCATCCACTCCTCGGCCTTCTCCTCGCCGTGGTGGGCGATCATCGAGGCGAACAGCGCGATGTTGTAGTTGTGCTGGCCACTGCGCATGCAGATCTTGCCCTTCCACTTGGGATCGGCGAGCTCTTCATAGGTGATCGTGTCCTGCTCGACGCGGTCCTTGGAAGCATAAATCACGCGGCCGCGCGTGGTGACGCCGAACCAGTTGCCTTCCGGATCGCGGAACTCGGAGGGAATTTCGGAATTCACCGTCTCGTCCTCGACGGACTGGGTGATGCCCTTTTCCTTGGCGTTCATCAGGCGGCCGATATCCACGGTGAGGATCACGTCGGCGGGGGAGTTGGAACCCTCGGCTGCGATGCGGTCTTCAAGCCCCTTGTTGAGGAACAGGACTTCGGTGTCGATGCCGGTCTTCTCGGTGAAGGCGTCGAGCAGCGGCTGAATGAGGAAGGGCTGGCGGTAGGAATAGATGTTCACCGTGCCTTCGGCCTGTGCGGCAGGAAGCGTGGCGGCGAGCGATCCGGTAGCAACAAGCGCGGCGAGACCTGCGCGGGCTGCGAGTAATTTCTTGGTCAGCATTTCTGTCTCCTAGCCTGTGGGGTTCAAGGTCCCATGGAAAGTGCCGGGTTTGACCATCCAGCGAGGAGGCTTGTCGTAAAAATTTTCGCAACCGTCAAGGAAAATGCAAGCAATATCATAAGTTTAGAAGTATTCTAAACTGCGGTTATCATGTTTTTTGAATTTTCCGGGCGGGCAGGCCTAATCGGCGAGAACGCGCGTCGGCGGAAACGAAACCTCGACAAGCGTGCCTTCGCCGGGAACCGAATGGATCGCAAAGGCGGCGCGGTTGGCTTCCACCATGGCGCGGGTCAGCGGCAGGCCGAGCCCGGTTCCGTCACCGCGCTTGCGCTTCAAGCTGTTGATTTGCTTGAAGGGTTTCAGCGCTTCCTCGACTTCCGCCGGGTTCATGCCGATGCCGGTGTCGCGCACCCGCATGACGACGGCTCCATCCGCGCTGTAGGCGGTGGAAACGATCACCTGGCCGCCGGCAGCGGTGTAGCGAACCGCGTTGGAGAGCAGGTTCAGGGCGATCTGACGCACGCTGCGCGGATCGGCCACCACATCGGGCAGGTTGGAGGCGAAGCTCGAACGGATGATGACGCGCTCGCGGTTGGCCTGCGGCTGCATCATGGCGACGGTCTCGCCCAGAATGTCGTTCAGCGAGACGGCCTCATAGTGCATTTCCTGTTCGCCGGCCTCGATCTTGGAGATGTCCAGCAGATCGTTGACCAGATCAAGCACGTGATTGCCGGACCGGTTGATGTCCCGAAGATAGTCGCGATAGCGGTCATTGCCGATGGGGCCGAATTTCTCGTCCATCATCAGCTCGGAAAAGCCGATGATGGCGTTGAGCGGCGTGCGGATCTCATGGCTGACGCGGGCAAGAAACTCGGTCTTCTGCGAGGAGGCGCGTTCGGCCTCGGCGCGCGCCTGGGTCAGTTCCTCGGCGGCGCGCTTCCACTGGGTGATGTCGCGCAGAACCGCGCAGAAACCGCTTTCGTGCGGCAGACGGCCAATGGTCATGAACAGCGGGATGAAGCGTCCCTGCGCTTCACGGCCGATGACTTCCAGCCCGTCGTTCAGAACGCTCGCAACGCCATTGTCGGAAAGGCTTTCCAGATGCGCGCGCACGGCGTTCTGGCTCTCGATGGCAAAGAGGGCCGTGAAGGGCTTGCCCGCCACATCCTCACCATCGAAGCCGAACAGCGCTTCGGCCGGCTGGTTCGTGGAGCGCACATGGCCGTCATTGTCGATGATGACAACGCCGTCGGTCGCCGTGTCGACGATGGCGCGCATTTCGGCCAGATGCATCTGCAATTCAGCAGTCTGTCCGGTCTCCTCCGGAGCTTCACTCAAAAGCGGTGCGGCGACGGCTTCCAGCGCAGGCTCTGTCGTTTCGGCTTCCACCGGTTGCAGGGCGAGCAGAAGGGCCTTGCCCGTGCGCCATGGCACGGATTGGAGATGCGCATGCACATCATGCTCGACGCCCTGCGCCGTCTTGAGCGTGAGTGCCTGCGCGTCTGCCGGCGTGTGTGAAACCTCGTAGCTCTCGGGGAAAAGGGCTCCAATGCCGCCGTTTTCTTCAAGCGTGGTCAGATCGGCATAGCCGGTCAGGTCGAAGAAGGCGCGGTTGGCAAAGTGCAGCGTGTCGCCGGCATGGATAAGGATCGGCAGCGGGAGACCGGCCAGAAGGCTGGTCTCTTCCCGGTCATCGGCGGATTTCTCGAAGAAGGCCGAGGGCACAACCGGGGCGGTGGAAACGGCTGGCGCCGCTTCTTCTGCCGCCGCCCGGGCTTCGGCTCCTTCGACTGCTTCCACTGCTTCGGTCGTCTCGGGATGCGCGGCTTCGCCCGAAGACGATGCCCCGTCGTCTGCCGTCAGCTCAGGCTCAGGCGCGTGAACGTCCTCAACCGGCATTTCGTCCTCAGCGGCGCTTTCCGCTACCGGCTCGTTTGTTTCTGCAGAGATATCGTCGGGTGCTGCCTCTTCGGCTTCGTGTGACGGCGCTTCTGCTTCCGGCGCGCTGTCTTCCGTTACCGTGCCTTTTACGGCGGGGGCGGCGGGCTGGTCTTCAACAGGTGCTTCGTCTGTCGTCTCAGATGCCGCGACCTTGCCGGCATCGGAAGTCTGCCCGCTGTTTTCGCGCAGACGTGCGCCGATCTCGCGGAAGGCCGTTGCTTCGCTCGGCGAAAGTCCGTTTTCCTTCGCAGGCGCGGTGCGGTGCTCCGAGAGATTAATGATCTTGACGGGTGCTTCCGGCTCGCCTTCGGTTTCCGCAGCGGCGGGCTCTTCCGCCTCGTCCGCAGGGGCGTCGAGCAAGTCAGCGTCAAAGGGTGCTTCAACGACTGGCTCTTCCTCGGCTTCCGGTGCAGGCGGCGTTTCGGCACTCTCCACAGGACGGGTCGGAAGCGGCGCGCCGGGAATGAGCACCAGCCCGATGCCCTCGGGATCGGTTACGGCATCGCCCATGCGGGCAAGGCCAAAGCCGTGAAAGCCTTCGAACACGCGGCCGCGGCCATAGATCGGCAGGGCTGCAAGGTCGACGGGAATTTTCAGGTCCGTGCCTTCCAGCGGCCACATGACGGTGCGGCCGGACCAAGTGTCGCGGCGCTCCAGAAGGGTCGCGATGCGGCCATCGGGATCGAGGCCAAAGGCATTCGAAACATCGCGGAAGCGTCGCCCCATCACGTCGGCTGCCGCTGGCCCGATGGCCTCGGCAAAGGCATCGGACAGGGCGGTGAAGCGGCCTTCCGAATCGGTGCGCCATGCAAAGCGCACGGTTCCCTTCGGGCGCTCGCGCTGCGGCGTCTTTGTGGGCTCCTGCGCTTCGGGCTCTACCATCTCCATGGTGGAGGCGACGTTGTTTTCCTGCGCGGCAGAGGGCGCAATCGGTGCAGACGCGGCGTCCGCTTCGGTCGCCAGTGTCTCTGTCGGCGCATCGTCATGCGCTGTGGTCTGCGCCGCCGGAGCATCCGCAACCGGCTCTTCCAAGAGCGGGGAGGGGGCGTCGTCGGGCGTGGTCGTCACGGTCGGAGCAGCAGGCGCTTCCTGAAGCGGCGCGTTCTGTTCGTCCACCACGACCAGAAGGTGCCATGCCGGCTCGTCGGTCAGCTTGGCAATGGCGGCGGGGCGCTGGCGCGCGCCGCCTTCGACCATGCGCTTGACCAGGCGATCCGTCTCGTCGCGCACTTCGTCAACGAGCGCGCGCAGGGTCTCGCGCTCGATGCCGAGTTTCTGGAAGCCGCTGGAGGAGGCTGCGACGAGGCCGTTCTCATCGACGAGCGCCGCAAACTGGTCTGCGGCATCGAAACCCTCAACCGCCGCCGTGGCGCGGAAGGCATCGTCGCGCATGCGCATGGATGTGGCCTTGAGGGCCAGAAGAATGGCCTGCTCGCCGCCGGGCAGGGAAATCGTGGATGCTTCCAGATTGACGACCGGCGCGCGCATGCCGCGGCCAAGCCGCGTGCCAACCGTGCGTTCTCCCGAAATGCGGGGGAAGCCGGGCGTGGCGGAGATCTGCCGGCGGGTCGTTGCCGAAAGATTGCTCTCGGCCCCGATGGCCTCTTCGATGTTGCGATAGCCGATCAGGGCCGCGCCGGGGCCGTTCGCCCAGATCACGGTGTCGAGAGCGCGCGACAGGACGAGCAGCGCATCGCCCGCTGCGAAGCGCTCACGCACCCGGTCCAGCACCGCAATGTCAACGAAGGAGTATGAGACAGACGCCATTCAAACGAGCCAACAATTATCCTGTATGCGCCCGGCCGGGAATCGCTGGCCGGGAGAACCGCATCGTTTCAAACAGCATCGGGCTGCCATCCTCAACCGCAGAACGCGGCATCCCGATAACGATGTTAACGCCTTATTAATAAAAGCATGTGGCCGCGAGGTCCACAAACTCTAAGGCCCCGATGCTGCGAATTCTCCGCGATTGGTTAATTGCAGCGACGGTTATAGCGATGAGCATGTTGCAGTGCAGCAAAGATGTTGCAATGCACAAATATCGATGCTATATACCGGTCATGAATTATCGGTGAGCGCCATCCAAGGAGAGGCCACCATGAACGAAAACCAAAGGATCGCGGATATGACCAAGACCACGCAGAAGGACACTGGGACCGTTGAATTCCCGACGTTTGATGCGACGCAGGCGAGCGAGCAGTTCCGCGCTTTCGCCGAAAAGAGCGCCGAGCAGACGAAAGAGGCCTATTCCCGCATGAAGTCGAGCGCGGAAGAGACCCAGAAGGCTTTCGAAGCCACTTTCGAGAGCGCAAAGACCGCCGGCAACGAGCTGACCTCCAAGTCGATTGCCGCGCTGCGCGAGGGCACGGAAGCCAATCTCGCCCATCTCGAGGCGCTGGCTGGCGTGCGCTCCTTCGCCGAGCTGATCGAAATGCAGAGCAACTTCATGCGCAAGCGCATGGAAGTGGCCGTCGACCAGATGAAGGACTTCCAGACCACGTCGCAGAAATCTGCTGAAACCATGGCGAAGCCCATGAAGGACGTCTTTGAAAAGGCCGTCAAGGAACTGCGCGTCGCCTGAGGCGTTAGCGCTCTGAGTAGTCCGGCAGAAAGCACCTCCTCCCGCTTGCTGCCGAGTGGGACCGAAACCTCCTCCCTTCGGTCTCTTGTGAAAAAAGACCGGGATCCTCCCCCCGGTCTTTTTTTCTTTTGTTCTTTTGGCTTGAAAAAGCGATCAATTGCCCGTATTGACGCGAACGCCGGTCACCGGTCACGTGTGCGGTTGTAGCTCAGTTGGTTAGAGCGCAGGATTGTGGCTCCTGAGGTCGGTGGTTCGAATCCACCCAACCGTACCATTTCTCTTCATTTCACAGCATTGCCCGAAACCACGCATTCCGCTTTTTGTAACGCGCAGGTTCACTTGGCAGATCTAGGCTTTTGTCGGGAATAGGTGGGAATTGCCGGGAACTGGTGAAAAAGCGCGACAGTTCAACGGGTTGCGGTGGAACACATGGGAGTGAGCTTCCAGACGCACGCAAGTTCACTTGGCAGCTGCGGTTGAACAGAGAATTCTGACCAACGCGAATAATCCAGTAGTTTCAAAGATGATCGCGTTTGAACCCTGACCTGGCGTCGTATTGCGCCGGAAGCGGTCAGAGTTTCATGTTCATGAATAACTTCAAGGCTTTGCCTGCTTTCCACGCGGCCAGCGTGTCTTCTGAACTCTGACCGACCGCCTAGGAGCGCTTTGGTGGCACGAGGCGACGCAGATCAACCAATACTCCGACGATCTGCAGTCTTTTATCGTTGAGGGAAATCGGCGTTTGCTCGGATTCGGGATCACTCGAGCGCGTGAGCAGATATTCGCCACGGACCTGCCGAACAATTGTAGCCACCGATCCACTGTCGTCATCAGACAATTGTGCAAGAACGACGTCGCCTGTCCCGGCAGTCGTATTCTCTGCGAACCACATCAGATCGCCTGGCAGGACACCGGCCAGATCCAGCGAACGCGCACGCATCGTCCAGGGACGCTGCGCCTGTAACGACGCAACCTTTTGAGCGAACGGTTCTGCCTCCCCGATCAATCCGGACTTTCGAGCTGGTATCAGCGTGTCCACCGGAACGGCGCAGGCAGTCGCCACCTTGTCGAGCACCTCCAGCGGAATCTTTCGTGTTGCGCCGCTGATGTAGCGTTTCAATGACGGCAGTGGGACGCCAGACAGCGTAGCCACTGCTGTCGGCCCACCGAAATCTGCCACGAGCCGGCGCAGAAGCTCACGCGTGGTTTCTTCATCAGTGGCGCTATTTCTGTTCATAAGCCTGCTCGAAAGGATCGAAATTGATCCGTATTGGCAACTACTGGTTGACTGAAAGGATCAAAAGTGATCCTCCTGACTAATCAGAACTGATTTGCGATCGAACCGGTCAGCACACCGGGTCGAACAATTCGGGAGCAGCCGGGTGCACGAGCACACGACCACATGGGACCGTCACGCCATTCTCGCCGAGATCAAGCGACGCTTTGGTTCGTCACGAGCCTTTGCCCGTCACGTGGACCTCACCGCCAGCGAAATCTCGGCGGCACTCGGTTCCCCCTACCCAAAAGCCGAACGGGCGATCGCGAGCGCACTTAAAGTGCCGGTGCAGACTTTGTGGCCTGACCGGTACTGGCCGAATGGTCGACGTCGTTCCGGTTGTACCAGACCGCAGCTGACGGGTGCGAGTCAAAAGCACCAGCCTCATGTGGACAAGAGAGAGCTGCTATGACGCCTCGCCGGTCTGACAAGCGGAAGGACGTGGACAATGAGGACGCCAGCTGCGGGTTCCTCTTTGTCAGTCCCAATCAACCCCTGCCTCCGATCGCAGTCATTGTTTCTGCGGTGCTGCTGGTCTCCATCATCGCTGCGGGCCTCATCGTACTTGAAATGCTTCTTCCCGGCGGTCTCATGGTTTGGGTCGGCTGGTTGTTTCTGGCGATCATTCGTTGGCCAGCACTCTTTGCAATTCCCCTCATTCTCCTCTTGCTCTTCTTCAACTGGTGGAGAGGGCAGCCATGAAACGTTTATCCAGTTCCGTGGAACGCCGCTCCCCCGGCGCCACGGAAAGCGCGTCCGCCGCCTCACCCAAAGCCCCCCGCCCGGCGGCGGACGCGCACTCATCCAACACGGGTGTGCGATCTATCCTGATCAAGGCGATCGATGTTCCAACGAACAGATTGCGACCGGTGAAGCCGTGGCGGGTTGAAACGCTGCGCAAGGAAATCGGAGAAGGCTGCCAGCCTCAACACCCGATTGTTGTTGCCGCAGAAAAATCGGGACGCTTCACGCTGATCGCCGGCGCATTGCGGCTGGCCGCTCTCGACCTCGGTGGAGCCACACATATCGACGCGAGTGTCATTGAAGCATCAACACTGACGCCAGATCGGCGTCTGTTGCTCGAGATCACAGAGAATCTCAACCGCGAGGAGCTCACGAAGCTTGAGCGCGCTGAAAGTCTGGTTGAGCTGAAACATGTACATGAGCGGCTTTATCCTGACACCCGGCGTGGAGGTGATCGTCGTAGTGCAAAAGCCAAGGCCGTGATCGAAGCGCGACGAAAGAGTGCGGATCAAAACGAAATTTTTGCGTTCAGTTCTCACGCAGCCGATATGACCGGGTTATCGCGGCGGGCGATAGAGATTGCCGTTGCCATCATTCGAGGCCTTTCCGGCGAGAGCAAATCCCGTCTTAGGGGAACCTGGCTGGAAGATCACCAGGCAGGTCTCAAACTCCTTTCGTCGCAAACATCAGAATACCAGAGCCAGATCTGCGATCTGCTCTTCGCAACGCCGCCCAAAGCAACGACCGTAGCGGACGCACTTGCACTTGTTGAAGGGCGCCGTCTGCTGACGCCCGCAGAGAAACTGTTTGCGTCGACCGTTGGCAACTGGGCTCGACTGTCCGCCCGACAGCGCGCTGATTTCCTCGATACACAAGAAGTGGCCATCCGCGAACATGCTGAAAAGCGGGGCTGGTTCGCATGACACGCAAGCGCGACCGCATGACGCTGGAATTGTTCGATTGGGAACCGCCACGCGTCGCCGTCGGCTTTGAAAGCGAGCAATTGCCCGGAAACCGGATCGCCTCACGTATCTCGCGGGCGGTGGCGCTCGCGTTGAAGGATTGCGGAAAATCCCGGTCGGATATTGCACGAGAAATGAGCGAAGAGCTTGGCTATCCCGTATCCGAGGCCACGCTCGACGCTTATGCATCCGAGGCCAAGGAGAGCCACAAGATAAGCCTCGAGCGTTTCATCGCGTTGATCATGGCAACCGAGTGCCATGATCTTCTCGGGTTTGTGGCTGGTTTTTTTGATCACGTCGTCGTGCCTGAACGGTATGGCTCCCTGATCGAGCTTCACCTGATCGAAGAGCACGAGCGCGAGGTCCAGCGCCGCAAGCAGGCCATCGAAGCCAAATGGAAGGCGGGCCGGTGACGGAAGGTACTCTCAAGACCTGGATGACGGCGCAGGAGTTTGCAGACCTCGCAGGCAGAGGGCACCTGATCGACTGGCCGGTGACGGAGTCCGGATCCGCTCGGAGGATCGAGCGGGAATGTTGGGACGAACGGCCGGGTATGGTGCGGCCACGCACTGGACGGGGTGGCGGGACCGAATATCACATCGAGAACCTGCCGTTGTCGGCACGCATTGCACTCGCCGCCCGTCACTTCAACATCGACCCGAACGACCTTCGACCGGCGACCCGAGATCATGATCGTCTTTCGCCACGTGCTCGCCAGACCCGTGATGCGCGTCTCACTCTGGTCAGGCTTGCAGATCGCTTCCGAAGTGACCAGGCGCTTTCAATTGCTGCAGCCGACAACCTCTTTTCAGACCTTTACAACACCTCTTCAATCGACGTTCCAGGCTGGATCAACACGGCAATCAAGAGGGTAAGCGCCCGATCACTCGCGCGTTGGCGCAGCCGGCGGGAACAGCCGGAATTGCTTGGGTTCGATCCGGCTGCAGCACGTCGCGGCTCAGGTCAGCTCGATCGCGCACTCGATGGTGAGGTGAAAACCTTCGTCCTCGCAGCCATTGCGAAGCTGCCCTTCCTCTCGGCGAAGGCAATTCGCGATGCCTTGGCAGACAAGTTTTCAGATGCCATTTCTGCCGGCTCATTCCAATTGCCCCCGCTTCGCACGGTGCAACAGACCCTAAAGGTCTGGCGTGACGAATACCGCAATGAGCTGATGCTTCTCACCGATCCGGATGGCTATCGCTCCAAGGTCGAATTTTCGGCTACGGGTGTAGTTCGGGCCGACCGATTAAACGAAGTATGGATGATCGATGCCTCTCCGGCCGACGTCATGCTTCGGGAGGGGCGGCACTCGATATACTTGATGATCGACGTCTTCTCGCGGCGCGCAAAAATTCTCGCTACGCCGACGCCACGCGCCGAAGCAGTGGGCCTCATGCTGCGCAAGTGTATCCTGTCGTGGGGAGTGCCTGAAAAACTCCTGACCGACAATGGCAGCGATTTCGTTGCGACGGCCACACAGCGTCTGTTGACCGCGCTCGGTATCGAGTCCGAACGCTCGCAACGCTACGACCCGAAGTCCAAGGGCAAAGGCCTGGTCGAGCGGCCCATCGGGACGTTTCAGCGCGATCTGGCCTGTCTGCCGGGGTTCATCGGCCATTCGGTGGCAGACCGCAAACGGCTGGAAGGACGCAAGGCGTTCGCCCAGCGTCTCGGCTGCGATGAGAAGGAGCTCTTCGGCGTCGATATGAAGCTCGCTGAATTCCAGCAGTGGTGTGATGACTGGTCGGACAAAATCTATGCTTCGACCGAACATGACGGACTTGGAAAACGCACTCCCATGGCAGTGGCAGCTTCCTGGTCAGGTTCCATCCGACGTATTGATGACGTTCATGCGCTCGACATACTGCTTGCGCCAGTCGCTGGAAAGAACGGGCTACGTACCGTTACCAAGACCGGTATCAGGATCGACGGTGCTCATTATCTGCCAGATGCGGTTATGCCCGGAGCCACGGTCCTGTGCCGGATGGACCCTGCCGATCTGGGGCGCGTTCTACTTTTCGAACCGGATGGTGAAACCTTCCTTGGCGAGGCAGTTTGCCCGGAACTCGCCGGGCTGGATCCTGCGGAGACTGTTGCCAAGGTGAAGGCTGCGCAGAAAGCGCATGTTGCCGGCCGCATCAAGGACATCCGACGCGAAATGCGGCGCATTGGTCCGCGACAGGTTGCGGACGCCATGCGTAGAGCTGGTGAAGAGCGAGCCGGCAAGCTCCTCGAGTTTCCGCGAAAAGCGGACGTGCACTCGACGGCGGCACTTGAAGCTGCAGCGGCCGCTACCCAGCCCTCGACGGCGGGCGTTCTTACCGGGCGTGCCGCGGACCTTCACAAAAGGCTGGTCGAGGAAACTGCACCTTCGTCTGAAGTCCCTGCAGCCCCAAATCGCACCCGCTCCAGCAGGGTGACGAAACTTCCAGAGACCCGAGAGGCACGCTTCCGCAGAGCACTCGACCTTGAGAAGCGGATTGAGAGCGGAAATCAGCTTTCTGACGCCGATCTCCTTTGGCTTGGCGGATACCGGAATGGATCGGAGTACAGGGCCATGCGCGCCATGCTGGAGGAATTCGGATCGGAGGCGATGCGGCTTTAAACGTGCAACCTAAGCGAGAAGACCCGAAGGTGTCGCCGGGTGCGGCGTGGTTAGAAGGAAACGGGAAATGTCAGGCAACAAACATGATGTCAGGCCGGGATCGGTTGCTCCTCTCAAGAATGTAGCCTCCTGCCTCGCCCTTGTGGATGCGCTGGTCAATCGCCCCACACATCTGCCCAATATCGGCGTTTTCAGTGGCTTTAGTGGCTACGGAAAAACGATGGCGGCGCAGTATTGTTGGAATCGTACCGGAGCGCTCTTTATCGAGGTTTTCGATTTCTGGACCCGAAAGAAGTTCTGTCAGGCCATCCTGGCCGAGCTCGGCGTTTCCCGTCCGCGTGGAACCATAGGCGACATGATGGATGAAATCATCGCCCGGCTTGGCGATGACCCGGCACGACCCGTGATCATCGATGAAGCAGACAAACTCGTCGATAAAAGCATGATCGAACTCGTCCGTGACATCAACAAGGCGGCACAGGTGCCAGTTCTGCTGGTCGGTGAGGAGATGTTGCCGCAGAAACTGGAGGCGCACGAACGTGTCCACAATCGAGTTCTCGACTGGGTGCTGGCTCAGCCCTGTGATCTCGACGATGCGCGGGCACTGGCCAAATTTCTCTATCCCAGTCTTTCAATTAGCGATGCTCTACTCGACGATATCCGTGCGCAGACCCGCGGGAAGGCCCGACGTATTGCAACAACGCTGAACGCAGCAGCGAACTTCGCCGCCAATTCGGGGATCACCGCTCTCGATATCGACAATTATGAGGGACGCATCTTCACCGGAGATGCTCCGAAGCGGAATGTCTCCCGGAGGGCTGCCTGATGGGGATCGTGTTGAAGCTGACGGTCGGCAGGACCGAGCCTGTCCTTCGCGGTGAGGACCATTTTTGGCGGGTTATCCGAACCTTGGGAGCCAACAACAATCTCTTTACGGTTTCGGACATCGCGGCCGTGTCGCAGGAGCCGCATTCTGGCACTATCGCCTCATATCTGCGGCGTCTGCACCTTGCCGGAATTGTCGTGAGGGATGGGAAAAGACGAAGAGCCGAGGGAGGAAAACTCGAGCACATTTACCGTCTCCTGAACGCACCAACAGACGCACCCTGTGTCGACAAGGCCGGCAACGCACGCCCCCGTAGGACAGCACAGCAACAGATGTGGAACGTGATGCGTGGCCCGATCGGGCGGTCCGGTTTCTCCTATTGCGATCTCGTTTCGTTCGGCTCCACTGATGACCTCCCGATCCATTCCGTGGCCGCCAAGAGCTACATTGCCCGGTTGAAACGTGCCGGTTATCTCCTGCCCGTGGACCCCGGCGGACCCGGAGTGCCGGCCGTCTGGCGCCTCAAGCCGTCTCGCAATACCGGCCCAAAGCCCCCCATGATCCTGCGGGCCAAGATGGTTTTCGATCAGAACCGACACGTTTTGATGGGCGACCTGATTGCCGAGGAGGACGCGTCATGAACCGTGGACCTCGACCGAAGGCGTTTCAGGCCAATCCAGTTCAGGACCGATCGATGTCAGAGAAGGCAGCTGCCGCATGGCACCCGCTGCCAGACTGGGTGGCAGAGCTTGCTACCCTTGTCGACCGCATCGGATTGCGCAGTGCGGAGAAGCGCGTTGGCTATTCTGCAAGCGCGATTTCGACTGTGATCAACGGCCGGTATCGAGGCGACATGCAGCGTGTCGAAGAAACGGTTCGAGGCGTTCTGATGGGGCGCGCGGTTGAATGTCCCGTGCTCGGCGAAATCGGCCGTGACCAGTGCCTCTTATGGCAGAAGAAGCCGTTTGCAGCGACGTCATCCATGCGTGCTGCAGTCTATCGCGCATGTCGAGGTGGTTGCCCCCACTCGGCCCACACAAAACCCGAAGACAATCAGAGGTGAAACAGGTGCACGGACCGGCCTGGGATCAATGGCCGGCCGTGCTCCCAGATGAAGGAACCGGATCATGTCGGATACGAACACTGAGATGGAGACCAAGACAGCCAATGACGGCACGATCCTCATACGCGGGCAGGCCTACATGCCTGACGCCAAAGGATCGCTGGTGCCCCTCGAACTGGTAAAGGCCCAGCACAAGCTGGAAGACGAGACGGTGCGCAAGATTGCGCGTCATGCACGTGAACTGTCTGCGCAGATCAGCCGGTTCCGCGGACATACGATGACCGATCTTGGTGAGTTCGATGCCCTTCTGGAACAGGAGTATGGCGGGCGGCGTGGCGGCGCCAAGGGAAACCGCACCTATCAGAGCTTCGATGGGCTCCTCAAAATTCAGGTGCAGGTGTCGGACATGATCGATTTTGGACCGGAACTACAGATTGCAAAGGGTCTGATCGACGAATGTCTTACCGAATGGTCGGACGATGCCCGGGCCGAAATCCGTGCGGTAGTCACCAGGGCGTTCAACACGGACAAGCAAGGGCAAATCAACCGTTCGGAGATTTTCACGCTGCTCCGGCTGGACATTGAAGATGATCGGTGGCGTCGCGCCCAGGACGCGATCCGCGATGCCATGCGCGTCGTCGGCAGTCGCGAATATGTGCGCTTTTATCAGCGCGACCGCCCGGACGGGCGCTGGCAGGCGATCACAATCGATCTCGCAAAGGCCGGCGCGCAAGGGGATTGAACCCCATCATGCTGCATAGCGAGGCTTACCGATGACACGTCAAGGCAAGAAGGTGCGTGGAGGCAACCGGTTCGGCACACGCTGGCGGGGAAAGCTTCCCGTTCCGCTGCATACGCATCCACTCGTGCGTCGGCTCTTTCAAGAACTCAACTCGCAGAACACAACGATCACTGAAGTAGCCGAGCGAGCCGGGTTCCGTCGCGGAACGATCTCGGACTGGCGCTACCGCCAGGAGCCACGCGTCTCCGATCTGGATGCGGTCCTTAATGTACTGGGTCTGCAACTGACAGTTCGCAGACGGCAAGGGGACTGATCGATGAAAGCGCTGGCCGCGATCCATGTCGCAAAGAAGCAGCTGGGCCTTGACGACGATACATATCGTGCAGTGCTCGTTCGCGTCACAGGAAAAAACTCGGCCGGCACGATGAATGAGCTCGAGCGCGAGAAAGTGCTGGCAGAGCTGCGTCGACAGGGGTTTCGGAATGTCAGTCGCATGTCGTCCGCTTCGCAACCTCTTGAAGGACCGTATTCCCGCAAACTTCAGGCCCTGTGGATCGCCGCCTGGAACCTCGGTCTTGTGCGTGATCGACGTGACTCGGCAATGCTGGTGTTTGTCAGACGTCAAACCGGCATCGACCACACGCGGTTTCTTCGAAACCCTTCAGATGCGCGCGCAGTGATAGAGGCCCTGAAGGCCTGGCTTGCGCGTGAAACCGGTGTGGACTGGGCTGAAAGCGAACATCTGGAGCCCTGGCGGCGTGCGCCCGGCGCCAGAATCGCGCTTGCGCAATGGGCAATACTTCAGGGGACCAACGCGGAACCAACCAGCTTCAAGTCTTACTGCGAACGGCAAACGTCGCGACCCTTGCAGGCAATGACAGCCAGGAGCTGGGTTGATGTAATGAACCGGCTCGGTGAACGCGTGCGGTCAAGGCGATGAGCAAATCCGTTCACGTCACAGATCATGCAGTGCTGCGCTATCTCGAACGGGCGCACGGCCTCGATGTCGAGGCTGTGCGCCGTCATCTGGCAGGCCGTGTCCTTAGGGGCGCACGGCTCGGTGCGGTCTCCGTAAAAATTGAAAATGTGAAACTTGTCCTGCACCGCACGGACAACCAGGTTCGCGTTGTTACCGCGCTTGAAGCTCGCTGGTTAACCCGCGATCCGGGAGGCTGATGTTCGTGGGCGGACGCACTCATAGTCTCCCGTTGTTGACCTGGCCCCAGGCTCGCCTTGTCGAGCGGATGGAGCTGGAGCGTGCTGCCCTTTCAAAGCGGATCGCGATGCTCCCCCGATACGCCCACAACCGCGTGGCGCTCGAAACGCGCCTTCGGGATCTCACTGCACGGCAGATCGAGGTTGAGCTCGAAATGAAGGGCAAGGTATGAGCGAGCCGCGCCTCTCTGCCGTGCTTCTCGACCTGCTCGGTGCCGATGGGCTGGTGAAGCTCGCGGAGCACAAGGGTGGTCGGCGGCTCTTCGTTCCCAAATCGCCGGATGGCGGGATGCTTGCGGATACCATCGGTCTCGAAGCCGCGATCACGCTCTCCAACCGCTATGGAGGTGACTATATCAGGGTGCCTCTTGCGCGTGAGCTGCGCGCCCGGCACTATCGCGCCGCCGGCGCTTCCAACGCAGAAATCGCCCGCCGGCTGGGCATGAGTGAAAGCGGTGTCGACCGGCTTTTTCATTCCATGCCCAACAAGCCCCAGAAGGGCAGCCGTGATCCGCGTCAAGGCGATCTTTTCCTCTAAAGTCTGCCACCGATCTGGATGACGCCCGTGGCCGCGGGCATGGTCGGCGGCTCGCCGCACCACCATGCTTCCTCAAGCACATATCCCTTGTCATTCGCTTCTTATGGAGGCTGCCCATGTTCGATAGCGAGACACGTTCGGCTGCCAAACGTTGGGCTACACGCCTCGGTGTTGAAACCGCCGTCATCCTCGCTGTGATCGAAGTGGAAAGTGCCGGCAAGGTCTATGCCATCATCGGCAAGAGGAAAGAGCCACTCATCCGGTTCGAGGGGCACTATTTCGATCGTCGCCTGTCTGGCAACGCGAGAAGCCGCGCGCGGGCAACAGGGTTGTCCAATCCAGTCGCGGGAGGTGTAAGAAACGCGGCAAGCCAGGAAGCGCGCTGGCGTCTCCTGAATCGTGCAATCCGGATTGATGCGAAGGCGGCTCTGGAATCGACCTCCTGGGGTTTTGGGCAAGTGATGGGTGCCCACTGGCGCCGGTTAGGTTATGCGAGTGTCGAGGAACTGGTAAACAAGGCGCGTGCCGGTGCCTCGGGTCAGCTCGATCTCATGGGCCGCTATATCGAGGCTTTTGCCCTGGTGGGGCCCCTGAAGCGGCGCGACTGGGCAGCATTCGCGCGCGGCTATAACGGTCCAGCCTTTGAAAGAAATGGCTATCACCGCAAGCTCGCGGCGGCCTACCGCCGCTACAGTGCGGGGAGCACTACCAATCTCTCAACTTCCGCCGATGGAATGCTGCGCCTTGGTAGCCACGGATCGCGTATTCGGGAGCTGCAGACATTGCTGGTTCGCGCGGGATACGCACTGACCATCGATGGGGATTTCGGTCCCGCGACCGACGCGGCTGTACGCAATCTCCAGAAACACGCGGATCTGGAAATCGATGGTGTTGCCGGGCCGCAGACCATGCGCGCACTTGACCAGTTTCGCCAGGGAAAGAACGACCAACCCGGCAAGCGATCTGCAAAGGACATTCCGGAGGTGCGCGATGGGCTTGCCGGCGGTCTTGGTGGCGGGGTTGCCATTGAAATCATGCGCCAGCAGGTGATGACCGCGGCCGACCGGTTGTCCTTCATTCCTGGTCTCGAATGGGCCTCGTCAGGACTTTCGGTGCTGGCCGCAATGATGGTGATAGGTGGCCTCGCCTTTGCCGTCTGGGGCTGGTGGCGAAGCGGTCGGACGGTGGAGCGGCCGACATGAACTTCATCATCAAACTTGTCATGAACGCGCTTGGGATTGGCGATGGCGCGGCACGGCTGCTCCTGGGAGCGGTTGCAATGCTCGCCATCGGCGTTGCGGTCACGGCAGGGGTATCGGCGCTCAAGCGGATCGGAGCGAATGAAGCTGTCTCCAACATTGAAAGGAAGGATCATGCAGCGAGCGAGGCTGCCAGGGAGGCTCGCGATCATCTTCGTCACTGTCTTGAACGCGGCGGGGTGCAGGACCTCCGAACCGGGAAGTGCGATCGGTAGCGTGCGGAGCATCATCGGAACAGAGATCGTCGGTGCAAGGGGCGCCACGATTGCGGACCAGAACAGGATCGACCTGACAGTGCAGGGTCCCTGCGCAGTCGGTGTTTTCAGTGCAGAGGAATGCCGTCGTCATCGACAGGCCAGTCGTGCACGACGCGGGGTTTTACGGTGACGGCCCTGACCGACATCGTGCCGTGGCTTTCCCTTGCCGCGCTCGTGATCTCGATCGGCACCTCTGTGACCACGTTCCTCACGTCAGGCGCCAAGCACAATGCGCAGACGCTGGCGCAGCACGACAAACGGATCCAGAAGCTGGAGAACCAGCTGGAGCACCTGCCCGACAGTGGTTCGGCACATCGGCTTGAGCTTGCCATTGAGAGATTGAACGGCCGCATCGAGACTCTTGACGAACGGCTGAAACCGGTCGCGGCCATATCCGAACGAATGCAGGAACTGCTTCTGGAGCAGGCCAAACGATGACCAAGCCAGATGTTGGAATGACCATGGACACCCTCGTGCGTGAGCAGGCGCGCCTCATCATGCTGAAGGCGCTTGCCGCGCAGGTGGACGAACAGCTGAACTCGGATTTGATGATCCACGAACTGGCGCCTTTCGGGATCCGTCGGGATCGTGCCTGGGTGCATGATGAGTTCGCGTGGCTTTGCGAACACGGGGCCGTGGCATTGACGCGAGCTGGCAGCCTGATGGTGGCCGTTCTGACCGAGAAAGGCCACCGACATCTCAATCGAGAGATCGCCATTGAGGGGGTGAAACGCCCCTCGCGGCCGGGCGAGTGAGATGAGGCCGAGTGCAAAGCGAGGCCGGGGGCGGCTATCAGCCATCGAACTCCTTCCGCCGGAGGCCACGACGATCATTGCCTGGGCAAGCGATGCCCTGAGAGATCGAGAACGGACACAACTCGACATCTATCAGGAGTTCCATGACCGGCTTGAGGCTCTGAAACGCGAGCATCGCGGTGAGCTGGAATTCACGATACCCTCCTTTTCGGCCTTCAATCGCCACTCCATCAAGCTTGCAGCTCTCGCACGGCGGCTGGACGAGACCCGTGACATCACGGGCGCGCTGGCGGAGAAATTCGACGCCGGCGCGTCTGACGATCTCACGGTCATCGCAGCCGAAGCGATCAAGACGCTTGTCTTCGAAGTGCTGACGGCCGCTGGCGAGAGCGGCATCGACCCGAAAGGCGCAATGAACCTTGCCAACGCGCTGCGCGCCGCCGCTCAGGCGCAGGGCGTCTCGACGGTGCGCCGCCAAAAGGTGGAAAAGGAATTTGCCGGCAAGGTGGACGAAGCAGTCAGCCAGGTTGCACGCGTTCGCGGGCTCACCACAGAAACGGCGGAGGCCATCAAGGCTCAGATCCTGGGGGTCCGGATCCAATGACAGCTCCGATCTCCAAGGAAGACTGGATCAGAGTTCGGCAGGCATCGGTCGCCAATCTCGACCACATTATCGCTTCTGTCGGATTGCCAGACGTGTTGCTGGCCTACCAAAGCAGAACCGTCGAGACTTTGGAAAACGGCACTGCGCTGCTTGTCATCGAAAAATCACGTCGTGTGGGGCTCACCTGGGGGCTTGCTGCCTATGCGGTTCTGCGGGCGGCGCGTGACAAGTCTGCCGGTGGCATGGACGCCATGTATATCTCCTACAGTCAGGAGATGACCCGCGAGTTTGTCGATGCCTGTGCAATGTGGGCACGTGCCTATGCTGTCGCGGCGGCTGAGGCAGAGGAGTTTCTCTTCGACGATGTCGCTCTCGACAACCCCGACGACACCAAGAAGATCCAGGCGTTCCGCATCCGCTTCGCCTCCGGCTTTGAGATCCTCGCGCTATCATCCGCTCCTCGCTCGCTGCGCGGCAAGCAGGGCCTTGTCATTATCGACGAGGCAGCCTTTGTCGATTCTCTCAAAGAACTTCTGAAGGCGGCACTGGCCTTTCTCATGTGGGGCGGCCAGGTTGTGGTGTGCTCGACCCATAACGGTGTCGACAATGAGTTCAACGGGCTGGTGCAGGACATTTTGGGCGAGAGGCGGAAGGGTGCGCACCTACGCATCGATTTCGACCAGGCTTTGCTGGATGGATTGTATCAGCGCATCTGCCTTGTAACAGGCGAAGACTGGTCGCCAGAGGCGGAAGCCGAGTGGCGACAGGACATCATCGATTTCTACGCGGATGGCGCGGACGAAGAGCTATTCTGCATCCCGGCGCAGGGCTCGGGCGCATGGTTGACCGCGCCGCTGATCGAAGCCCGGATGACACTTCCGATGGACGAGGCACCTGTTATTCGGATCGAATTTCCGGGCGATTTCCTGCAACGGCCGGAGCTCGAGCGACGACACATTCTTGCACCATACATTGAAACGCTTTCCGCTGCGCTGAACCGGCTGGATCCAAAGCGCGAACACGCCTTCGGCTATGATCCCGCGCGCAAGGGAGACCCGGCGGTAATGCACCTTTTGGCAATCGACCGGGTTCTTAGCAGGCGTTCGGTCCTGACGGTCGAACTGCGAAACGTGCCATTTGCTGAACAGAAGGCGATCGCAAGCGATATTCTCAATGCCGCTCCCCGGCTTGTGGGAGCTGCCATCGATGCGACAGGCATGGGTATGAACCTGGCCGAAGACCTTGGGCGGCAGTTCGGGCTGCGTGAAGCCGCAGACGGTCCGGGGCTGGTGTGGATGATCACGCTCAATCCCGGTTGGTACAATGAGAACATGCCGCCTCTGAAGGTCGCGTTTGAGGACGGCACCATTCTGTTGGTGCGCGATGGGGAGCATCTTTCCGACCTCAGGCTCGTCAAGATCATTCGCGGCATTCCGCAGGTGCCAGCTGAACGCGAAGGTGTAGCGGGCAAGAAACGCCATGGTGACTTTGCGGTCGCACTGGCACTTGCGCATTTCGCATCGCGCCAGCAATGGCATGAATATGGATACACCCCCGTTTCAACGGGCGTTCAACGCCCGTCCAACCCGGCTTTCGAGACGGCACCCGATGATAGGTTCGAGATTGCTACACGCAACCCGTATCGCGCTCCACTTGGTGCGCGCATCCGCGGAGGGCTTTGATGGCGCGATTTTACAAAGGCCTGACAGACCCATATGGCCGACCGATCGAGAAGAAGGTACTGACGGAGGAAATCGCAGCACCGACGATCGGCGGCGTGCGTTCTCCGCTAACCGGCTATCCTGGTGATGGGCTCGACCCGCAGCGGTTGGCGATGATCTTGCGTGACGCGGACCAGGGCGATCCGCTGCGTTATCTCGAACTGGCGGAGACAATCGAAGAGCGCGATTTGCACTATGTCGGAGTGCTCGGAACACGCCGGCGGTCGGTCGCGCAGATCGAGATCAGTGTCGAGTCCGCCAGCGATGCCGCAGCCGATGTGGACATGGCCGACATGGTGCGTGACTGGCTGACGCGCGACGAGCTCTCGGACGAGCTGTTCGACATCCTCGATGCGGTCGGCAAGGGCTATTCCTTCACCGAGATCATCTGGGACACGTCAGAGGGACAGTGGCAGCCCCAGCGCCTGGAGTGGCGCGACCCGCGCTGGTTCCGTCCCGCCAAGCGGGACCTGACCACGCCCATGCTCATCGACGAGCGAGGCTCGGAAGTGGCGCTGCCGGGCGGCAAATTCATCTCAGCCGTGATCAAGGCGAAATCCGGCCTGCCGGTGCGCTCCGGCATTGCCCGCATGGCGACCTGGGCTTGGATGTTCAAGGCCTTCACCCAACGCGACTGGGCGATCTTCACCCAGACCTACGGCCAGCCGCTCAGGATCGGTCGTTACGGACCGGGTGCCACCGAGGATGACCGAGCGACGCTCTTCCGCGCGGTGGCCAACATCGCCGGCGACTGCGCGGCCATCGTCCCCGACGGCATGTCGATCGAATTCCAGGAGGCGGCCAATCTCGGCACCGGTCATGCGAACTACATGGAACGGTCCGACTGGCTCGACCGGCAGGTCTCGAAGGGCGTGCTCGGCCAGACCACGACCACGGATGCGATCTCCGGCGGTCATGCAGTCTCGCAAGAGCATCGCAAGGTGCAGGAGGACATCGAACGCGCCGACGCCAAGGCGCTGTCGGGCGTCATTAACCGCGACCTGGTGCGCGTCTGGATCGATCTGGAGCATGGGCCGCAGAAGCGCTATCCGCGGATCAAGATCGCCAGGCCCGACGAGGAGGACCTCGACCAGCTCTCCAATTCTCTGGCCCGCCTCGTTCCGCTCGGCCTCAGGGTCCAGGCGAGTGAAGTCAGGGACAAGTTCGGCCTGGCCGAACCGGAGGACGGGGCCGAGGTTCTGGGAGCGCCTAAGGACATTCCGCCTGATTCGTCACGATCGGGGGAACTTCCAGACGATGCCACAGCAGACGATGCTCGCCGATCGCTTCACCAGGAGCATGCGGCCAGCGGGCGCATGGCCGACGAGCTGATCGCCGATGCGGCCCTGCCGCTTGCCGGTCCCGCCATCGGCGGCATGGTCGAGCGTGTCCGCGACCTGGTCGCCAAAGCCGGCAGGCTCGAGGAGGCGATCCAGGCGCTGGAGAACGCCAGCGCAAGCCGATCCGCGCCCGCCGACCTGACTGCGGCGATACGCCAGGCGCTCCTCCTGGCGTGGCTGTCGGGCGAAGCCGCGGAGGCCGACAAGGCCGATGGCTGACGCGACTGAAATCCGTTTCAAGGAGGCGATCGCGTTCCTGCGCCGTCGACTGGAGTTGCCGGCCGGCCGCTGGGGCGAGTTGGTGCGGCAGATCGACCGGGCGGCGCGCGACCGATCGGCCGGCATGTCCGACGCGCTGGTGACCGACATCCTGCGCGAGCTCCTCGAGGCTATCGAGAACGGGGCCGGCATTGACGCCTTCCTCGACGGCTGGAACGAAGCCACCCGCCGGCACGGCTGGGGCGCCGGTGACGATTTGGAGATAGCCCATCGCGCCCGGCTCGCCTTCCGCGTCATGACGGCCCAGGCCTATGCTGCCGGCCGCTGGCAGCAGATCCAGCGCTTGAAGCGGGTGCGGCCCTATCTTCGCTATGTGCATGTCGACCCGGAACTGACGCAACGCTGGTCGCGCCACGAGCATGCTGAGTGGCATGGCGTGATCCTGCCCGTCGACCATGAATGGTGGGTGACGCATTATCCGCCGAACGGCTGGAACTGCCGTTGTTATGTCCAATCGCTCTCCGAGCGGGATCTTGCCCGTTATGGCTGGCAGGTCAGCGCCGAAGCGCCGCCGGCACGCACGGTTATCAAGTTCGTGCGCGGTAAGCCGATCGAGACGCCGGTCGGGATCGATCCGGGTTTTGCCTACAATGTCGGCTTGGTCGGGTTAGGGCTCCAGGCGTCAATATGAGCGGCCGATAAACCTTGCCCCATCCGACATCGGTAAGCATATTGCCTGCTTTTGGGGGCACTATGATTGAAGGGATTCGGTATCGCTGGGGCCTTCGTACACTGCGAAGGTCGCTCCGCCGCGTTGAGCGGGCGTACGACATTGACATTGCGCAGTCACGCAGTGCCAACAATCCATCGGGAAGCCTCCACGAGCTCAACGAGCAAAAGATATGGGAACTTGAGTTGATAGAGGATGAGATATCGGTCCTCGTCACTCGGTTTTGGCGCATGCGTGCCAACAACAAATTTCTTCCACTTCCCGCTCGTGAAGAGGAAAATGGCTTCTGGGCTTACTCGAGGCAACTTGGGACCTGGTATTTGACACCGAAGGGTATATCCGAAATTCGGCGCACGATCCGGGCCGAACGTTCAGAAGCTGCTGGCTATTTGGTTACGCTTTTGACGGCATTCACGGGGTTGGCAGGCGTCCTGACTGGCCTGGCATCCGTTCTGATCCAGTATGGGAGCGGATAGCCCGAGCCCATGGGTATTCTTTCCAGCCTTTCATGGTGGGCGCTAGTGGCGACAATTCCACTGGTCCTCCTCTTGGCCATCCTTGAATGGCGCGAGGGCAAAATGTGGCGAGCCATTGCTGGAATGCTGGCCGCGGTCCTTGTTCTGTTGCGCCTATTGAGCGAAGCGCCGTAGGCTTTAGCTGTTGCATTAGCTTGCAGGATTATTCGTAGGCTTCGTGATAGTCCCGAACTAGCGGGTTGTTTCGTACACGCTCTGCACCGTCTGGGGAAATCGGCAAGTCCAGCGCGTTCAGTAGGTAGCAAAGAGCCTCCATCGCTCTGGTCGATTTTGAGAAGGCCCTATATTCATCAGCGCTCGCGGGGTGAAAATGCCCGTGCGCAGTTCTGCCCCTGAACTGGATGGCTCTCCTGAGATGGCTGATCGCATTCCCAGGAAATATACCCTTGCCAAACCTTTCCTCCACTAGTGCCATAAGACGGGTAAACCGCTCCGCTGCGGTTTCCTCTTTGACCCGCGCGATGCTGGTTGCGATCCGCTCGCGAATTGTGGATGCATGTCCAAGCTGCTCGGCCTTGGCGGCCGCTGCCGCTGTGATCGCCTCTATGTCCTTAGGCGATAGAGCGTTGTTGGATTTGGCATTGGGCAGTTCCTCAAACCATTTACATGCATTAATGAGACGTTCGGCAGAGATGACGCCCTTGAATCCGAAGCTTGTCATCATCATCACATAGGATTTCTTCCAATCTCCGGCGCGATCCATCCATGCCGTGAGACAGGCGCATAGCGCCACGAGTTCTTCCTCATCCCATGCCCTCACAGGTGAGCCACCAACCCAAAGGTCGCGCACGTCGATCTCTGTCTCCGGCCAAATGTAATGTACTTCGTGCTCACCAACGTAGGTTCGAGCTTTGATCCCGGCCATGACTTCAGCGTGCGAAAGCCGGTCAATTCGGATGTCGTGAGGTCTAAGTTTCACACCCAGGCAGAAGGAGAGGAAGGCGAGGTAATTTGAGACATGCTCGATGAAATCATGAATGTTCTGGGGTTCATCGAACTCAATCTCGAAGCTGGGCCACAGCGCCTTGGGCGCGCCGAACTCTATTCCGTATGTGGCCCGATACCATGCCCTGAGGGTGATACCCTTGGCTGCGACCTCAAAAATCCGGAAGTGCTCTTCTGCAGGAAATTTGGATCTGCCAAGCGCCTTCACCTTCTTCTGATGGTGAAGCAGATCCATCGTATGCTTCACAGCAAAGCTGACCCTCTTCACTCTGTCGATTTCGGTCCACGGGTCGTGACCTATGACTGCTACATTGGCGACGATCCCCTGATAATGTGTCTCCTGTTCATGGAAACTCGTTGTGCCGAACCCGTTGTCGACATTGGCGTGGAATGAAACGACGTGACCGCTCTCCGCAATCAAAAAGACCGGCTGCTCTGATTTGATGTGGAAAAAATCGGAATAGCTGTAGATATGGGCTCGAATTTCATCCTCGGAGACAAGAAGCGTCCCCGTGAGGTGTTTTCCCGTAACAGTTTCAACACAGTGCAGGAGTTTTCCTTTTTCGAACCTAGCCATAGCTATCCCCCTGGTCGTAAGCAGTGTCAGCTCGCCATCCCATCGCATTACCCTAACCGATTTCGGTGACACGGGCATCATTCACCCACAGGCCTGCCAAAACTGGTTTCATGGCTCCGTTGGTCGCCGGGGGCAGCCTCGGCGATCCTGATCCGTTCAAAACCCGTTTAACGGGCTGTCTGTCCTATGTGCACCAATTCACTTTTCGCCCGTGCCAAACAAGGGCGAGCCCCTCGCGCACGAGGACCATGCCAACGTCGCCGTTCCTGGCGCGCACGGTGGCCAGCGTCCAGCCGTAGCGGTCCAGGTGAGGTTGCGGACCTCGGGATGATTTTATCGATCAGCGCCGGCCGCGTCTGCTGGGTAAAGATTCAAGACCGGTACGCCCGCCTTGTCGAAACCCGTGAACAACCCGCCGCAATTCATGACGACGGCGATCTCGGCGAGAAGATTATCGACTTCGGACCGCTCAAGCTTTGCCGACTCAAATCCGGCATTGCCGCCTCTTGCGGAATAGATCCCTGCCGCGCTCGGCGGCGTGGCGGAGGTCGCGCTTTGCACCAGGGCCATATTCGTCCAAGCCCCATTATAGTCCGAACAGTTGCCAGCCATTGGATTCGTATCCGGGGAGGCGCTGTCCTCGCAGTCGAGTTTCGTCGCCTTCAGGCGATCGACATGGTATTTCACCATCGGGCCGTTACACGTCATAAAAGTCGCCACATTGCCCTCGACTGCCGTCACCATGCCGATCAGGCCAATCTCATCGACATGCTCATAGAAGCCCTGTGTCACGACGAGCAGGTCGGGTGTTCCGGATAGCATATTGGCCTTCTCGGAGGACATTGCGGCATGCGCGATATTTGAACAGAGCGCCGCGAATGCAAGCCCGGCGATCAGGCTGGATCCTGCCCTACTCCATCTCGACATGGCGTTTCCTTTCGGCCGAATAGACGATCTCGCGATCCTTGTTGATGACGAACATCACCCCATGGTGGCCCGGCTGCGTGGAGCTCCGGCACAGCAGGAACAGTGTGTCGGCGAGCCCGATGATCTGCCTGAGGCGTCGTTCCTCGACACATCGGTTGTAGTATTTTCGCCGCTCGTCCGGCAGGACGTCCTGCTTCAGGTGAGCAATGGTGATGGATTTGTGGCCTTGCCAGACCCTCTCCGCATTGGCCCGCGCGCCATCCTTAGCTGCCCATACCAGGAGGAGAACGAGGGTGAGCATGGCGAGCGTCGCCGCCGGGACCGTGATGGTACCGGGCCAGGGGCGTGGCCACTTTCTCCAACGCAGTGCAAGGAGAAAGACGGCAATGGCGAGCCAGACGCCGAACTGCCAAGACGAAATTGGTTTCACGGCATAGGTGAGCACCGTCGCCGTCGGCACGACGGCCTGCGTCGCATCGATACCGAATTCAGCAAGATAACTTGAAAGAAACGCCCAGCCACTGAAATAGACAATGGCTATCGGCAAAGCCGCCAGCACGGCGTCCAGCACGGCATTTCGGATGGTCGGCACCTTACCCCCCAAGTGGTCCGCGAAACTCGGCAGCGAGCAGATTTTTCCCCAATGAAAAACCTAGCAAAGATGGACGCTCTTTCGCAACAGAACGAGCGCTCGAGGGCGCATTCGCGCAAGCTTGAGCTCATTTCCATCACCGGAATTCGCCGCTGGTCTTCCTTCTCGACATCGCAGTGGAAAAACCCGCTTGCGGGCCAAACTGACCGCTAATCGAGGTCATCCTCTTCCTTAGGTTTGGTGACGCCTCTGACGATCGCTGTCGCCTTCTGGCGCAACGTCGGAGAGATGTCGTCGATCGCCAGCACCTTGCTCGCTGCCTCAACCAGCACGGTGTTGTCATAAAGCTCGGTATCGTCGTTGCTTGGTTTGAATCTGTACTCGACCCCGTTGCCAGCGCTCGACATCGAATAAAGCGGAAGCCTGCCGATCAAGGTCGGGTCTTCACGGAGCCGATCGTTTACCCAGCGCTTGATCTCGCCGGGCTTCGCGAATTTCTGCCAAACAGCGATGACCGGCCAGAGAGACGGCAAATCTGCGAGCTCATCGGATTTGCGGGCCGCTGTGATCCGCTTGAACACCACTTTCTGGAGCCGCTCCACCTGCTCGGCCGTTAGCAACTCTCTTGGGTCAGCTCCGTGTTCCTTAAGATCCGGTTGCATGCGCAGGGTCAGGAAGGAGGATATTAGTGGCGAGCACCACGCGAACTCGTTCAGGAATAGCTTGGTAGCCGTTTCCTGGCCCCTGCGCTCGACCGTCCGGCGGAAGAGTGCGGCCAGATAGAAATCTGCTGACAAGGTAAACCACCGACCGGTCCATTCCAGTGCCACGATGTCGTCGCCAATCGCTAAAAGGGCCTGCAACAGCTGATCGGTCGGTTGTAATGTTGGATCGTCCTGGAACCGATAGTTCATGGCGGCCAACGCCTTGCCGACCAATGGTTCGCCGTCTCGTCCGCTCTTACCCAACATCCCCCTTAGTTTCTGCTCGATGTATCCGCGATCGCCGAGATTTCGCATCAGCGTATCGATTTCCGATTTGCGCATCTCGCCGGGAGGCGGGTTAAGGCCGAAATAGGTATCGTAGCCCAATTCATTGCCGATACCGGATCGAGCTTCGACCCTGTAACGAGGTTCTGAATCGGCAAAGTCCGATTCAAGTATCTCCTTCGCACGGCCTGGAAACAGGATTGCCAGGACATCGGTCGCAAATAGCTGGTTGTTGCCAACCAGCCGCTTGCGCAATTCTTGGACAATCGACTTCTTTGTGTCGTCGTCGATCATCCCCATCCTGTCGGCCAGGAACTCGCGGTTCCCTCGCACCCAGATGAAGGTATCGTAGTCGAACAAGCGCAGTGCCTCCATGGCTACGATGTCGACCGGGTCGAGCTCGCCCTCCAGCTGTTTCCAGGCCCAGTTAATCGCCGTTCCGAGTCGCACCGCATCGCGCGGTTTGGAGATCCAGTTCCTCAGGCCGTAGATGGCGATCCTGTTAAATCGCTCATTATTGTCGAAAGCTGCCAGTACCTCTGAGCCTGTCTTGTCCAACAGTCGGAACAGGTCGCCTTTGTATGGCCTTGGCATCTCAAGTTCCTGCTGGATGATCTTTTCGGCGAAAGCAGGCCGACCACTCGTTGCGGTTCCATCGGATTTCTCCTGAAAGCCGTCGAGCGTGCTCCAAACAGTCTGGCGATCGTAGGCCAAGAGATAGGTGACGTGAGGAAGCCGACCGACCGACTTGACGAGGCGCATAACGTCGCGAATCTCGTCTGCGGTAATGCGGTCGACATCATCAATAATGACCAGGAAGCGTCTGTTCCCCTTCTTCAAAGCATTGACGAGTTTCTGATAGGCTTCCTGAAGGGACGGCTCTCTCTCCAACCTCGCTTTTAGACTTTTCAAGGACATTCGCCCTACCGCAATCGCGCCAGCGGCGCCGACGCCCAACGTCGGGTCAAGAGCCAGCGCGGCCAGCTTTGCGGTGGTATCCAACACCGGGTCCACCACTTGGAAGCCATATTTGGCCAGAATGCGTTTCACCCATCGTGGTAACAATCTCTGCAACCAGCGGGGCCAGCGCGATTTATCAGGCAGGTTTTCGTTCAGGACTTTGAAATATGCGGCGATCAGATCGTGATGGCCGGATATCAGCCAAGGCGAGAAGCGAATCACGTCGATCTGTTCGTCTTTGCCCGCGCCTTTGTTAAAGTGTTCGAGCTCCTCGACTAGGAAGTTGATGTAACTAGACTTCCCGCTTCCCCATTCGCCCTGCAAACCCAAAACATAACCATCAGGCGATGACAGGCCGGCTATCGAGGCGGCGAGCTTTTCTGCGGACGGTTGGAACCCCAATAGGTCGTCATCCGACGATCGCAGAGGTGCGTCGGCGTTCCAATTGCGTTCAGCTTCCATGAAATCCCCCTTCCCATGGTACCCATACGGTAGCACGTTGACCGTTCGTGGCTAGCGTGCAAGCTTTCCCGTGGCGGCCCGTCCACCGCATTCATGCCCGCCACCACGGGCATGGTCCGCAGGCGGCTGGCCGGCCAATCTGCGGTCATGATCCGCGAGCACCATCACGCCGTCTCCCTGCACGCCGCCCGACCCGATGCCGGTCTGGCGCTGTGCGCCGCCGTCGCCTTGCCTGAGGACGCCGAGGCGGCGCCAGAATGGGTGCACCTGCTGCCGGCCGGCGAGATTCAGACCGGCGACGGCCGCGGGCCCTATCGTGTCGCCGATGCCGCCACCCTGTTGGCCGCCAGCCTCGCCGAGAGCGACCGGCTGCCCATCGACGAGAACCACGCCACCGATCTGGCAGCCCCGAAGGGGCAGCCAGCGCCGGCGCGCGGCTGGATCGTCGAATTGCAGGCGCGCAGCGATGGGGTGTGGGGCCGCGTCGAATGGACCGATGAAGGCCGCCGTCTGGTGGAAGGGCGCGCCTATCGCGGCATCTCGCCTGTCATTCAGCATCTGAAAAACGGTGAGGTCACCGCAATCCTCCGCGCCTCGCTGGTCAATCGCCCCAATCTGCGCGGGCTGACCGCGCTTCACTCGCAAACCAGCCGGGAGACCCCGAACATGACCCTGATCGAAAAGCTCCTCGAAACACTTGGGCTCGATGCCGGAACGACCGAGGACCAGCTCATTGCCCGCGTGACGGCGATGCATGCCGAAGCAGGCACAGGTTCGACGGCCCTCCAGGCGGCGATCACGCCGATCGCCAGGGCAATCGGCCTGGAAGAGGATGCAGACGCCGCGGCGGTTCTGGCGGGTGTGGAAGCCCTGAAGGCGGCAGACAAGGGTGCAGGAGACGATACCAGCGCCGTGACCGCTCTTCAGGCCGAACTCGCCGACGTGACGACGCGCCTCAACACGCTTTCCGAAAGCACCAGGCGAGAGAAAGCCGAAGCCTTCGTCGATGCCGAAATCCGGCGCGGCCGCGTCGGGCTCAAGCCGGTGCGTGATCGCTATGTCACCATGCATATGAGCGATCCCGACGGTGCACAAACACTGATCAACGCGATGCCGGTGCTTGGCGCCGGCGGATCGATCGTACCGGCAACGCCACCCGCAAAAGACGGGGAGATCGCGCTTCAGGCAGAACAGGCGACCGTCGCCCGCATGCTCGGCATCAACCCGAAGGACTATGCCGAAACCCTGAAAGCCGAACGCAGCGCACAAACGGCGCTTTGAGCCGCTTCAGGCTGAACCGCAACAGACAAGAAGGATCCTCCCCATGGCAGCCCTGACCGAAGACCGCAACACACCCGAGGCGCTTGGCGTGATGCGCGAGGGTCTGATGGCAGCCAGCGTCACCATCCATGCCGGCGCCATTGTCATGCGCGATGCTGCAGGCCACCTGACAAAAGGGGAGACCGCCACGGGACTGGTCGGGGTTGGCCGGTCTGAACGCAGAGCGGTCAATCAGGGGGCAGCCGGCGACGCGTCTGCAAGATACCGGCCAGGCATCTTCCGGTTTGCCAACGCGGCCGCCGCTGACGAGATCACGATCTCCGAAATCGGCAAACCGTGCTTTGCCGTCGACGATCAGACGGTTGCAAAGACAGACGGCACCGGCACGCGATCCATCGCCGGCTTCGTTGACCACATCGACGAGCGCGGCGTCTGGGTGCGCTTCGACGAAACGCTGGTCCGGACGCATCTGGCCGGTATCGCGCCCTGATCGATCAGCGCCCGCACCCCCCTTCATCCGAGGATATTTCCATGATCATCAACTCCACCAATCTCGATGCGATCAGGGTCGGTTTCTCGACTGCCTATCGCCGCGGCCTCGGTCAGGCCGAGACACAGTTCTCGCGGGTTGCCACGACCGTGCCGAGCTCGACCCGTGAAAACA
Source organism: Nitratireductor sp. GZWM139 (assembly GCF_030068685.1). Lineage (NCBI taxonomy): Bacteria > Pseudomonadati > Pseudomonadota > Alphaproteobacteria > Hyphomicrobiales > Phyllobacteriaceae > Nitratireductor > Nitratireductor sp. GZWM139. The sequence continues at coordinate 68,333 of NZ_JAMQML010000005.1, read as the reverse complement.
AGTATGGCTGGCTTGGCAAGCTGCCGAACATGCGGGAGTGGATCGGTCCGCGCGCAATCCACGGCATTGCCGAGCACGATTACGCGATCAAGAACAGGCCTTTCGAGTTGACCATCGGCGTCGACCGCGACGACATCGAGGACGACAATCTGGGCGTCTATGAGCCGCTTTTCGTGGAGATGGGGGAATCGGTTGCGGCCCATCCCGATCTTCTTGTCTGGGACGCGTTGAAGAATGGCTTCGCAACCGAATGCTATGATGGCCAGTATTTCTTTGACACAGACCATCCGGTGCTCGACGCCAATGGCGATGTCAGCTCCGTTGCCAACACCGACGGCGGCAGCGGCACACCCTGGTACCTGCTTTCAGTCAGGAAGGCGCTGAAGCCGATCATCTTCCAGGAGCGCCGGAAACCCCAGTTCGTCGCCAAGGATCGGGTGTCTGACGACAATGTCTTCGACATCAAGGAATTCCGCTATGGCACCGATGGACGCTGGAATGTCGGCTATGGCTTCTGGCAGATGGCCTGGGGCTCGAAACAGACGCTCGACAAGGCGCACTACGCCACCGCGCGCCAAAGCATCATGGGCATGAAGGGCGACCATGGCCGGCCGCTTGGCCTGATGCCCGACCTTCTGGTCGTGCCGCCGTCTCTCGAAGGAGCGGCGCTGGAAGTGCTGAAGGCAGAGCGCGACGCCGCCGGCGCAACCAATGTGTACCGCGCGACCGCCGAATTGCTGGTTGTGCCCTGGCTGGCCTGATCCAGGCTGATCACTGCGACGCCCCTTTCATGAGGAACCGAAATGGCCAGACAGGCGAAGAAGAAGGCACAGGTCGAGACTGTCGCCGAACAGGAAGTCCGCAAGACAACACGGTCTGGAACCGCTCCATTAAGAAGCGAGCCGTCGGTCACAACCCGCCCTGTCGCTTCCGGCGAGAACGAGGAGCGCGGGGTAGAGGCCTCAGGCAAAAGAGGTCAGCCCACTGCTGCAAACGGTTCTCCCACCGAGGACGAACAGAACCGGACGACCGAGCACTCAGGCACAACAGCATGGCTGGCGCTGCAGGAGCTTGGCGAAGAGGAGGCGCGCATTCGCTATCCTCGCGTCATAGGGGCACTGCAGGAGTGGGCGAAAGACGCAGGGAGCCGCGATCTGGTCAAGGCCGGCCCCACTGTCCGCATCGCTGCCAGGCGCGAAGGATTTCGCCGCTGCGGCATGGCCCACCCGAAGGCTGAAACCGACTACTCTAGCGAGCAATTTACCCCCGACGAACTGGAACAATTGCTGTCCGAGCCAGGGCTGGCGGTGGAGCTGGTCTGAACGCCATGGCCTATTGCACGCTTCAGGAGCTGACGGATCGCTACTCGCAGCGGATGCTGGTCGAGATTTCCGACCGGGCCGACGCACCTACCGGCGCGGTCGACACCGATCTGATCGACCGGGCGGTTGCCGATGCCGATGCGCTGATCAACGGCTATCTGAAGGTGCGCTATCGGCTGCCACTGGCGAGCATCCCGCGCCTGGTGAAAGACCTGTCGCTGCGGATCTCGATCTACTACGCCCATGCTCATATTGCCTCCGACAAGATCCGGCGCGACTACGAAGAGGCACTCAGCACCCTGAAGCACATTTCCCAGGGCCTGATCCGGCTCGACCTCGACGGCGCCGAGCCGGAAGCATCGGGTGCCTCCGAAGTGCGCACGAACAATCCTGAACGGCCGATCACTGCAACCACCATGAAGGGCTATATCTGATGGTCCGTTCGACAGGCTCTGAAGGCGCGCGCATTGACCTTACTGGCCGGGAGGAAACGCTTTCCTTTCTCGCCAATGCGGTTGATCAGACCGACGACAAGCGTGGGTTGTTCGACGCCATCGGCGCTTCGCTGGTGCTGTCGACGCAACAGCGTTTCGAGCAGGAGCAGGACCCGGAAGGCAATCCCTGGCCGGCATCGCTGCGCAAGCTTCTGGAAGGGGGCCGGACGCTCACCATGACGGCGCGCCTTCAGACATCCATCACGCATCTGGCCACCGAAGGTTCGGTCGCGGTTGGCACCAATGTCATTTACGCCGCCATTCACCAGACCGGTGGCACCATCCGAGCAAAGACTCCGAGAGGTCTGCGTTTCCGCTCGCCCGGCAATGGCGGATGGGTGACAAGACAGAAGGTCACCATGCCGCGACGCGCCTTTCTCGGTCTCGATGAAGACGATGAAGCAGAGATCCGGGCGCTATGCGCAGACTGGCTCGAAGCGGAACAGGACGACGGTCATGCTGGTGGCTGATCTGGTTGATCGCATCGAGAGCAGCGTCGCCGCGCTTGCCGGTCGTACGCAAACCGCTGCCGAGCTGTCGGAACTCATTCGCCGAAAAGCCCTGCCGCAGGCATCGCCATTTGCTTTCGTTCTGCCGCTTGGGCTGGCGGCACAGGGCCACGGCGAGGCCGGTGCGCATCATTTCACGCAGGCGGTCGACGAGACATTCGCCGTCGTTCTCTTCGCTCGCTCCTCGGGCGATCTGACTGGCGGGAAGGCTCTGCCGGGCATCGATGCGCTTGTCTGGTCGATCATCGGTGCCGTTTGCGGCTGGGGGCCGGAAAACGCAATCGGCGTGTTCCATTTGCGCCGGGGGCAGCTCCTGTCTGCGGAAGCCGGAGCGGTCATCTACCAACTCGATTTCGGGCTTCGTGAACAGGTGAGGATCGTCGCATGAACGATACGTCGAAAACTGCGAATCGTTCTCCGCTTCCCGCCGTCGGGGGCAGTTTTGTGCGCCGGAAAGATGGTTCGATCGTGCCAGCGGAAAAAGCACCACCGGCAGCCACGCCAAAGAGCGCAAAGAAGGAGGATTAAATGCCGATCAAATGGCGGTCGAAGATCCTGCTTGCAAAGATCGAGGCATCCTATGGTGTCGATGCGGCGCCCACCGGAGCTGCGGATGCGATCCTTGCCACCAATATCGTGCTCATACCGATGGAAGGTCAGGACGTTTCAAGGGATCTCGAGCTGCCCTGGCTTGCCGCCCAGGCGACCATACCTGCAGGTCTGCATGTGCGCATCCAGTTCCGGGTCGAGCTCGTGCCCTCGGGAACTGCTGGAACGGCGCCCGCCTGGGGGCCTCTCCTGCGGGCCTGCGCCGTGGCCGAGACGATCACGCCGGCGACCAGCGTGGTCTACAATCCCGTATCCGACAGTCATGAAAGCGTGACCATACATTTCTGGATTGGCGGAACTCGGTATGTGGCGCGCGGATCGCGCGGAACGGCCGTCATGCGCTATACCGCACAGGGCATTCCCTATCTCGAGTTTGACTTTCGCGGTCTCTTTACGCTTCCGACCGAGGAGACCCGTCCTGCCCCGACGCTGACCGCCTTCCTGAAGCCAGACCTCGTCACGAGTACAAGGACACCCACATTCGAGATCGGGGCCCAGCCCTTCGTCATGCGCTCCTTTGCACTCGATCTCGGCAATGCGCTTGAAACGCGCTTTCTTGTCGGCTCGGAAACCGTGTTGATCACCGACCGGACCGAGAGTGCGTCGGCACAGGTCGAGGCGGTATCACTCTCGACCTTCGATCCCTACGCAGCCGCAAACGATCAGTCATTGCTCGCGGTCCAACTCGTGCATGGTACCGATGCCGGGCGCATTGCCACGCTCGATCTCGCGTCTGCGCAACTGCAGCGACCAGCGGGGCTTGAGAATGCCCAGGACGTTCTCGAATGGCCGCTGCGCCTGGTTCCGCTGCCGAGCGCGGGCAACGATCAATGGGTTTTGACGCTGACCTAATATCACTCAGGGTGCCGGTGCAGCCCGTACCATCAGACGGAGGACACATGACCTACAGGCTTGATCCAAGTCCGCAATTCTGGGCTCGCGTTACGGTCCGACGCCCCGGCGAACAGGCGGAGCCTGAAACCTTTCGTGCAAAATTTCAGGCGTTGGCGATCGATGCATTCAACGAGCACGATCTTTCGACGGAAGAAGGAACACGTGCCTTCCTCGACGAGGCTCTGCGTGATGTGGATGAGGTCGAGACGATGGACGGTTCACCGCTCTCCTTCACGGATGCGGTGCGCGCGCAAATGATTGGCGCTCCGCATCTCAGAGCCGCTCTTGTGTCCGCTTATATGGCCGCATTCCGAGAGGCAATAACGGGAAACTGATTGCCGCTGCGCGCGCATGGGCGAAAGGCGCGCTCGAGGATGGCGGCGATGCGGATGCCTGGCGGGAGGCGATTGAAGATGCACGGCGCTGGGGAATGGATGAGCTCGGTATCAGCCGCCTGAAGGCAAGGCTATCGGGCTGGCAGAAACCGGAGTTCAACGGCGTCTGGCCTGCAAACCGCGCGGCCATGAATGCATTTCTGGCGGCTGCCTCACAGTGGCGGACCACCGTCTTTCCGGAAGGAGGACAATTGAGAACCATGTGGATCGGCCTTGATTATGCTGGCGCGACCGCTGCTTGGGAACGGCTGGGCCTCGACGTCCCGGCCGAGACGTTCGCTGGCGTGCAGGTGCTGGAGATGGCGGCAAGGACGAGCCTCAACGGTGGAGAGGACTGATGTCGCTGCGGCTTGCGCTGGTGATCGAGGGCGATGCCGCCGGAGCCAGAAAGGCTCTGCAGGAGACCGCCGGCGGGGTTGAGGATCTTGGCAAGAAGGCAGACGAGGCGTCGCGCAAGATCGAACGCGTCGGCCGGATCGAATGGAATGATGCGGAGTTTGATCGGGCAAGAAATGGGCTAAAGGCAACGGCCGATGAAGGGGCTCGTGCAGCTGAGAACGTATCGGCTGCGGGCGATGCAGGTGCAAGGGCAGCTCCTGCATTCGCAGGGGTCGGAGATGCGGCCGGCGCGGCCGGAGAAAAGGTTTCCAACCTGAAAACGGCGCTGATCGGTGCCGCCGGCGGTTTGGCTGCTGGCGTCGCGATCACGGCTGTCGGTGAAGGTCTCAAACTTGCTGCCGGCGCTGCCGCCGATCTCTTCCGAGAGATCACCTCGAACCAACCGATGATCGAGCGGGCACTGAAAGGTCATGCAGCGCTCGTTGGCCGCATCAAGGGCGCGTGGGCCGAAGCTGCCGGTGCTGCCTCATCCTATGGCCTCAACGCCGAGCCGGTTCTCCGGTTCGAAAGCCAGCAGACCATCGGCCGGCTTGAGAACGCAGCCCAGGGATCGCAGCGAGATCTGTTTCAGAAAAGCGATGCGCTCCGGCCGTCGGACGTACTCGGCAATCCATTCGGCCACTTCGGCCCCATGCGCGAGACCGTTGCAGAGTTCCGCAAGGAACTGCGAGAAGGCCAGGCCGATGTCATCGCCTTCCGTCGCCAGGTTGGCGAGATTGCCGAGGCGTTGCCGAAGACCTCTCCGTTCCGGCAACTCGCCGAAGAAATACTGGAGGATACCAGAGCCGCAGCCGAGCTGCAGGCCGAGCTGGAAAGATCCCGCGATCTCCTGAGAGGCTTGAAGGGTGATGCCGAAGCCTCAGCAACAGCGCTTGGCGGCAAGGCGGACAAGTACAGGACGCTGCAGAGCGACGCCACCGCCGCCGGCGAAGCGATTGAAACAAGCTCGCAAGACATTCGCGCCTCGGGTGAAGCGGCGGCAGGAGCGGTTCCTGCCCTTGCCGAGTATGATCGGCTGTTGAAGTCGATTGCCGGCGGTCAAGCAAATCCGGCAGAATTGGTTGGCTCGCCGGCACGTGCAGCGTTGACGCCTTTGACGGAAGGCCGCTCATTCGCCAGGGGCGGCTTCACCGGTCACATGCCGACGGACCGCATCGCCGGCGTGGTGCATGGGCGCGAGTATGTTTTTGACGCCGCTGCGACGGCACGGATCGGTGTGGCCAATCTGGATGCCATTCGTGCTGGCGTGTCGGGCTATGCCGGTGGTGGCTTTGTGACGACGCAGGCACGGACCTACGGAAGCGCTTCACCCACCTCGATGAGGTCCTCACCCTTCACCGCCATAGCGGAGGACTTCGAGCTTCTGTCCGGATCTCTCCATCAGTTTCTGTCTGCCATTGTAGAGGGGCAGGATGTCATGACATCGCTTGCTGGCGTCGTTGATCGGGTCAGCCAACGGTTTCTGGACTTCGCCTTCAGGGCGCTCGATCAGGCGATGTTCGGCGGCGGTGGTGGTGGCGGACTGATCGGTGCCCTGGTGGGTGTGGCAGGTCAGGCTCTGGGGTTCGGCGGGTTTGGGCAGGAAGCTTTCCCCCCGCGCCGATGGCGCCCGTTGGTCTCTATCATGGCGGCGGACAGGTTGGCGCGCAGCCGCTCAACACCCGACCCGCACCGGCCGCGCTGTTCATCGGTGCGCCGCGCATGCATTCAGGCGGATTTCTGAAACCTGGCGAACGGCCGATCATCGCCATGGACGGCGAAGAAATCGGCTGGCCCGATCAGCTTGCTCGCAAATACGGCTCCGGCCAGACGATCGTCAATCAGTTCCATATCGAGACGCCGAACCCGAAGGCCTTCGCCGAGAGCCGGGCGACGGTCGCCCGCGCAGGTGCTCGCTTCGCCGGCCGCTTCGCGAGGTACAGCTGATGCCGCCGCCGTTCCTCGATGCCGCGATCTTCCCGGTCCATGTCTCGGCCGGCTCGCCCGGCGGTCCGGACTGGCCTGCCGAGATCGTCCAGCTCGCGTCTGGACGAGAGGAACGCAACAGCGCCTGGGCCTCACCCCTCAGGAGTTACGATGCCAAGTATGGGGTGCGAACCCCAGCCGAACTGTATGAGGTGCTGTCCCTTTACCATGCCGCCATGGGGCGACTGTCCGGGTTTCGCTTTCTCGACTGGACCGACTACCGTTCAGCAGCTCCACACCTCACGCCGACTGCCACCGACCAGCAACTGGGGCTCGGCGACGGGGCGGAAACCTCGTTTCAGCTGTCCAAGCGATACTCCTTTGCCGGAGCGCATCACGATCGGAGGATCACCCGGCCCTTTGGCACGATCCTTGTGGCCGTCGATGGTGCGCCGCAGGCAGGAGGTTTCACCATCGACCACACCACCGGCGTCATCACCTTTGACGAGGCTCCCGCAAGCGATGCCGTTCTCACCTGGGGTGGACAGTTTCACGTGCCGGTGCGCTTTGACTGCAGGCTCGACCAGATCTCTCTGCGCACGGCGGCAATCGGCGACATCCCGTCGATATTCCTGAAGGAGCTGCGCGAATGAAGACGATGCCCGCGGGCCTTCAGGACATGCTCGATACCGGCGTTACAACCCTGTGCAATTGCTGGTGCGTCGAACGGCTCGATGGGGCTGTCTTCGGCTTCACCGATCACGACCGACCACTTACCTTTGCCGGTGTCACCCACAAACCGGAAACCGGTCTCACAGCCTCGGAAGTCTCTTCTTCGCTGGGGCTAGCCGTCGATACGATGGAGGTTGAGGGAGCGCTGTCTTCAGACGAGATCACGGAAGACGACATCGCGCTTGGAGCCTGGGACAACGCGGCGATCGAGCTCTGGCGCGTCGACTGGTCGAACGTCGCCAATCGGGTCATCCTGCGGCGCGGGTCGATTGGCGAGGTAACGCGTGGCGATCTGGCCTTCATGGCTGAGCTGCGCGGACTGACTCATGAGCTCAATCAGGAGAGTGGCAGGAAGTATCAGCGCGCCTGCGACGCAGTGGTTGGCGACGACCGCTGCCGGGTCAATCTCGACCAATCCGCTTTCCGTGGAAACGGAACCGTCTCGGTGGCACTTGACGACCGCCTGATCGCGGCCACCGGTCTAACGGGATTTTCCGACGAATGGTTCGCACAGGGATTGCTCAAATGGACGTCAGGAGCAAACACCGGAACTGTAACCGAGGTGTCGGGACATCTGAAGCAGGTGGATGGCCTGTCGGCATTGACGCTCTGGACCCGGGCGGGACGCACGATCAACGTCGGTGATACGTTCACAGTCACAGCCGGTTGTGACAAACGCTTTGCCACCTGCCGACAGAAATTCTCCAATCAGCTCAACTTTCGCGGATTTCCGCATGTGCCGGGCAATGACTTTGCGCTCTCGACGGCAAAGAGGTCCGGGGACAATGACGGAGGGAGTTTCTTCAATGGTTAGGCTGCGCGCAAGAGATGCGCGGGTAATGGACCGGGATCGCGCGTTCCGCCGGAAGATCGCGGCCGTGGCGCGCAGCTACGATGGCGTTCCCTATCGTCACCAGGGAGCGGACCGCCGCGGATGCGACTGCCTGGGGCTGGTGCGTGCGGTCTGGCGCGAGCTTTACGAAGACGAGGCGGAGATCCCGCCAGCCTATGGTCCCGGATGGGCCGATGCCAGCGGCGTTGAAACACTTTTGAACGCCGCTGGAAGGCATCTTGAAGCGCGTCCGGTTGCCGCCATGGCACCGGGCGATCTGCTCGTCTTTCGCTGGCGCCCGCACCTGGCGGCGCGACATTGCGGCATTCTGGTTGCAGATGATCGCATGATCCATGCCTATGAGTCCGCCGGCCGTGTCGCCGAAGGGCATCTCGCCGAGGCTTGGCGGAAGCGGATCGCCGGAGTGTTCGCATTTCTTCGCCCGCCGGAGGGCTGTAGTTTTACGAACAGCTCGCTGAATGGCAGTGCCGGCACCGCGGAGAACAGCTGATGGCCACCATCTTTCTCGGCGTGGTGGGCGCTTCGATCGGCGGGACCTTCGGCGTGATTGGCGGTTTGGTCGGACAGGCCGTCGGCGCCCTTGCGGGGTCCTTTGCCGACCGCGCCATTGTCTCTGCCCTGACCCCGCCCGTGAAACGCGAAGGGCCGCGCCTGACCTCTACCGACATCCAGACAGCGACCGAAGGCTCGGACATCGACCGGGTCTATGGACGCGCCCGTGTGACAGGAGAGGTTTTCTGGGCAACACGGTTCGAAGAGGTTTCGAGAACGGAGCGCTCAGGCGGCAAGGGAATGAAGCCGAAGGTCGAAGTGACCACCTATCACTACTATGCCAATTTTGCCGTGGGGCTTTGCGAAGGACCGATTGCCGGGATTGGTCGCATCTGGGCCGATGGCAAGGAGATCGATCAGACGGAAATCGAGTTTCGAGTGCACAAGGGCACAGAGACACAGGCCGTCGATCCTCTGATCGAAGCGAAGGAAGGTTCGGGAAATGCACCGGCCTATCGCGGGCTTGCCTATCTCGTCTTCGAACGCCTGCACCTGGAAAGCTATGGCAATCGCCTTCCCCAGATTGCAGTTGAGGTCTTTCGACCGACCGGTGCTCTGGAGCAGATGGTTCCGGGGGTCGCGGTCATCGGCGCCAATGAAATGGGATTCGAGACAGAAGAAGTTCGCGTTATCGACTTCTTCGCCGGCGGCATTGCCCTGAACCGGCATACGAGGGTTGACGCCTCCGATTGGCTTGCGTCGATGAACCGGCTGCAGGATCTGGCACCCAATGTCCGGCAGGTGCTGCTTGTTCTGCCCTGGTTCGGTGACGACCTGAGGTGTGGCTCCTGTAGCTGCCGACCAAAGGTCGACAGTCAGGACAAGGCAACCAATGTTGTGTGGTCGGTGGCCGGGCTCTTCCGTTCCTTTGCCGATCTCATCTCCCTAGCACAGGGTATTCCCGCCTATGGCGGCTCGCCATCCGATCAGGCCGTGGTCACGGCAATCCGCGATCTCAACGCACGTGGTATATCGGTTACTGTCGTGCCCTTTCTCATGATGGATGTGGCGGAGGGCAACGCACTGGCCGATCCCTATTCGGACCATGCTTCCTCGAGTGGTCAGCCTGCCTACCCGTGGCGCGGCCGCATCACCTGCTCGCCGGCGCCTGGCTTTGCGGGATCGCCTGACAAAACTGCCGGAGCGGCCGGCCAGGTGTCGGCATTCGTGGGAAGTGCAAGCGCTTCGGATTTCTCATCCAGTGGCGAGGCTGTCGAATATTCCGGACCGGAGGAATGGTCCTATCGCCGCTTCATTCTCCATTACGCGAAGCTGGCAGCCATCGCCGGCGGTGTCGAGAGTTTTCTGATTGGCACAGAAATGCGTGGGCTGACACAGGTGCGATCTTCGGCTGGCGCCTATCCCTTCGTCAACGCGCTGAGATCGATTGCTGCAGAAGTGCGCTCTCTTCTGGGCGGGAGCGTGAAGATTGGCTATGCAGCCGACTGGTCGGAATATCACTCCCACCGCCTGGCGGACGGGACCGGAGATGTCTGGTTCAATCTCGATCCGCTATGGTCGGATGCGAACATCGACTTTATTGGGATCGACAATTACCTGCCGATCGCGGACTGGCGCGACGGCACTGGCCATCTCGACTACAGCCCGAACGGGCCGACCACCATCTATGACCGCACCTATCTGGCCTCGAATGTCGAGGGCGGCGAATATTACGACTGGTTCTATGCCTCCGATCCGGATCGCAGAGCGCAGACAAGAACGCCGATCACCGATGGCGCTCATGGCAAGCCCTGGGTATTCCGCCAGAAAGATATCCGCGCATGGTGGGCGAACGCTCATGTCAACCGGCCGGGCGGCAGCGAGAGCGGCGCACCGACCGGATGGGTGCCTGAAGCAAAGCCAATCCGCTTTACGGAGCTCGGCTGTCCCGCGGTCGACAAGGGGGCAAACCAGCCGAATGTGTTTGTCGACCCGAAATCTTCGGAAAGCTTTTATCCGCACTTTTCGAGCCGGGCGCGCGACGATGCGATGCAGCGTGCCTTTCTTGAAACGGTCATCAGCTACTGGTCCGAAAACAACCAGATCTCTTCCGTCTATGCCGGACCGATGATCGAGACGGAACGGACCTGCATCTGGGCGTGGGATGCGCGGCCGCATCCGTCCTTTCCACAGGATCTGCGCTGGGGCGATGCGGCGAACTGGGAGCTGGGTCACTGGATCTCGGGTCGTCTGGGCACGGCACCCGGCACGGAGACCGTGCGCACCGTGCTCGAGGATGCAGGGTTTACATACCACGAGGTGGCACCGTTGCCGACCGTGGTCGAGGGTATCACCACGGGCCGCGTATTGTCGGCGCGTGCGATGCTCGAGGCGCTCCAGACCGTCTATCAGTTCGAGGCGGTGGAGACCGGCGGACGACTGAAGGTCTCAGCCCGGTTGGGAGCCCTGTCGGTGGCGACCCTCGACGATGGTGATCTTGCCGTATCAGCCGAGAGCGGGGAGCGGCCCGATCGCTTTCGGCAGACACGGGCACAGGAAACCGAACTGCCGGCAGCCATCAAGCTCTCCTATGGCGATCCCGGCCGCGACGACCAGCCGGCATCGGCTGAGGCGCGGCGCTCGGCTGGCGGTTCGCGTCGTGTTCTGGAGATCGGCCTGCCGGCGATCATGGCAGAGGGACAGGCAACCCGGCTGGCGGAGATCGAGCTCTCGCGGGTCTGGATCGCGCGCGAACGGGCGGAGTTCGGCCTGCCGCCTTCCATGTTGCGGCTCGATCCGGGAGACGTGGTCGACTTCCTGCCGACCCGCACGACGCTGCGCCTCGCGGAGATTCATGATGCCGGCCTGCGCCGCGCCGAAGCGCACCGGGTGGATCCGCAGGCGGCTGCCCCGGTGCCGCGCGCCTCTTCGGCGCCGCCCAGCCCGCCGGTCACACTCTATCTTGGCGCACAGCTGACGCTGATCGACGGACCGCTGCTGCGCGATGGCGATGCCGATGACGCCGCTCATATGGCCGGGGTGATGAAGCCCTGGCGGGCAGGCATGGCAGTCTACCGTTCGGCCGACGATACGGATTTTGCCCTCGATACACTCCTTGTCACGCCCGCCACCGCCGGAGTCACTCTGGAGGACCTCTATGCAGGGCCGATCTGGCGCTGGGATCGCGGAAACACGCTGACCGTACGGCTTGTCTCAGGCGCGCTCTACTCAGCGACGGAGCGTCAGGTTCTGGACGGCGCAAATGCGGCACTGGTGGAAAACGAAGACGGCGAATGGGAACTTCTCCAGTTCGCCGAGGTGGCCGCGCTGGGAGACGGCGCCTTTGCACTGACAGGCCTGTTGCGGGGGCAGCGGGGCACGGAACACGCCATGCGCGCGCCGGTTCCTGCCGGCGCGCGCTTTGTGCTTGTCAATGAGGCGCTGCAGCAATGGACGCTGGATGCCGCTGCCATCGGCCTCTCGCGCAATTGGCGCTTTGGCCCGGCCGACCGGGACATCGCTTCGCAGGATTACGATCAAGAGGCGTTCACGTTCAGAGCAAAGGCCCGGCGCCCGCTCTCGCCTGCAAGGCTGAAAGGCCACCGGATCGCCGCCACAGGCGACTGGCAGCTCACCTGGATCCGGCGCACGCGGATCGGCGGCGATGCCTGGTCGGAAACCGAGGTGCCGCTTGGCGAGGAAGAGGAGCGCTACCGGCTTGAAATCCTCGACGGACCGGGCGGGAGCGTGCTGCGCGCTGTCGAGCCGACCGAGGCGGGTTTCCTCTACACCGCCGCCCATCAGACCGATGATTTCGGTTCACCGCAGACGGGTTTTCACGCCCGCGTTGCCCAGCGCAGCGCCCGCTATGGGCTCGGCATCTGGCGCACCGGATTTGTTTATGACTAGGAGGCTCCCATGGTCGATACGACAAAACTCCAACTGCCCCTGATCGCCGCCGACCAGGCCCAGAAACATGTGCCGGTGAATGAGAGCCTGCTGCGCCTCGACACGCTTGTGCAGATGGCAGTGATGGATCGGGATCTGACGGTGCCACCGGGAAGCCCCGCCGATGGCGATGCGTACATTCCCGCTTCCGGTGCAACCGGGGCATGGCTCGGGTGGGATCTGAACATCGCAGTCTACAGCGGCGGCGCCTGGGAAAAGCTTGCGCCGCGCGCCGGCTGGCTTGCATGGACAGAAGATGAGGCGCAGGCGCTGATCTTCGACGGTGCGGACTGGACGACGCTTGCAGATGCGCTCGGCCTGATCACACGCTCTGCCGCAACCACGGTGAGCGAAGGGGCGGCCGGCAGCGCCAATGCGATCGTCTCGGCCGAAGAACTGCTTGCCGGCCTCTCCGGTGCGAGTGTCGACACGACCATCACCATTCCCAACCGTGCGATCGTTTTCGGGGTCTCGACAAGGGCAGTGACGGAGGTGACCGGTGCCAGCTCATATGATTGTGGCCTCGCAGGCGAAACCTCGAAATTCGGCGGATCGCTTGGTGTTGCAGCCGGCTCAACCAATGCCGGCGTGATCGGCCCTCAGGCCTTCTATGCCGACACGCCCATACGCCTAACCGCCAATGGTAGCGATTTCACCGGCGGCGCGGTGCGTGTCGCCATCCACTATTTTCTGCCGACGGTGCCGCAATCCTAGAGGCAGCATCACGGATGGCCAGCGCCCGAAAGCGCCGGCGGCGGGCCTGTCGCCAAACAAACCCCGCCCGACGATAACCAAAGATAACCGCCGCACCCGCTGCCCTTTCGGGCGAACGGAGTGTGGCCGTGATCGGGTTAAATCGAGATGAAGGATGTTCGCTGTGGCCGATGCCGCGCATTGCTCTTCAGGGCGAACAACGATAGGAGCGAGATTGAGATCAAATGCCGCCGATGCGGCACGATCAATCATCTGAGGCCGGTCGAGCCCGAACCGGAACGCCAGGAGCGTCCGCCAAGGGAAAGCTCGTGTGGCTCTATCTCCCCCCGGAATGCCTCGACCGCAGGATGAACTCAAAGGCGTCGCGCTTTGTGCTGGCGTTGGCGGACTGGAGCTCGGCCTCCATATCGCAGAACCCGGATATCGGACTGTATGTTTCGTCGAGCGGGAAACCTTCGCTGCGGCCACCCTCGTGGCCCGGATGGAAGACCAGGCCCTGGATCACGCGCCTTTATGGGACGACCTTGCCACCTTCGACGGCCGCCCATGGCGCGGCAAGGTTCATATCGTCACTGGAGGTTATCCCTGCCAGCCCTTCTCCTGTGCGGGCCGCAAGCGCGGCGCCCGCGACCCAAGGCACTTGTGGCCACATATCCGGCGGATTGTCGCGGAGATCGAGCCCCGATGGTGTTTCTTCGAGAATGTCGAAGGACATCTCGATCTGGGATCCGCCAGGGTCATCAGCGACCTTCGCAAAATGGGCTACCACGTCAAAGCGGGCCTGTTCTCGGCGGCTGAGGTTGGCGCTTCACACTTTCGCCGGCGGCTCTTCATTGTGGCCCACGCCAACCCGCAGCCTCTACTGCAACCGGATCGAGATGGAGCTATCGGAACAGGGATTGAAGCTTCGCCACGATCCGAACCAGACGGGAAGCCAGGTCGCGATAGGCAAGGCGGCAAAGCTCTGGACGATGATCTGGCTGATTGTCACGAGTTGCGCGGAGATGCCGAAGTCCTTCAACTTCCGCTCTTCGCACCCGCTCCATCTGAGTTTGACCGCTGGGGGGAGATACTCGGCCGGCGACCTGACCTTCAACCCGAACTTCTCGGACTGGCTGATGGGGTGGCCGATCGGATGGACCGCGCCCAGGCAGCCGGTAACGGAGTGGTCAGCCTGGCTGCAGCATATGCGTGGCGCACTCTCAAGGCTGCCCATTTGCGGGGGCGCTGACTGAGCGCAGTGCTCAGGATGCCGCAAGCCATGGTTGCGGTTGGTGATTGTTCGGGCAAGGATATTTCTATGGTGAAGTGATTCTTGGTTCACCTGCCATATGAGGGCGAAAGAAGAGACTGGGTGATGGGGCAGCATAGCAACGACAAAGTTGAACGCTCGCCACGAGCGTTGTGGTGGGCCGTCGGTCTGTCGGCCATCTGGGTGGGAGTCTTAGCGATTGTTGTTTCCCGATCCAAATACTGCCCAACCGGCGCTCCCTGGTGGGATGTTGTAAGTCGTTATTTCGCTTGTCGAAGCGCCAATGAGATCGGAGATTTCCTTGCCGGAGCCTCTGCTCCGTTGGCGTTCATTTGGCTTGTTGTGACCGTACTCGTCCAAGCTCAGGAGTTAAAAGCTCAGCGGAAGGAATTGGCGCTGACACGTGAGGAGTTCCAGTTAAATAGAGAGGTCGCAGATGAGACTCGCAAGGAGATTGCCGCACAGGCCGAAACAGCTAGGCGAAGCGCTGAACTCGTCGGCATGCAAACGAAAATTCTGAGTGATCAGCATGCTCAGCAACAGAAGGTGGTCGCGGACGAGACGTTTAAGGGATTGTTGGAGCAACTAGAAATATTCTTGGCTTCGCGTTTTCACCAAGAAGCTCGCTACATTCGGCCAAAAGCAACGTTGCCTGACAGGAATTTTCATGAGGGCACGATCACCGGTGACCACTTTGTGCGCCTGTCGAGACGGAGCGGCGATATTATTCGTAGAGTGAACAGAATTCGCGAGCATGAAAAGTTAGAGCTTTGCAGCATAAACCAACACAGCGTTGGGTTGTTGGAACTGTTGAAGGAGCATCTTGCCGCCCTCTGCAACATGCTGGACGAAGCGAGCCCTGTTTCTCGCACACTTGCGGATACTGTCAGGTTGCTGGAGTTGCAACAAACCGTCGAAGAAGTCCTCCAAAAAATGAAACCCGCTTAGCCTTCCCCGTACGAAACGTTCTAGTAAATTTTCAGTTGGGCACCTCCGGCGCCTCAACCACTATCAACCCATCATCACGCAGCGGCCTTTGCAATGCCTTGGCTTCATCCCAGGGCGCTCTTAACCATGTGTCCATCTCGTCTTTCGTCGTGAGAATGACAGGCATGGCCTTCTTGTGCACCGGTTCGACGACGGCGTTCGGCTCGGTGGTGAGAAATCCGTAGACCTCGTGGTCGTCCGGCTCCTCCCTCGCCATACGCTTGCCGTGCCATGCCGTCCAGAGCCCGGCGAAGGCGAAGAGCGGCCGATCCTCCCTCAAGGCAAACCACGCATTCGGCGTGCGCCTGTCGCCTTCCTTCCGGCTGCCGGGATCGGGTTCGGCAAAACTCGTTGCAGGCACCAGACACCGGCTTTCAGGTGATAGCCATTTGCGCCAGTGCGCGGACCCGGTGTTGCGGATATTCGTGACGCCGCTGTCATGCTGGCCCTTGATGAACATGGGCGGTGTCGGCATGCCCCAGCGCGCACGCACCAGTTCGCGCTCGCCATCCTCTCCAATCCGCGCGATCGGGGCATAGCGGTTTGGATAAACCTGCAGGGAGGGCTCGTTGAAACCGTAGTCCCGGAGGGTTCCGACAAACTGCCGCAACGCCTCGCGCGTGGTGGTCACGTTGTAGAGATTGCACATGGCCGGCTCGTTGGAGGTTTGCGCTGTTTGTTGATATTAGTTGTCGGGCCGTGGGGTTGGTCAAGAACGAACTGGTTGGAGGGCGCGCTGATGTCGATATTCAGGAAGGGGGCTAAGCGTACGATCACTTTATCGAAGGCTATGATGGAAATCGCGAGGGCGCAGGAGCGTCTAGCCAAAGAGTCTAAGGGCCTGAAGAAATTTACCCTAGATGGGATGCTCGTTGGCGACATTGGAGAAGTTCTGGCGCATAAACACTTTGGCATCGAGATTCACAAACCTATTCGTCACGGTGTCGACGGGGTCTGTCCACGCGGATACCCTGTTCAGGTTAAGGCGACCGGAACTGGGGGCGGACCGGTACTGAATCTGTCGTATCCTCTGCAGACAGATCAACGGCTCTTGTTCTTCGAACTCGATTTCAAAACTGGTAACGCCCATGTCATCTTCAATGGCCCAGAGCAAATTGCGAGAAGCATGGTGCCGCCGACTAGTACAAGTAGACGCCTGACGCCCAAGCAAATCCGAAAGGCCGATCTGCTCGTCGACGACAAGGATCGAATTCCGCGTGTGCGATAGGCAGGCTGCGCCTCAGCGTGTCTCTTTTCCGATCACAAGAATCTTATTGCTTCGATGGTTTCCGCAGCGGCGGCACCGAAGTTTGCTTTCGAGATCCACCATGAAAGCTCGCTCGCCCCAGTGATTGCGCAGCTCATAGCGTTCGAGCTGTGTTAAGTTCTTACAGTGGATGCAGAGTGCTCCGAGTTTCCACCATCGGGCAATGTGACCCAACCGGATCATATGGCGGTTCCTGCCTGGCAGAAGTTCTGAATAATCCATCGGCCTGAATTGACCCATTTACGGCTCCGCGCACTGACAGGCGCCGCATCGCCCTGCATTTACCATTCATTCGCTTCATCCAACGTTTTATCGCTGCCCTGTGCCCGCCCGCATATAGCCCCAGCTCACCACGTCTTCGAGCGCCTTGATACGACCGGCCAGATAGTCATTCTCGCCCATCAACGCAGCCACCGCCTCGCGAGGATCACCGCCGCACGATTCGATGAACGCCTCTGCGGCCGGCCCATAAGGGTCTCGTTTCTTCGCCGGGTCGGCAGAAACCGCTTCGCCCGCTTCTGCTGCGTTGTTCGTTTCGCGGGTCTGCGTCATGCCCATCAGCTCTCTTCTCGCCAATCATTGTCTTCGGTTTTGCCGGCATCGACCGGTATCAAGCCGGGCTTGCCAGTGGTGAAGTTGAGGAAGACTTCCACTCGACCTCGTGGCCGCCCGCAAGACGGCAGCATGCTCCTGCTCGCGGAAGCGCAAAGTCGAGACACCTACCGCTTTATTCAGCGGCAAGCCGATAGTGTTCCCCAGGAGCATTCATGCCCCGGGGTTGAGCACCAATCAGGCGGTTGTGGCGATCTTCATCAGTGAGAAGAATTTAATACAGGTGGGCCGGTTGAGTCTAGCTTTTGTTCTCATTGTGTTCTCACTCGCCGTATGGCTGTGACGAATGAGACAATGAGTTTTGCAAAGCGAACGTCCGGAGCAATGTGCGGGAAACGGCGAGGCATATCCTGTTAGGAGGAATACCGCTGAGAATATGAAACGATCCGCCGGCCCCGCAGCTTCGATGCTGGAGGATCGAGAATGTTGAAACGCCGTTCAACGGATCAAAAAATCATTTTGAATTGATGCCAAGTGAACTTGCGCGTTCGCGCCAACTGAAATTGCGCGCTACACTTTTGCGGATAGCGGTGTTGCGCGCGTCGGGCGCAACATTGAACGCCTCCAGACCCGGTTTCGGTGTCGCATGCGCCCGGTTTTTATGGATTTCCCGGCCATGGCGCGATACATAACGCTTCATGAGAAGGTTTCTGGCCGTCCTGCTTCTGATCGTTTTCGCCTTTGCGGGCGCGCTTCCCGCAATGCAGACGGCGTTTGCGGCTGATTCGGTCGCCGCCACGGAAACGGCCGCGCATCCCGCTGATTCTTCGATGATGGATTGCTGCGGGCCGGCCAGCGATGGCGCGATGCCCTTCGAGATGAATTGCGCAATGGATTGCCATTACATCGCGCCCTTCCAGGTGCAGCAGTTCCACGCCACGGTCTCTCCGCTTGCCAGCATGCCGACCGTCACGCTTCACCAGCCCGTCCCCTTACGTCTCTTTCGACCGCCCATCCTCGCCTGATCGCTTTCAGCGCCGGTATCCGGCGCATTTCAATCAGTCGAGAGAGGATAGCGGTCTCCAGAAAGGTGTGCGCCTTGGCGCTGCCTTAGGGCATGAGCCCGCCACCTGAACCCGGTCGCGCAAGAGCGGCCCCGGTGGCGCGCATTCTGGCCCTCTGGACGATTTCAGTTCCTGTCGCGGCTCTCCCCGAGATCATTCGAAAGAGAACCACAATGAAGAACGCCATCCTGAAGCAGATGCCTGCCGCCGCACTTGCCCTTTCAACGCTTCTTGGCGCGGCCCATGCCGCTCCGGCAGACAGCGACAAGACCATCACCGTCTACAAGACGCCGTGGTGCGGCTGCTGTGAAGTGTGGGTCGAGGCCATGGAAGAGGCCGGCTACACGATGAAGGTGACCGACCTTGAAGACCTCTCCAACGTCAAGAAACAGGCCGGTGTGCCTGACGCCATGGGGGCCTGTCACACGGCGGTGATCGGCGACGAGCGCAAATATGTGCTTGAAGGTCACGTGCCGATCGAGGCGGTGGAAAAGCTCATGTCCGAGAAGCCGGACGTGAAGGGCATCGCCGTTCCGGGCATGCCGATGGGCTCGCTGGGCATGGGATACGACCCTGAGGCCGAATACACGGTCTACACATTCGACGGATATGCCGACACCCAGCCGGGCGTCTTCCTCGAAACCGGCAAGAAATGACCCTGCCGGGCATTCGGGCCGGGGCGCATTGCGCTCCGGCAGCAGGCATGACCGTCGCCGTGACGGTCCTGTCTTCGCAGGCACCGTATGATGGCGGCGGCTCCGGTTTTCCCGTTCAGGCGAGGCAGGCATGCGTGCAGGCTCGGTCTTAGTCGTTCTGGGCGTCGCTTTCGCGGTCGCTCTATCGGCGGCGCTCTGGCTGGTGCTGGGGGAGGGGGCGGCGGAGGATGCTGCTCTCCTGAAGCCCGATGACCGGCAGCTCGTTGCGCGCGGCAGGGACGTCTACGCGGCCAATTGCGCCTCGTGCCATGGCGCAGACCTCGAAGGCGAGACCGCGGACTGGCGCACGCCCGGGCCGGATGGTTCCATGCCCGCGCCACCCCATGACGAAACCGGGCATACCTGGCACCACAATGACACGCTGCTTTTCGCGATAACGAAACACGGTGTGGCTGCGGCAGCCAATCTCGACGATTACGTTTCGGCAATGCCGGTCTATGATGGCATTCTGTCGGATGAGGAGATCGTTGCGGTGCTGTCCTACATCAAGAGCACCTGGCCCGATGAGATACGCGAGGGCCACGACGAACTGAACGCGCGTTCCGCGCAGGAGCGAACACGATGAAACGACGTCACTTTCTCACAGGTGCAACCGCGCTGGCTGCGATAGGCGCTGCCGGCATCGTGCTGCGACCCTCATTGCCACCCGCCGCAGCCCTTGCCGCAGACCGCGCGCCGCTGCGCATGCCGACGCTGATCGACACGACTGAGACCGGTCGTTTCGAGGTGGTGGCGCAGACCGGGCAGACGGATTTCGGCGGCGGGCTGAGCGCCCAGACCATCGGCTTCAACCAGTCCTATCTCGGACCCGTCGTGCGCATGAAGAAGGGGCCGCTGGAGGCCAGGGTAGGCAACACGCTACCGATCCCCGTCAGTGCGCACTGGCATGGCCTTCTTGTGCCCGGAGAGCATGATGGCGGCCCGCATCTGCCCGTGGAGCCCGGTGGCGAGTGGGTTCCCGACATGGAGATCGACCAGTCGCCCTGCACCGCGTTCTTCCACACCCATATCCATGGCCGCACGGCGCGTGATGTCTATGCCGGGCTTGCCGGCGCAATCCACGTCACCGATGGTCTGGATGACGAGCGCGGCCTGCCGTCCACCTATGGCGTCGATGATCTGACGCTCCTTTTGCAGGACCGGCGCTTCACGCAGGATGGCGAACTCGCCTATGCAAGTTCCATGATGGACATCATGCATGGCATGACCGGCGACACGATGCTCATCAACGGGCAACTCGATCCGGTGGCCGTGGTGCCGAAATCCATCGTCCGCCTGCGGCTGATCAATGCGTCGAATGCGCGGATCTATTCGCTCTTCTGTGATGACGGGCGGCCCATGCATCTGGTTGCGACGGATGGCGGCTATCTGCCGGTACCCGTGGCTTTGGAGACCCTGCGCCTGTCGCCGGGCGAACGGGCCGAGATCCTTGTCGATTTCTCCGACGGTCGGGCGATGACGCTTGCGAGCGATGGCGATCCCAATTCAGGCATGGGCGGCATGATGGGACGCGCGCTTGGCATGGTGGACAGGGTCACGGGGCTGCGGCAGTTCCCGGTTCTTCCGTTCACTGTCGATGAGCGTCTTGAAGGCTCGATCAAGCGTCTGCCAGACAATCTCGGCGGCATCCGCCCGGATCATGACCCGGCAAAAACTGCCGCAACGCGCCGCTTTTCGCTCGATATGGGTATGGGCGGCGGCATGGGGGGTGGCATGGGCGGCAGAGGCATGGGGGGCAGTGGAATGATGGGGGGCTTCTCCATCAATGGCCGCCCCTTCGAGATGGGGGTGATCAATGAGGAAGTGGAACGCGGGACGACGGAACGCTGGATCGTGACCACGAACATGCTCACGCACCCGTTTCACGTCCATGGCGTGTCGTTTCAGGTGGTCAGCGTCAACGGACGCGAACCGCGGCCGGAAGACCAGGGCTGGAAAGACACGGTTCTTGTCGATGGCGAAACGGAGCTGCTGGTGCGGTTCGATCACCCGGCGAGCAGGGACACGCCCTTCATGTATCACTGCCACATTCTCGAACACGAGGACGCCGGCATGATGGGGCAGTTTACCGTGAGCTGAGCGCGGTGCTTCAGGTGACGCCGCGCTGGCTATTTCATCAGATACTTGACCAGCGCGGCGATCGCCAGAATGACCAGAACACCAATCAGCAGCATCCAGAGACCGCCGAACCCCATCATTCCCGTGCCCATGAAGTCGTTCATCATGATGTCTTCTCCTGTATCGGCCTTTGCAGGGTAGAGGTTCCATCTGCTGGAAGGTCAAGCGTGAGGGCGAAAGGCGATTGACCTTCCGGTTACTGGAAGGATTAGCTTCATCGAATCGAGACGATCTTCACCTGAAGGAGCAGCAAATGGTGACGTTGAATGTGCCTGACATGACGTGCGGGCATTGCGCAAAAGCGGTGACCGAAGCGGTCAAGAGCGTGGATTCGAATGCAGCGGTCAATGTCGACCTGGAAACGAAGACGGTTCAGATCGACAGCCAGAGCGCCGATGCCGCCGTCATTCAGGCGCTCGACGCGGCCGGCTATCCCTCGGACGTGAAAACGGCCTGAGCGGACACACCAATGAAATGGCAAAGGGCGGTGAGCTTCTGTTCGCCGCCCTTTTGCATGAGCGCCGTTAACCGGGCAGGCTTGCGCATCGGGCCCGGCGGCCTATCCTTGGAGCATGGTTTCGGGCCCGCGCGTTGCGGTGCTCCGGGCAGTTTACGGGCGCTCGGGGAAGTCGAATGAGAGATCTGTTTCGACTGTCACGCTATCACTGGCTGTTTCTGTTCATGGTCATGGCGCTGTGCGCCTTCCTGACGGCGTTTCTCTCGTTTCAGCTCATCAATGTGGCCATGGCCAATCTGGATTTTCTGCTCAGGCACGGCCTGATGGGGATCGCCGATGGCGGTCTCCTGCAGTTCCTTTCCATTCTCGCGAAAGGGTTTTTGATCGTGCTCTTCTATTTCGGCTTCAAGGGCATTGAGGCCGAACTCCTGCAACGCTGGCGCAATCCGCGTCAGAAGTGAAGCGGCTCCAGTCCTATGCCGCGATGGCGATTTCAACGCGGTTGCGGCCGGCAGATTTTGCCCGGTAGAGCGCCATGTCGGCGCGCTTGAATGCGGCTGAAAATGGCTCGGCAGCATCTTCGCCATTGTTGGCGTAGACGCCAATGCTCACGCTGATCCGGATTTCCGCGCCGTCCTCGTGCAGATAGGGCGTGGCCTCGACGGCCTTGCGCAGGCGCTCACCGAGGTTGAAACCGCGATTGGCGTCATGCATCGGCAGGACGAGCGCAATCTCTTCGCCGCCGAAACGCGCCACAAGGTCGCTCTGGCGCACATTGGCGCGCACCAGTGCAGCCAGATGCTTGAGCACTTTGTCGCCCACATCATGGCCGTGGACATCGTTGATCTGCTTGAAGTGATCGATGTCGATCAGCATCAATGTGCAGGCCTCGCCCCGTCGCATGGCGGAATCCATGATGTTGGGGCCGCGCATGTCGAACACGCGCCGGTTGGCGAGGCGGGTCAGTGCGTCGGTGGATGCTTCGCGCGTCAGCGTGTTCTCGCGCTCATATTGCTGGCGCTGGCGCTCGACAATGCCGCCGACGAGCATGGTGCCGAGCACGTTCATGAGCAGCATGACCGGGCCGACATTGGAGAGAAGCGCGATTGCCGTCTCGTATGGCAGAACGAACATGGAGAGCAGCGACAGGCCGGAGACCGCGCCGAGAAGGCCGAATGTCGGAAGGCTGATGCGCTCGCGCTTGAAGAGCATGGCGAAGGCAAGGCCTGCGCCTGCGCAAACCAGAATGCCGATCGCGCCGGCGATCGCACCCGCCCCGCCGATCCACAGGCGGAAAGCGATGGCTGCAACGGTGGTGAGACCGAGCGTGAGCCAGCCGCCGAAGCTCATGGCGAGAATTACGAAGGAGTTGCGCAGATCGAAGATGAGGCCGGGCGCCACCTGAACCGGCAGCGACATGGAGCCCACCGCACCGGCGGCAAACACCACGGCGATCAATGCGTGGCGCGTTGCGTCATTGGGGCTGCGACGCAGAACGATGTCGTAAAACAGCGCGGCAATTGCGGCGATACCCAAATTCTGCAAGACGCCGGAAATCAGAAGCGCTGTACTCATTGCATTATCCTTGCTCTCTCGGGACGCTAGGTAGACAAGGTTTCAATGCGGTAAAAGAGGTGGTGTGCCAGAAGCACCCGTCACCGATTTTTCAACCGCGCACCAGAGCATTCCCCGTGCGTCCGAATGAACGCAGGGCGAACTAGAAGAGGCTCCCCTGATCCTTCGGACCTTTGTCCGAGGGTTTGGGTTTCTTCGGGCTGGCTGCGACCTTGCGGCCGTCGCTGGCGGCAACCGCGCGGGTGGTCCCGTCGGCAAACTGTATCTGGAGCTCAAGGCCGGGCTGGATGTTGCGCGCCCGCTTGATGGGAAGGTCGTCAGGCCCGCGAACCAGCGCAAACCCGCGCTCCAGAACGCCTTCGTGGGACAGGGACTTCGCCAGACGCATGGCCTGATCGGCGCTTGCGTGACCCTGTTTGAGCTGCATGGCGACCTGTGTGTCGGCCCGGCGTTCGGCCTGTGCAAGGCGGTCGCGCCAATGCACGATGCGCTGCCGGAGCGCCGTCGGGGAGACGCGCGCGGCATCGCGGTCGAAGCGCGTGCGCTGGGCGCGCACAAGGGCGAGGAAGACGCCTGGCAGGCGTTCGCCGGAGGCTGCGGTGCGTCGTCGCACCTCGCTCAGACGGCGCTCCAGCGTGGCTGGTGACAGCCGCACGCCATTGAAGGTCAGTCGCTTGCGTTGCGTCGCGGCGGTGAGCGCGCGGCCGAGCCGGCCAGCGGCCTCATCGAAGCGACGGCGCGGCAGGGCCAGAAGCTGGTCGGGCGAGGGCAGGGCGCGTGACAGCGCCTGCAGCGCCTGCCGCTTGCGGTCGCCTTCTCGCGAGACCGCGCCTTTCAGCCGGGCGGAAAGCCGGGCAACGGAGGCTTCCAGATCGGCCTTCACCGGCACGGCCATCTCGGCAGCACCCGTCGGTGTGGGCGCGCGGCGGTCCGCCACGAGATCGATCAGCGTCCAGTCGGTTTCATGGCCGACGGCGGAGATGACCGGAATGTCCGAGGCCGCGACAGCACGCACCACGGATTCGTCGTTGAAGCCCCACAGGTCTTCCAGACTGCCGCCGCCGCGCGCAACGATCACGAGGTCGGGGCGCGGCAGTGGTCCGCCTTCGGGCAGGGCGTTGAAGCCGGCCACGGCGTTGGACACTTCATCGCCCGTGGTCTCGCCCTGCACACGAACGGGCCAGACGAGCACATGAACCGGAAACCGGTCGGAGATGCGGTGGATGATGTCGCGGATCACCGCGCCCGTGGGTGACGTGACGACGCCGATGACACGCGGCATGAAGGGGATGGGCTTCTTGCGGCTGTCCTCGAAGAGCCCTTCTGCGGCGAGCTTCTTCTTGCGTTCTTCCAGAAGCGCCATCAGCGCGCCGGCGCCGGCCGGCTCCACGCTTTCGATGACGATCTGGTATTTCGACGAGCCCGGATAGGTGGTGAGCTTGCCGGTGACGATGATCTCAAGCCCTTCCTGCGGCAGGAATTTGAGCTTGGAGAAGACGCCGCGCCAGATCACGGCTTCAAGCCGGGAGCGGTCGTCCTTGAGTGCGAAATAGGCGTGGCCGGATGAATGGGGCCCGCGATAGCCGGACACCTCGCCGCGCACGCGCACATGCCCGAACCTGTCTTCCACGGTGCGCTTCAGCGCACCCGAAATCTCACTGACGGAGAATTCCGCAACATTGCTCTGCGAATCGGCTGGGCGTATCTTTTCCATAATTTCCGATTGAGACGTTCCGGGTCCACGGGGTCAAGCCCGCGCCATCTGCCGTGCCCCGTCGCCCGCCTCACCAGCCATTCAGCAAATGGCCGGGGCGCAGGCGTTTGTTGCGCGAATTCAGGAACGCAGCGTTGAAATCATAGCTGCCGTTTTCTTCCAGAAAGGCGGGGACAGAGAGATTGTCCAGGCTCTCGGAGATGTGGCGCGCCAGCGCGTCGATGATCTCGGCCTGCCCGGTGTGGCCGCGCATCAGACCGATATGGCAGTCGGGCAGCGCCTTGAAGCCATCGGCCTCTCCCAGAACGCGCATGCCGGGGCGCAGGGCGCATTCGGGCAGAACCGAGATGGCGAGCCCCGACAGAACCGCCGTGGCGATGACGGTTGCCGAGAAGCTGGTGAAGAGGACGCGATAGTCGCGGCCCTCCTCTTCGAGGGCTGCGCAGGCCGTGCGCCGCCACAGGCAGTTCGGCCGCCCAAACGCCATGGGCAGAACCTCGCGTTCATGGACCGTGTGATTGGCCGAGCTGACCCACAGGATCGGTTCGCGGCGCACCGGCTCCGATCCGCCTCTGGAATCATCATGCGTGACAAGCGCCAGATCGAGCGTTCCCTTGCGGATGTGCTCGACCAGATTGGATGTCGGTTCACAGGCGACCGAAAGCTCGACACGCGGGTTGGAACGCGAAAAGCGCGCCATGATCTCCGGCAGGAAGCGGTCGGCGTAATCATCGGGCGTGCCGATGCGGATATGGCCTTCCAGGCTGGCGTCATCAAAAGCGGCCAGCGTCTCGCGGTTCAGCCGCAGCATGCGGCGCGCATAGGCCAGGAGGCGCTCGCCATCCTCCGTCAGACGATTGGTTCTGCCGTCCTTCTGAAACAGCGTCTTGCCGATCCGCTCTTCCAGCCGGCGCATCTGCATGGACACGGCAGACTGGGTGCGGTGCACCTCTTCGGCGGCCCGCGTAAAACTTCCCGTATCGGCAATCGCGATGAAGGTTGCGAGCTGGTCGAGGTCGAGTGGGGCGGCCATGGATCAATCCATCATTGAAGCTGATGATAAAGATTAGAAACATTCGTTCGACTAATCAATAAGCCTTTGACACTATCTCGCTGTCTTCGGAAATGGCCTGCCCGTGCCTTCTCAACCCCCTGGCCAACCCCCTGGCCAAACCCTGTCAGGGCAAGCCGTTTCCCAGTGTCACCGCCGATATTAAGGATTTGTTCGATGCCACGCGCTCACACCGATGCTCTCGCCGTAACCGCTGTCCCGCAGCCGGCTGGCGTGGTGCGTGCGCTCACGGTGTCGCTATGCGCCAAATTCACGGGCCTCTTGAGCGCGCGCCGCGCCGCGCGTCAGCTCTCGGAAATGTCCGACTGGCAGCTCGCCGATATCGGGCTGACGCGTTGTGACGTTGATACCGCCGCGCTCAGTGTGCCGCGCGCCCAGGTGACGCAACGGCTACAGACCGTCGCTCACGAGCGGGCGCGTATGGCGGCCATTCATGGCGCAGCCGGACACAAATCGTGAGTTTCGAGCGTTTTTCTGATCCCAAGCAGGCCTGACTCCCGCATGCCGGTTCCCCCCGGCAGCCTGCCACTTGCCCGGTCCTCTGGACCGGGCTTTTTTATGCGTGGAGACTTCAGGCGGTGTCGTCGTCGTCCTGATCGAGCGGGCGACCCGGAAGGACATAGCTGCCCGACAGCCAGCGATTGAGGTCGACGTTCTTGCAACGCTTGGAGCAGAAGGGATAGTGCGCGCGCAGCGATTCCTTGCCGCATTCCGGGCAGGGACGCTTGGGGCGCAGCGGCGTGACCTTTTCTTTCTGGTCCTGATCCATCTCAGCGCGCTCCCAGTCCGGACAGCCAGTTGAAGTGTACCTTGTAGCCCTCGGCGACCAGAAGGTTGACCGTTTCATAGAGGGGCAGGCCGACCACATTGGTGTAGGAGCCGACCAGTTTGACGACAAACGTGCCTGCGAGCCCCTGAATGGCGTAGCCACCGGCCTTGCCGCGCCACTCGCCCGAAGCGAGATAGCTTTCCAGCTCCTCATGCGACAGGCGCTTGAAGCGCACGCGCGTCTCGACGATGCGCTGGCGCACCTTTCCCGACGGCGTGATGAGGCAAAGCCCGGTGTAGACCCGGTGGGCGCGGCCCGAGAGCAGCTGCAGGCAGTTGGATGCCTCGTCCACCATTTCGGCTTTGGGCAGGATCCGGCGGCCAACCGACACGACCGTGTCTGCGGCCAGCAGGTAATGACCTTCCGCCTCGCCATCCTGCGTCAGGCGCTCATGCGCCTTCTCCGCCTTGCCAAGCGCCAGACGGCGGGCAAGCGAGCGGGGATGTTCGCTCTTCAGCGGCGTTTCGTCGATATCGGCAGGCGCAAGGCGGTCCGGCTCGATGCCCGCCTGCTGCAGGAGTTCGACGCGGCGGGGCGAGCCAGAGGCCAGCACGAGTTTCTGCAGTGCGCTCATTGCAATGTCACCGACCGCGTCAGACGGCTTACTTGAAGCGGTAGGTGATGCGGCCCTTGGTCAGGTCGTAGGGCGTCATCTCGACGAGCACCTTGTCACCCGTCAGAACGCGGATGCGGTTCTTGCGCATGCGTCCAGCGGTGTGGGCGATGATCTCGTGTTCGTTTTCCAGCTTCACGCGAAACATCGCGTTGGGCAGCAGTTCGGTGACCACGCCTGGAAACTCCAGGACTTCTTCCTTTGGCATCCGTTACCTTCGGCTCTTTTAGGATATTTCCGGCCGACGACCGGAATTTGGCGCGGAACCTAGCCCATTCATCACCCTTTGTGAACAAGCCAAACCCCGGCAAACGTGAATTTGTGTCGGAATTGTTTCACGTTTCGAAGCGCTGGGCGATGGATGCGGCCAGACGGTCGCGCACATCGCGGTAGGCAGCGATGATCTGGTCGCGTGTGCCGCTGACCACGGTGGGGTCCATCGTCGGCCAGTATTCGACGTCAGCCGCGATGGTTCGCGTCATGTCGAGGGCGCGGTGATGCGCCTCTGGCGACAGGGTGATGATCAGGTCGAAATTGGTGTCAGCCAGCTCTTCGATGGACTGCGGCTGGCGCGTGCCCAGCGAAAGGCCCTTCTCGTCCAGCACAGCATCGACAAAGGGGTCGCGCTCGCCGGCGCGAAGGCCGGCAGACGCCAGAAACACGCCGGCTGGCAGGCTTTGCCGCGCCAGCGCCTCGGCCATGGGGGAGCGAATGGCGTTCATGCCGCACAGAAACAACACCGATTGCGGCGCACGCTGTTTCTCCGCGACGCCGGGGCTCATGACTGCACCCTGCCGTGGCAGGTGCACATGACGCGCCTCAGCCCCGCCAATGCAGCACGCAAACCAGGGTGAAGAGCCGCCGGGCGGTGTCGAAATCGACCTCGATCTTGTCTTTCAGGCGATCCATCAGGGTTTGCGATCCCTCATTGTGCAGACCGCGCCGGCCCATGTCGATTGCCTCGATCTGGCTGGGCGTGGCGCTACGAATGGCGTCGTAATAGCTTTCGCAGATCATGAAATAGTCTTTCACGATGCGCCGGAAGGGGGTGAGCGACAGAATGTGCGTCACCACGGCCTCGTCATTTTCACGGGAGATCGCGAAGACCAGGCGGGAATCGACAAGCGAGAGTTTCAGCTTGTAGGGGCCGTCCTTCTTGTCGCCGACGGGCCGGAAACAGTTTTCCTCGACCAGGTCGAAGATCGCGACCGCCCGTTCATGCTCGACATCGGGCGTCCCGCGGCCAACGGACTCATCGAGTTCGACATCGATCAGACGTGCCGTATCGGAGTCCGGACAAGCCATGTCAGACGTCGTGGCTTGGTCGGCTTGGCGTTTCCCACGCCGCGCCGAGATCGGTGAGCCGCGCCTCGATACACTCGACATCGAGGCGCAGCGCGGCATCGCCGGAGAAGATCAGTTCGACCACCCCCGACGGTTCCTGCGCAGGAATGAAGTTGATCGCCAGAAGCGAGAGAACGTCGTTCGGCCGGTTGCGGTCGATCCCTGCCGTGCGCACGGACTGGACCCGGTCGAAGTGAAGAACGCTGCGGCGGCGCTCATGCGGGGACTGTCTCAGGAAGCTGCGCTTGGTCTCGTTTTCCCAGACAAAGCGGTTGAAGGCCGCTGCAAAGCGCCGGTTCGACGGCTCGAATGCAAGATCGCCAACCTTGACGACCGCGTCCTGCAGGTGCGCCGAAAGTATGCCGAGATCGACATCGTCGAGCGCTACGAGCTTGAGAAAATCCATGTTAACGCGCCACTCAGGTTCAGCTTGAAATACGCTCGATCACTGCGCCACAGGCGGAGAGTTTTTCTTCCAGCCGCTCAAAGCCGCGATCCAGATGATAGACGCGGTTTACCTCTGTCTGGCCCTGTGCCGCAAGGGCAGCGATGACCAGCGATACCGAAGCGCGCAGATCGGTGGCCATCACCGGCGCGCCGCGCAGCTCCGAAACGCCGTCCACTACCGCGGTCTGGCCCGAAAGCGAGATATTCGCGCCCAGGCGCGCCAGCTCCTGCACGTGCATGAAGCGGTTTTCGAAAATCGTCTCGGTGATGTGCGAGCGCCCCTTGGCCATGGTCATCAGGCCCATGAACTGCGCCTGCAGATCGGTGGGGAAGCCGGGAAAGGGCTGTGTGGTGATGTCGACCGGGTTGATGCCGGCGCCATTGCGGCGCACGCGGATGCCGCTGTTGGTGCGGGTGATCTCTGCGCCGGTCTGTTCCAGCGTGTCGAGCACGGCTTCCAGAAGGTCTGCCTGCGCGCCCTCGAGCATCACGTCGCCGCCGGTCATGGCAACGGCCATGGCGTAGGTGCCGGTCTCGATGCGGTCGGGGATCACGCGATGGCGCGCGCCCGAAAGGCTGGTCACGCCTTCAATGGTGATGGTGTCCGTGCCGGCGCCAGAAATCTTCGCGCCCATGGCGTTGAGGCAGTCGGCCAGATTGACGATTTCTGGCTCGCGCGCGGAATTCTCCAGCACCGTCTCGCCCTTTGCGAGTGCTGCGGCCATCATCAGCACATGCGTTGCGCCGACCGAAATCTTTGGAAACACGTAGCGGTTGCCGATGAGGCCGTTCTTGGCCTTCGCGTTCACGTAACCCTGCTCGATCTCGATCTCCGCGCCCAGCGCGCGCAGCCCGTCGATGAAGAGGTCAACAGGGCGGGTGCCGATGGCGCAGCCGCCGGGCAGCGAGACGCGGGCCACGCCCATGCGCGCCAGAAGCGGTCCGATCACCCAGAAGCTCGCGCGCATCTTCGAGACGAGCTCGTAGGGAGCCGTGGTGTCAACGATGCTGCGGGCGGTGAAATGGATGGTGCGCGAATAGCCCTTTTGCTGGTTCTCGCGGCGACCGTTCACCGAATAGTCGACACCGTGATTGCCGAGAATGCGGATCAGGCTTTCGACGTCGGCCAGATGCGGAACATTGTCCAGCGTGAGCGTGTCGTCTGTCAAAAGCGACGCGATCATCAGCGGCAGCGCTGCGTTCTTGGCGCCCGAAATCGGCAACGTGCCATTCAGCTCGTTACCACCGGTTATGCGTATGCGGTCCATCCGTTCTCACTTTCCGGGCGCTTGTTTCGACATCGTCTGATCGTGGGCTGTCCCCGATTTGCCGGCAGCGATCTGCCAGCCCCGACTTGCCTGAATACGCCGATTGCCTTGCGGTATCGTAAAGGAATGCTTGATCGCGGCGGAATTGGAGCATGCGACGCCGCGAAGCGTTTGCCGCAAGACGTATTCGTTTAAATTGGTCCTAAAACATGGCCGCGCGCTGCGCAAGGCGGGGAATGCGTCGTGAAACGCCGTTATTCTTCCGATTCCGCCGGGCTCGATTGCAGGCCTTCGGGGCGCTGGTCTGCCTCGCCCTGACGGCGCGAGCGCGCCTGGGCCTTGCGGCGGGCGAGATTGGCGCGCAATTGCGCTGCGAGGCGATTCTTGCGTTCTTCATCGCCCTTGCTGCCGACGACGGGCGGATTCTGTTTATCGGCTTTGCTCACATGAGGCTCCATGTCAGTTGAAACCGCCTTTCTATGGCTTTCTCAGGGCGCGCAGAGAGCGCCGTTTGGGCCGGCTTTGGCGGCAAATTTCACAAGCTTCTATCAAACTGTGCAATTGAATGCGAATGTGCGCTTGCGCAATGCTTTTCATTGTGGCAGAAGTCCGCCGCATCACAGAGACAGACGCAGTTCTGTTCGTGGTGAGCGAAACGCAGACGCATCAGCCGTCACCCCGGCGTTTCCGCCTTATGGCATGCTGCCGTAGCTCAGGGGTAGAGCACTCCCTTGGTAAGGGAGAGGTCGAGAGTTCGAATCTCTCCGGCAGCACCAGTAAATCAAGCACTTAGCGATTATCAGTCATTCTGTCATGACAGAAACGATGACAGAAACTACCGCCTTCCGATCCTCGATGCGATGTCGCCCTGGAAGTCTGGATGGTGGTGGCCGTAGACATCCTCGATCATTTTCAGGCTTGTTCCGGCATACTCTGCAACGTCCCATGGCTCCGCCCCGCTCTGCATCATCCATGTCACGGCGGTGTGCTTGAGAATGTGCGGCGTCACTTCCTTCCCCAGTCCGGCATTTGCTCGGGCCTCTTCCCAAGATTTGCGCTGAGCTTTCACCGGTTTCCCTCGGAAGTGGATCACGAACGGGACCGCCTTGCGGTCCTTGTCCTTCCGCATGTCGTCGGCCTCCCATCTTCGCAGGAACCCGGCGAGCCGGTCAGGGATGCGAATCGGTGGCCGGCGCTTTCTGGTCTCGGCCTCATCTGCTCCCCGGCGATGAATGACGCCGGCTTCGGTATCCACGTGCCCGCCAATGGTGTTTTCCACCCATCCAAGGCGGCGCACCGCGCCGGATCGTGTTGCGGTGTAGATGCTGATCAGGATGAAGCGCTGCAATGCGCGGGCCGAATCTCTCTCTTCCAGGTTCCGGGCGGCCCGAAGAAGGCGCGCGACCTCCTCGCGCGTCAGCCAGCGTGTCCGCGCAGGTGATTGCTTCGGCAGGGTGACGACAGGGAGGGCGTCCAGGGGCGTTTCGGCGTGATAGGCGTTGATGGCTGCCCGGAGCACCGTAAGCTCGCGCCTGGCGGTCTCCCGTGACACGAGCTTGGGCTTTTTGGATTTGGTGGCCTGCCGGATCGGCTGCGATGCCCGGTGCTCCACATAGGCCTGGCAGGTTGAGCGCTTCACCTCGGAGAGAGGCTTAAGTCCCCACCAGCCCAGCAGGCGCTCGATTGAATAGCTCGATGTCTTGGAGCGCTGTCCGCCCGCGATTTCGCGAGCGTAATAGGTCAAGACGTCTGAGACGAGGAGCGCAGAGGAACGACTGTCTGACGGCGGCTCGTATTTTTCTTCGATGTATTGCTGGAGCCTTCCCTCAGCGCTCTCGCGCTCCTCAAGGCTGCAGCCAGTGCCACGCTTGACCGATCCGTCTCTGATGAACCAGAGGCCGGCTTTCTTATCGAACCAGAGGCGGGCGCCTTTTGCTGGACGCGGCATTTTTCCCTCATCTCCATCAATGCCGCTCGCGTAACGAAATCGCGACGGCCAATTCTCTCCATGACGAGGTTGCCCCGTGCAGCCTCTGCCCTCAATGTGGCAGGCTTGATCGCATCGCGGAAGACTATTCGGCAGGCTTCGACAAGCGTCATCGGCTCATCATCGCCGATCTGCACGATGCTCGGTTCGTGTCTACCCATTCGTGCCTCCCTTGCTGGGGAAGGCGGCGAGGGCTTCAAAGCGCCCATCTTCAAAATTTTCGCGCGGTCGAACCCAAATGGAACCGTCGTCAACGCTTCGATAGATGGCGACTTCGCGCATATCGACGCTCGCGTTCCCTGTCAGCGTCAACGGGGCGTCAAACCAGCTTTCAGCCTGCATCTTGCCTATGCCTAGCAGCACGTAATCGGTGCCGCGCTTTTTGTGGCGGTGGGTGGCCCGCTCCACCGCCTCGTCGGTGAGGGCGGGGACGGGGGAGGTGTCGATTGCCGAAAGAATGCGAGCCTCATAGTCGGCCTGTGCGGCGGCTTTGGCGGCATCCTTAGTCGGGAAATTCACCCGTCCATCACTGGTTTTCAGAATGAGTTTGCCGGCAACCACCGACCATCCGCCAGCCATCGACTCGTTGATGCGATAGACTCCGACTATGGTTGTAACTTCTGGATTTCCATAGCTCGTCTCGCCCCACTCCAGCGGCTTCACTGTCACCGCCTCTGCCTTGGGGGCGACATGCGGAAAGGTGCCAATCGGCCCGTCCATCGGCTCGCCGGTTTTCAGATCGACGGTCGGGCTATCCGCAAGGCATTCGGCATGGCATTTGCCAAGCTCGATATCGGTGGCGCATGTGTCGCCGTCTGCAAGCGGCTTTTCGCAGACAGGGCAGGGTTCTTCCGCCTCTGCCTTGGGGGTAGAGAGGGCGACGATTTGCCTGTAGCACTCTCTGCAATAGTACGACCCAACTCCCCCGCACTCGAAGTAGTGGATAGAGGGCTTGTCGCAGTCTTTGCTGGCGCATTTTTTAAGATAGTGTTCGCGGGTCATTTCGAAGCGACCTCCCATTTGCGCCAGTCGAAGAAGCCGAGCTTGCCTTTCACCGAGGTGAAGTCGACCGGTCGGGCGTTGCGGATGACAAAGCCGTATTCTCCGACAAACCATTCGGAGCTCGAGGTCGGCACGCAGTCGACGATCTCGGCTACGCCGACGATGCCGCCTGTTTCAATGTCGTGGCCGGAACATGCTGGGTATCCGATCCCCTTAAGCGTCTTTCCGCCGGTGACTGGATGAAAGCCAGCGGTCACTTCGCGGTGGGGCGTGATATCGATCTTCTTGCCGGCATGGATTGCCACTGGTCCGCGAAACCGCGTCGGCCAGCTCCGGTTCTCGATCTCCTTGTGGCCGTTCACGATCAGCCACGCCCAGGGCTGCATGATCGACAGCGCATACTTCGGCAGATCCGTCATAAGGGCAGCCTCCTGTTGAGTTCCGCTGCCTGCTGGCAGGCCGGGCAGATGTGCACGTAGCCCTGTCTGGGTTTGCGGTCGGCGACCTTTGGAGCGGTGCCGAAGAGCTCGGCCGTGCCTTCGCCGTTTGCCGGGTCTACCTTCGCCTTTACGATGCGCCAGCCTGCCGTTCGCGCGTCGGCGATCATCACATCGAAATCTTCGCGGGCGTAGGTGTTCGGGTAACTGGCCGGGCAGTGGTCGCAGGTGACCTGCGTGTGGCCGTCATGGGTTTCGATGGTCATTGCTTGATCGCTCCTTCCGCCCTGATGATTGCGGATTTCGCTTTCTGCAGGCGGTCGAGCTGGCCCTGACCGAGGCCACAGGTGAAGCGGACGGCCTCAAGCATGCGCGTCACGTCTTTCGTGACGGCGATGAGCTCTTCAAGCCGTTCGCGCTGTTCGGCTGGGCCTCCGGGCTTTCTCGAATACTGCCGCCATTCGGCGCGGCAGGCCTCACACGCACGGAAGCTGGATGGCGGCATGGCGTTGCCGCAGTTGCTGCATTTGGTGTTCGTGCGGTCAGCCATGGGCTTCCTCCCGGATCGGCCTGCGGCCTGTTCTGATGTCGTCGATGAAGGATTTTGCATCGGCCAGATCGGTGATCGCGATGTAGCCGCGGTCGACCATCTCGCCGCCGAGCAGGAACTCGGCCAGTGCATCTGGTCGGGCGGGCGGGGTGTAGCAGTGCGCCACGCGGTTCAGCGCGCCCTGCAGAAAAAGGACGTGGCGCTGACGCCTGGTCAGCGGCGGCGGCTGCGAAGCCATCACATTCCCCAATCGTTCTTGTCTGAAAGGAAATCGTCGGCGCCGGTGCGGCGCTCGCGGCGTTTCAGGGTGATGATCAGCGCCGCGACAAGGCAAAGACCGAACGCTGCGCCGGCGAGGGTGGCGAGGACGGGAGACATGACGCCGCCCTCATCACGTGGTCGCGTAGATGAGCGGCAGGCCGACGCCATAGGCGAAGGCCAGCGCCATCATGGCCGCGCACTCTATGCGGCGGCGCGCCAGAAAGGCGAGGGCGGCTTTCATGCCGCCCGCCTCTGCGACAGGGCATTTGCGAGGTCGCGGGCCTCGATGCCGTGTTTGTCGATATCGGCTGCCGAAAAGCCCGCGAGCGAAAGGGCATCGCGGTCAACCGTGCGCCCGCCGCCCTGAATGACCAGCATGGCGTCAGCCATGAGCTTCACGGGGTTGGTCTCGATGTGGGCGGCTTCCGTGGCCGAAGTTTCGGCCTTCTGAAACTGGATCATTGCATCTCTCCGTTCGGGTGGCTCCAAGGTGGGCCGTACCGAGCGGAGGGGATTGCTCGATACGGCCCTCGGGTGGGGAACGAGCATAATAAGCCTGATTGGCTAATATTATGTCAAGAAAATAATTAGCCATATCGGCTATTGATGAAGTTCGCGGGTAAGCCAGAATGACCGTGGGGCGGATCTATGGGAGGCGGACTTATGGCGCGAATCGACTATTTCATTGACAGCTTGGCTCGGCGGATCCCGCCCGTTCCATCTGGTCGGAAAACCTCTGTTCCAGGCGGGTACGAGGATGATCCCGTCGATAGCATGGCGGCGGGGCTTGGTGTCGCTGAAGGTCAATCGTTCATCATTGAATACGTGAACGCGGCCGGCAAAAGCTCAATGAGGCGCATCACAGTTTTCAGCATTGTGGCTGGCGCTGGTGGTGTCCCGTGCCTGATGGCTCGCTGCCATGAACGCAAAGCCACTCGGCAATTTCGAGCAGACCGGATCGCAGCCTGCATAGACTATGACGGCGAGGTCTTCGAAGATGTGGCGGGATTTCTCTCTGACACGTTTGGTATGGACCTTCGCGTCGCTTCTCGTCAAAAGGACAGCGAGAGAGAGAAGCACTGGCAGCAAATTGTTGCCTGCGTGCGTCCAATGGCTGTGCTTCTCGCGGCAGTATCTCGAAGCGACGGTCAGGTGCGAAGTGTCGAAATCGAGACCTCAGCGCAGTGCCTCGCCAAGATTGCTGAGCGCAAGGAACTGTGGGTTGAGCAAGAAGACTTCGAGCGACTGGTCACGTATATCCGGCGTCTCAGGCCTGATGCTGAGGCGATTGGCAGGGCGCTGGATGAGGTTTCCAGGTGTCCCAAAGCTGACGTGATGGCTTTCTTCCAGGCGGCAAAGGCTGTCATGGAAGCAGACGGTGTCGCGCATCCTGAAGAAGTTGAGATCATTAACGAAATGGCGCGTGAGATTCTTGGAGCCGACGTGTTTTCGTAACTCTTAGAAGAGTTCGTTGACGCTCAATATGCGGTGTATGCTCAAGACCTCAGTTTTGCGAAACGTGATCTGTGCAGGTGGATGATACTGCGAAACGAACACGCTGGTGTCGTTCTCGCTGTCGTACCGTTTTACCCATGTCTCCACGCCAGACCCCTCATAGCGCTGGGTCTGGATGACGACGTGATCGCCACTCTTCACCGTCTGGTGCGGGTTCACATAGAGGATATCTTCTGGAAGGTAGCGCGGATACATGGATTCGCCGCGTGTCTTGAGCGCGTATGCGCCAATCGTGTCTGACAGCGCTGGTGGGCAAGGCACTTCGTCCACCGGTTCATTTGTCAGGGTCTCAACGCCGGTCACGGATCCGGCGGCCCAGCCAAACATTGGCAGGGTGGATTGCGGTTGCGGCAGGCGTGGGGGTCTGCCTCTGCGTTTTTGCGGGCGCACTTCGTCGGGGCGTGGCGTCGGCAGAGGCTGATGACCGAAAAGCAGATCGTGCTCGATGCCGAAGGCGTCTGCGATACGTGCTCGCCATTCGTCATTTAGGTTGATTGCACCGGTTCTAAGTTTGGAGATCGTGACGGGATGAACGCCGCCGTCCAGTTTTTCTGCGACAGCTTCATTCGTCATTTTACGCGCTTCCATGAAGGCGCGGAAGCGCTTGCGATAGTGGGTGTAGCGTTCTTCAAGGTCGATCATGGCATTAAACTAGCCATTTTGGCTAAGTCAGAAAGAGCCATTGCGGCTAATATATTCTTGACATTAGTTTAGCCGTTATGGCTTATAGCCCTTCATGCAGTTACGTGATTGGCGAAAGCAACGGAAAATGAGCGCAGCCGAGACCGCCAGGTCATTGGGCATTGCCGGCGTGAACCCCGGAGGGACCATCGCTCGGATCGAAGTTGGCTCGCGTCGACCCGATGCCGACATGGTCCAGCGCATACATGACCTGACGGGCGGTCTTGTGTCGGCGCTTGATATGCATGAAACGCGCCTTGCGTGGCTTCGCCAGAACAGGCCTGACCGCTTTTTCTCAGTGCAGGCCGCAATCTCGATGGAGGCCGCCGAATGACCGCGCTTCGTCAACACTGTTCCTCCCAAGACCGCGTTTCCGACCTCCTCCCCGGAAATGTGGCACTGGCCGCGCCTGCGGGTTTCGGGGCTCGTTTCCCGGCAGGCGCGGCCTCCAATTCCATTTGCGTTTCGCCGGCCATGATGATCCTGCTCAAGGCGGTTGCCGCCTATGAGAGGTTCGCCAGTGTCGACGCGCTGATTGCCGACATGGCCGCCGAGCGCGCCAGGGCTGCGGGCATTCCGCGCCTTCTGCGCGCCGTGTGCGACCTTGAGGCCGGCGCAGCAAACCAGTTTCAGCAGGGTGGGGAAGCGGTATCCCACTTGGTTCATACCCAAGAGGTCGGCAGTTCGAATCTGCCCCCTGCAACCAGTTGCGTCCTCCCGGCCGAGCGCAAGGCTTCGCCCCGCTGGCCTGCGGACAACGCGCCCGAAAGACCGGGCGGGCTGCGGTCGCAGCCTTGCGTGGCGCAAACCCACAACCCTGAGAGCGAGAAGGGGCCGGAGGGCGTGCCTCGGGGCGCTCTCCGGTCGCCGCCATAGGCCGATGATTTCGCGGGTGTCTGGTTTCTGTTCCATGCCCGCACCCTGACAGCACCAATCCATTCCCGCCACGGGAAACGACGCCGGGTTTTCCCGGCGCGGGAAAGCTTTTGCCCGGAGAAAACCCATGATCCCGAACGCCAATGCCAATCATTTCCGCCTCAAGGCTGCTCAGCGCGATCTGATCGCCGCCGCAGGCGGGATAGAACGCGCCGCCGAAATCGTTTCCTACGGCAAGAGCACCGTGGGGCGCTGGTACAATATCGAGGCTCCTGAAATCATGCCTGTGGACGCGGCTTTGCGTCTGGAGGAGGAGACCGATCGTTTCGACTTTCTGAATGCACTGGCGGTGGTTCGCGGGCGCAAGCTGGCCGACGCGACAGCGCGACCTACTCCTGCCAGCGACATTCTGGGGAGTTATGCCGATGTGATGCGCCAGGTGGGCGAGCTTTCCCGTTCTGCGGGCGAGGCACTGGCTGACGGGAAGGTGACTCCGACCGAAGCCAAGATGATGTTCGACCGGCCCGCCGCTCTGCTGATTGAGGTTCTGAACGAACTGCGCGGTGCTGCGGCTTCGGTTCACGGGTCGGGTGGGCTCTCCGTTGTGGACGGGGGCGCGGGATGAGAAAGATCGCACCACTCGTCCTTCCCGATGTTGTCCCGGCTGAGATCCAAGGCGCGCCGCCTGAGTTGCGGCTGATGAGCCCTGCGGAGCTTCATGTTGATGAGCGTTATCAGCGTGGGCTTTCGGAGCGGTCTTTGCGGCTTATCCGCAAGATCGTTTCGGAATGGAGCTGGAGCGCGTTCAAGCCGCCGGTGGTTGTTGACGCAGGTGAGCGCTTCGAAGTCATCGATGGCCAGCACACGGCGATTGCAGCGGTGACACATGGCGCAATCGGGGAGATCCCGGTTCTGGTCATCCAGGCGCAGGAGCAGGAGGCGCGGGCCGGGGCTTTTGTTCGGCACAACCGTGATCGCATCAACGTCACGCCGATCCAGCTGCACAATGCGCTGGTGGCGGCAGGCGATGAGATGGCTCTGACCATTGCTCAGGTTTGTGAGCGGGCCGGGGCTGTTATTCTGCGCAATCCCCCTACGGGCGGGCGCTACAAGCCTGGCGACACCCTCGCGATTACCACCGTGCGAGGGTTGGTGAACCGTCGCTATGCGCGTGGCGCGCGGCAGGTTCTCGAAGTCTGCGTGAAGGCGGGTATGGCTCCCATTTCGGCTGCGGCAATCAAGGCCGTTGAATGCCTGATGTTCGCGCAGGAATACAAAGGGGAGATCGACGCAGAGCGGATTGCGCTGATCCTGTCAGCTCATGGCGAATCGATCTCCACCGAAGCCGGGCGATTTGCGGCGGAACGGAAGGTTCCGCTTTGGCGGGCTCTTGCCAGTGTCATCTACATGAACCGCCGGAAGGTGCGCCATGCAGGATGATCTGTTGGCGCGGCAGGCGTCCGAAATCAACACTTTGCGCGAGCGTATCCGGCAGCTCGAAGAGGCGCTTTCACCGGCTTCTATCGAGATCCCCATGGAGTGGGGGCTGACGGCGACCGAGGCGCGAATCTTCTCGCACATGGCCACGCGCGACGTTGCCAGAAAAGACGCGATCATGCTCGCGGTCTATGGCGGGCGCAGCGGCGAGATGCCCGACGAAAAGATCGTCGATGTTCTGATCTGCAAGATGCGGAAGAAGCTCGCTGCATTCGGTGTCCAGATACAGACGGTTTGGGGGATTGGCTACGCTCTGCGTGACCGGTGCGCCTATTCCGCCGGGAGTGGCGCATGATCCGCTCCGTTGAAGACATGGTGCAGGAGCGCAATGCGCTGGAAGCGCCTGCTGGCGTGGCCGGCGGGCGCAGCCTTGCGGAGATCGAAGGGGCTTTCTGCCTCTTTCCCGTGCGGCGTGAGCCGGGCACCACGTTTTTCTGCGCTGCCGCCGTGGAGCCCGAGAACTGGGCCGGCGGCGGGCAGCGCAGCCGCTATTGCGCGTTTCACCGCGACTATCTCGCCCGCTGCGAAAGCGTGGCAGAGGAGGCGGCATGACGGCGGCGCGCGCATGGCGGGCAGCGGCTTTTGCCGTTCTGCTGTTCTGTCTCCTGCTGCTCTGGCTCGCCGCCATCACGCCGAGGGCGGGCTGATGCGCAGCCAGGAGAAAAGCCCAAACCTGATCCTGCCCGGATCCGCGCTGGCGAAGCGCGCGCCGGATGACGCCGCGCGCATGGACGTGGAGCGCAACCTGCCTGTGCGTGATGCGCTGCTGCGCATTCAGCGGCGCATTCGCGATGCGGGGCGGGCCTCAACCGATGGAGAAAGCCATGAGACTTGAGACGACTGCCCGTGCGCTCAAAGGCGCGATGGATTTGATGGCGCGCGTGGTTCCGAAACGGGCAACCACGCCTTTGCTCGAAACCGTGCGCTTTGACGGCGCGACCCTGCGCGCCTCGAATCTGGTGGACTATGCAGAGGTCGACCTGTCCTGTGTCCGGGCCGAGGGCAAGGCGGCGGTTGATTTTCGTCCGCTTGCGGCGCTCGTTCGGCATATCGCGGATGACGACACGATCCGCCTCGATGCCGGCGCACAGGGCGCGAGCCTTTCGTTCTCCGGCGGTCGGTATGACCTGCCAACCGTTGAATATGATGAAGTGCTGCTCGACGCATCGTGTGATCGGCCTGTCAACATTCAGTCCAAGGCATTCCTGCGGGGCCTTCACTTTTGCTCGCCGTTCATCTGCACCGAGGAAACCAGATACTACCTGAACGGTGTCTGCATCGATGGCGGCAAGATGGTCGCCACGGATGGGCATCGGCTCGCCGCATATCAGGTTGGCGATGACGGGGCCGACCATGGCCGGCCGATCATCGGGCGCAGCACGGTAGGATTGCTCGCGAGCCTTCCCGGACTGAGCGCTGTGCTCCTGAACAATGATGCGACGGCCGCCGAGTTTTCGTTGCCCGGCCTGCGCCTGCAAAGCCGGTTGATCGACGGGGCTTTTCCTAACTGGCCGCGTGTCGTGCCTCCGATGGAGCAAACCACGCAGAAGATCACAGTGGAGCGGAAAGCCTTCCAGCGTGTTCTGACCCGGCTTCAATCGGAGATCTCGTATGGCGGTGCCCGTGCTGTGTCGCTGGCTTTCGATGCGAACCGGCTTGCGCTTTGTGGCGTTGGATCGCCGAACGAGATTGTGGGCCGCGAATATGTCGACACGGCCGTGACCTCCGGCGTCTCGGGTGAGGCCTTTGTCGAGTTCAATCCACGCTATCTGCGTGACATCGTGCGCGCGTTTGATGGCGAGGAAACGCTTACGTTTCATGTTGCCCACGAACACTCGCCCATACGCGTGACAGGTGTCGGGCCGCGCTTCGCCGTTCTGATGCCCATGCGAGCAGGGATCAAGGAGCGCGCCTTAGACACGTTGCGCTCCTGGCCTCGCGAGCAGAGGGCAGCGTGATGGAGCATGATCCGTGGAGCCCGCGCGGGCCGGCACGTGAACGGCCCGGAGCAAAGATGGTTGCTGAATCCGATGAGGCGAGCGGCCCGCAGACCGTTGCCGCTGGCCAGCTGCGCGCGTTTGTCGAGCGGATCGAGCGCGTGCAGGAAGATATCGACGCACTGAGCGACGACAAGAAAGAGATCTTCGCCGAGGCCAAATCGATGGGCTTCGACACCAAGGCTCTGCGCAGCATCGTGAAGATGCGGAAACAGGATCCGGCAGAGCGGCAGGAAGCCGAGGCGATGATCGACCTCTACAAAGCCGCACTGGGGATGGAGTGATGAAGTATCAGCTCCTGCCTCCGCTCTCCGACGAAGATTTTGCGGCGCTCGAAGCCTCGATCATCGAGCATGGTGTGCTTGTGCCTGTCGAGTATGACGAAGAGGGCAACATTCTCGACGGCCACCACCGTGTGCAGGTCTGCGAGAAGCTGGGTCTGGTCGACTGGCCGCGCTTTGTCCGGCGGGGCCTTGATGAGCCCGAAAAGCGGTCTCTGGCGCGCGAACTGAATGTCTCGCGGCGGCACCTTACCAGCGCGCAGAAACGCGATCTGATCGAAGGGCAGCTTCGCGACACGCCGTCGATTTCGTCACGGGCTGTCGCTGCGATGCTGGGCGTCGACCACAAGACGGTTGGCAAGGTGCGCGGCAGGCTGGAGAAGGCCGGGGAAATTCCCCAGTTCGAAGAGGTCGAGGGACGCGACGGCAAAAACAGGCCGGCGCGGCGGACGATCAAGACGGCGTTCATGCCCGAGCCGGAAAACCGGCGCGAGCTGGCCAAGGTGGCGAAGCTCTTGCGCGCCGAGGAGCAGAAGACCCGCCATTCGGTGCGCCTTGCGCATATGGAAATGATCGCCGAGCGTGGAGCCAGCACCGCTCCGGACAAGGTC
The DNA here is from genome assembly GCF_030068685.1 of Nitratireductor sp. GZWM139. NCBI lineage: Bacteria > Pseudomonadati > Pseudomonadota > Alphaproteobacteria > Hyphomicrobiales > Phyllobacteriaceae > Nitratireductor > Nitratireductor sp. GZWM139. Next base: position 26,097 of record NZ_JAMQML010000005.1, on the reverse strand, counting down.
TCGCGGCTGTATCCGGTGATCTATGCGGATCCTGCTTGGCGGTATTCGGTTCGCTCCGAAGAGACGGGGCGCGAGAAGAGCGCGGAAAACCATTACCCGACCATGCCAACGGAAGAAATCTGCGGGCTGCTTGCGAAGCTGGGCGGCGTGGCCGCGCGGGACGCGGTGCTGTTTCTCTGGGCGACCAATCCCATGTTGCTGGATGGCCTGCGGGTCATGCAGGCGTGGGGCTTCAGCTATGTTCACCACTGGATCTGGGACAAGGAAGTGGCGGGCACCGGCTACTGGGGCCGTGATCGGCATGAGCTGCTGCTGATCGGCAGGCGCGGTGATGCTGTCGCTCCGCTCCCCGGAACGCAGCCGGAGACCGTTTACCGCGAGCGGAAAGGGCGGCATAGCGCCAAGCCGGATTTCTTCGCCGAGACAATCGAGCGGCTTTACCCGGATATGGCGCGGATAGAGCTGTTCTGCCGATCGCCGCGACCGGGCTGGGATGCCTGGGGTTATGAGGCGGGGGAGGCGGCGGAATGACCGACACCATGCTCCCCATTCTCCGCCAGATGCATGACGCCGAGGATAACCGGGCGCTCGCGCTGCTGCTGCTGGCAGCGCCCGACATGATCATGAGCAAGTATCAGGGCGTCATCCGCAAGATCTGCCGCAAGCGGCAGTTTGAGCCGGGCGAGGCCTATCTCGAGCTGCGGCTCAACGCCATGCGCTCGGTGCGGGACGGGCAGGGGCGCTTGAAGCCCGCTGTTGCCGACGCGCTTGCCGAGTTCGGCGCACAGATGGGCGCATTTGCTGACGGGGGCCGGACATGACGGCGCCTATCGACAAAATCGACGGCATCAAGAAGCGGCTGGCCGGCGTGGTTGGTCAGGTGCTCATGGAGGAGGTCGAGAAGCTGCGCGTTCCGGCGCCGCGCGTCATCGTGCGCAAGGCGGATGAGGAAGTCATGCACGCCTGTCGTCAGGTTGGCGAAGCGTTCGATCAGCTGCAGCAGGCAAAGTTTTCCGGCGGGCCGGAAGTTCGCGCGCGCAGGAACCTCGAAGCGGCTGCGCGGCGGCTGAAAACCGTGATGACCAAGCACGGGAGGTTCCCGTGAGCGAGGAAATGCAACGCCTTCAGACAGCCCGCGACAGGCTGGCGCGGATCCAGCCTGCGCGCTGGCACCGCTCCATGGATGACCATGGCGAGTTTCTGGAAGCGCGCGATGAGCATGGCGCGTTTGTCGAGCTGGCGCGGTTCACGCCGCGCGCGACCTTTGACGAAATCGCCTTCATCGCCGACGCGCCGGAGATGGCCGGTTTCCTGCTCGGGCTGGTGGATCGCGCCATTGAGAAGGCGCGCAGGGGTGCGGCCACGCGCCAGCAGGCCGAACCGGCCCGGCAGGACGCGCCGCGCGACTTTGCCGCCGAGGCAACCATGAAATGCGATGAGCCCGCCTTCCGCCGCTTTCTGGCGGAGCAGCACGGGCTCGAACCGCCGCTGACGAAGGACCGCGCGGTGGTGAAGCTGCGCTCGATCCTCGGGATCACCTCGCGGCGCGAACTCAACGGAAATGGACAGGCGGCCGAGCGCTGGAAGGCGCTGAGGGCTGCATTCAAGGCCTGGAGGGCTGTGGGATGAATGGTCTCCGCGTTCTTGTCGGATGCGAATATTCGGGCATCGTGCGGCGGGCCTTTGCCGCGCGTGGGCATGATGCGTGGTCCTGCGATCTGCTGCCTGCGGATGACCGCAGCAACCGGCATATCGTGGGCGATGTGCGCGAGATCCTGCATCACGGCTGGGATCTGCTCATCGTCGCACATCCGCCATGCACTCGGCTTTGTCGGTCTGGCCGTCGCTGGCTATCGGGCGCGGGCAAGATGACGCCGCCCAAGAAGCTGCCCAAGGGCCGCACGTGGGAGAGTATGAAAGCGGAGTTCGAGCAGGGCATTGACCTGTTCGTTGCCTGCTGGCGCGCGCCCATTCCCCGCGTGGCGATTGAAAACCCGGAAATGCATGGCCTTGCCAAGGCCCGGATGCCGGCTGATCTGCCGCGCCCGCAGATCGTGCAGCCGTTCTGGTTCGGGCACCCCGAATACAAGGCGACGGGTTGGTATCTGCGCGGGCTTCCCGCCCTTGCAGATACCGACCGGCTGCCGGAGCCCGAAAAGGGCATTGATGAATGGAAGCGCTGGAACCGCGTGTGGCGCATGTCGCCGGGTGCGGAGCGCGGAAAGGAGCGCAGCCGCTTCTTCCCTGGCATGGCAGACGCCATGGCCGACCAGTGGGGCGGCGCCGCCCTCAATGATTTTGCGCTGGAGGCGGCGGTATGAGTGATCTTCGATTTTCCATCATTCCGGGCTGGATCGTCACCGATCCGCGCCTCAAGGGGCGCGACCTGCAGGTGCTGTGCCTGCTGGGGCGCCATATCGACAAGGCGGGCTGGTGCTTCCGCAGTCAGGTGAAAATGGCGCGGCAGCTCGACTGCGCACGATCTACGGTGCAGTCCTCGCTGGAACGGCTCATGAAGATCGGGGTTGTGGAGCGCCGCACGGGCGACAGCTTCGACGGGCGCGACACGTCCTATCACTACCGGGTCATCTTCGACCGCGAAGTTGCGGCCGCGACGATGAATGCCTGGGAGAAATCGGACGCGGAGACAGGGTGCCGACCAGCCGGCACCCCTGCCGATATACCGGCACCCCCTGCCGACCCAGAGTCGGCACCCCCTGCCGGTCCTGGATCGGCACCCTATAAGAACGACCCCGATTTAACGTCCCTTGCAGAACAAGAGAGAGATGCGCGCGAGGGCGAGTGGGAAGAAAGGGAAAATCATCCAGCCAACCGCAAGGCCATCGAACGAGCTTTCGAGCGGGCGTTTCAGGCTTGGCCGACCTCGATCAGCGACAGCAGGCCGCAAGCGTGGAAGGCCTGGCTTGATCTCTCGCCAGATGAGCGACAGCAGGCCTACGATGAAGCGGAGCGCTATGAGGCGTCCGCCAAGGCTGGCGGTCGCAGGCACATGTGCAGCCATGCGGTCTATCTCCACGAAAAGCGCTGGAAGCGGCTGGAGCCACGGGCAAGCGAGGAGCGCCCGGCCGCAGTGCTGGCCAAGCCGTTCGGCAAGCTCTGGATGGCTGCTCGGATCAAGCATCTGCTGGCCGGGGTGACGGGGCCGGCTCCGGTCCTGACGCGGGTTGAGCAGCAGATGGTGGAAGCTGGTCGCTTCACGGCTGAGCAGCTGCTGGCCGACAAGCGGGTGAAGACCGGATTTCCAGCCATCAACGCGATGCACGAAAAGGCCACGCATCGGCAGGGCGTGACGGTTTCGACCGCGCTGCAGCCGCTTGCGGAGATGATGGAGGCCGTGCGGGTTGGCTCCGAGCGCTGGGAGGAATGGCGGCTGGAGCATGAGGTGCGTGGCTGGCCATGGGTGCCGGATCCGGGGCGACAGGAATGGGTTTACTTCCCGGCTGGCGGGCCGGGAGGGCTGAGGGAATTCGAGACGGCAATCAGAGCGGATGAGACAGGGGTCAGCGAGGCAGCAGAATAATGCGTGAGGGTCTGGTGCAGGAATTGAGCGAGCGCGAGGAGCGCGCCTGGCAGAAGTCCCGCAAGGTTCGTGAAATGGTCGGCTGGCTTCGCCTTCAAGCTGCGGCGCAGGACGATGAGATGTTCTGGTATGTGGTCCGCACGAAGAAGCCGAATGCTGATTCGGTCGCTGATGAAGTCAGGCAGCAGGGTATCACCGTCTACTGCCCGACCGAGAAAGTTGTGAAAAGGGTTCCGCGCAAGCAAACGCGGATCACGGTGGAGCGGCCCCTTTATGCTCGCTACTTCTTCGTTCGCCTTGTCAGGTTCGAGGCTGCGTGGCTCGGAATGATGACGTTTGACGGTGTCGATTGCCTGCTTGGCAATGGTGAAATTCCACAGTCTGTGCCGGAGCGATTTATCGCTAAAATTCAAGCAGGTTGTGCTGATGAGCTGATCAACAAGTCGAGCCTATTTCGGGCTGGTGAGCGGGCTTCGGTGACGTTCGGACCGTTCGCCTCTTTTGAGGGCGTCGTCTCGAAAGATGAGGGCGATGGAAATACCGTCGACATCGAAATCGATATCTTCGGGCGGATGACGCCTTGCCGGGTGGGGATTGACCATCTGAGAAAACTGGCATAGCGATTCCGACCCATAGGCCACTGCCGCAGGACGAAGGCGCTTCATGCAAGCGTGCGACGCCGCGGCAACCCAGCTCGATGAGACGGCGATCAGCCGGTAAACATTGAGCCTCATGGCGAAGCTATCTCCGAAAATCAGATCACATGTCGACGCCCTGTCGGTGATCACTTCTGTGCAAGATCTGCACAAAACTCCCCGGTCATGCGCCGGGGCTTCCCGTATGTGGAGGTCTCACTTGCCGACAAGCGGTTTGCGCATCGATCCTTCGCGCCCTGTTGCAGACGGCATCCGGTTTGATGATCTCGATGGGCTGAAAGGCCCAGAGCGCAATCTCCTCGTCGCACGTGGTGTGGTGTTCTGCTCCGAGTTCCAAGCCAATGACCGGACATACGGTGGATGCATCATCGGAACATCTTGGCCGCACGCTGAGGAGATCGCGTTCGGTCGCGGGCTCGGTGAGGAAGTGATCGGTGTTCTGGTCAAGGCTGGAAGTGTCGACCTTGGAGGTTAGGGTATGGCTAAGCTCACCAGCCTGAAACCCCGGATCGGTGTCCTTGCTTCGCGCATCGGCTATGCGCCGGGAGACGAGAAAGGCCGAGACCGCAAGCGCTCGAAAGAGCAGCCATGGCGCGCCTGGTACAAGACTGCGCGCTGGGAGCGGCTGAGACAGAGCGTGTTCGTGCGTGACCAGTTCACCTGCCAGCGCACTGGCGCATTGTGCACCGGCAAGGGCAATCACCCTGCAACGCCGGTGGCAAACCACAAGGTTCCCCATCGTGGTGACCCTGCATTGTTCTGGGATCCGGACAATCTCGAGACGGTGACCAAGCAGGTCCACGACAGCATCATCCAGCGCGAAGAGCGAAGGGCCGACCTCCACAGGATGGGGGGCGGGTCAAAAGTCTGAGGCCCCTCCGCTCCCGGACCCGCGTCCCCCTCATTCGGATATTTTTTTCTCATGGCTCAGGATTTCGACCTGTTCGGAAACCCTCTGGTGACGACCGAGAAAAAGCTTGGTCGACCGGAGCATGAACCGGACGAAGAAAAGATCATATTTGTCATGGTGTTACTGGCATCGGGCGCAACCAATCGTGAAGTTGCGAAAACGCTCGGCCTGTCGGTGCCGACTTTTCGGAAACATTATTTGCACCTGATCAAACATCGCGACCTCTTGCTCGACCGGCTCCAGACGAAGCTGCGGGTGAGCCAGATCAGGCAGGGACTGTCCGGCAACGCGTCTGCGCTGAATGCAGCGCTCGGCATGCTTGAACGCGTCAAGGCCGAGAGCGCCGACCGCACCGTCAAGGCTCGCGGCACCGAGCCAGCGAAGAAGCCCGAGAAGCTGGGCAAGAAGGAGCAGCAGAAGATGGCGGCTCAGAATGTCGGTGGGAAGTATGCACCGCCGGTGCCGCCGAAACTGGTGATCGACAACCGATGACCGCCACCTGGTCGACAGCCTGCCCGGACTGGGAGCAGCGTATCGTCGAGGGGCGGTCGCTGATCCCGTTCGATCCGCTCTACCCGGATGAGGCAGAAGCGGCGCTTCGGGTGTTCAAGTCCCTGAAGATCGTCGATGTGGCCGGGCAGCCCACCTTCGGCGAAGCCTGCGAAGAGTATGTCTTCGATTTCGTTCGGGCGATTTTCGGGGCCTATGACCACACTACAGCCCGCCGGCAGATTGAGGAGTTCTTCCTCCTCATCTCAAAGAAGAACATCAAGAGCACCATGGCGGCCGGCATCATGCTGACCGCGCTCATTCGAAACTGGAGGCATTCGCAGGAACTGCTGATCCTGGCGCCGACGCGTGAGGTTGCCGACAACTCGTTCAATCCGGCCGCAGATATGGTCGAGGCGGATGAAGAGTTGCGCGATCTCCTCCACGTCCAGCGGAACCTGAAAGAGATCACCCACCGCGTGACGAAAGCGGTTCTGAAAGTGGTCTCTGCGGACAGCTCGACATCGGCCGGTAAGAAGGCGGCGTTTGTGCTGGTCGAGGAGTTGTGGCTGTTCGGCAAGAAGGCGAGCGCGAGCGCGATGCTGCAGGAAGCAACAGGCGGGCTCATCTCGCGGCCAGAGGGCTTCGTGATCTACATCTCGACGCAATCGGATGGTCCGCCGGCCGGCGTGTTCAAGGAAAAGCTCGATTACTTTCGCGAAGTGCGCGACGGCAAAATCGATGATCCGCAGAGCCTTCCGGTGCTGTACGAGTTCCCGGAGGATATGGTCAAATCCAAGGCCTATCTGAAGCCCGAGAACTTCTACATCACGAACCCGAACATGGGGCGCTCGGTTCGGCAGGACTGGCTGGAGCGGAAGCTGATCAAGGTTCGCTCGGGCAGCGACGAAGACGGCGACACGATCCAGACGTTTCTCGCTAAGCACCTCAATGTTGAAATCGGCATGAACCTGCGGGCGAACCGCTGGCCGGGTGCCGATGTCTGGCCGCAGCGGGACGATCCGCAGATCACACTGGATTATCTGCTTGCTGAATGTGAGGTGATCGTCGTCGGCCTCGATGGTGGTGGCCTTGATGACCTTTACGGTTTCAGCGCCCTTGGCCGGCGGAAGACCACGAAGGAATGGCTCGCCTGGTCGCGTGCGTGGTGCCACCGCAGTGTGCTTCGCCGCCGCAAGTCGATTGCCCCCATTCTGGAGCAGGCGGCAGCTGATGGCGAGCTGACGATTGTCGATGATGAACTCGACGACATCGCCCAGATGATCGATCTGATCGACCGCATCAATTCGCAGGGCCTTCTTGCGGCGGTGTCAGCCGATCCCGCCGGTCTAGGTGAAATGATTGATGGTCTGGCCGAGATCGGGATCACGCCGGAAAACAACCAGATCATTGGTGCTCCGCAGGGCTACGCGATGATGAACGCGATTAAGACGGCCGAACGGAAGCTGACGAACGGAACCCTTCTGCACTGCGGCTCCAAGCTGATGGCCTGGTGCGTCAGCAATCTGAAGATCGAACCGACGGCGACCGCGATCAGGGCAACCAAGCAGAATGCTGGTGACGCCAAGATCGACCCGGTGATGGCGCTCTTCGACGCGGTGACGGTGATGAGCCGGAACCCGGAAGCGCGCGGACCGTCTGTCTACGAAACACGCGGCTTTCTTGTGATCTGAGGCGGGAACATGAATCTGTTGAACATCTTCCGCCGTTCCGAGCGCGCGGGGCAGAAAGAGCCGTATCACGAGGTCATGAAAGACCTTGCTGCCATGGCTCAGGTGATGGATCCGAACTCACCTGAGTTCAAGGAATGGATGCGGAACGGTGGTGATCTCGGTGTTTCCAAGGTTACCGTCAAGGAAGCGATGCGGAATACAGCGGTTATGCGCTGCATGTCTCTCATCTCGTTTACGATTGGAATGCTTCCACTCCATGTTATCGATGCGGAGACCAAGGAGAAGGCGCGGGAGAACCCATTGTTTTCCCTGCTCCATCACAAGCCTAACGACTGGCAGACCGCGTTCAACTTCAAGCAATACATGCAGCGCAATGCGCTGGCGTACGGTGATGCCTATGCGCTGATCATCCGTTCGATGGGCCGGGTTGTCCGCCTCGTACCGCTTAATCCCAGAATGGTCGAGGTGAAGCAGAATAGGGATTGGTCGGTCGAGTACCGCTACACGCCGAGGAACGGTGAACTGCGCGTCATCAAGCCAGCCGACATGCTGCACGTCTATGCGGACAGCGAGAATGGATTTAGCGGCACTGCCTCGCTGGAGGCTGCGGCACGGGCGATTGAGTTATCGCGCGAGTTGGAGAATGCCCAAGCCAAGTTCTTCAAGAACGGGATGCTTCTCGGTGGCATGTTGAGCCATCCAGAGAAGCTTTCACCGGAAGCATATGAGCGCCTTAAGGCTTCGATGGAGGAAAGATACGCGGGCACAAACAACGCTGGCAGGTGGATCATTGGTGAAGAGGGTATGCAAGCCCATCAGTTCAGCAGCACCGCGAAAGACAGCCAGCAGATTGAAAGCCGATCTTTCCAGATCGAGGAAATTGCGCGCGCTTTCAATGGCGTCCCGCGTCCTTTCCTCAATCTGGACGATACAAGTTGGGGCAGCGGTATCGACGTGCTGGGGCAGATCTTCGTCCGCTACACTCTCAACCCATGGTTCACGGCCTGGGAGCAGGCGGTGAAGCGCTCTTGCATGAGCGATGAGGAAGCGGAGCGGCTTGAGGTCAAGTTCAACGCTGGTGCTCTCCTTCGCGGGTCCATGAAAGATCAGTCTGATTTCTTCGCCAAAGCCCTTGGCTCCGGCGGTCATCAGCCATGGATGGATTGCGAGGAAGTCCGCGACACGATGGACCTACCGAAAAAGGAAATCGCGCCGAACGCTCTGGCGCAAAGCACGGAGACCAACGGCGATGAGCCTGAAGACACTGCCGATAATTGAGGTTCCGAAAGCGTCCGCCATCATGGATTGGGACGCGCCTGATGATGTCATGAGCGCATGGGCGAGCAAGCCCGTTGCTGCTGGATCTGGCGACGATAGCACGATCTCCATTCACGACATCATCGGCGATGAATTCATGGGGGAAGGCTTTTCGACAAAGCGCCTTTCTGCCGCGCTGAGGAGCATCGGCAACCGTGACGTGACGGTCTCGATCAACTCTCCTGGCGGCAGCATGTTCGATGGCATCGCCATGTACAACATGCTTGCTCAGCACCCTGCCAAGGTCACTGTGCAGATCGTCGGCATCGCGGCTTCTGCAGCGTCTGTCATCGCCATGGCGGGCGATGAAATCCAGATGGGTCGTGGCGCTCAGATGATGGTGCATCGGTCGTGGGGTGTCGCCATCGGGAACACCCATGATTTCGCAGAGGCTCAGGCGCTGTTCTCGCAGTTCGATGAGTCCATGGCAGAAATCTACGCCGCCCGCACCGGAATGGGCGATGACGAAATCATGAGCATCATGGAGGGCGAAAGGAAGGCGTCGGACGGGACCTACATGTCGGCCCAGAAGGCTGTCGATATGGGCTTTGCCGACAGCATCTTTGACCCTCCCAAGGATGAAAAGCAGGACAAGGCGAAGGCGGAAAGTGCGCGGTCGGTGAACGCGACCCGCCGTGTTGATGCCCTTCTCGCCAAAGCAGGAATTTCACGCAATGAGCGCCGTAGCCTCATTGGTGAAGTGAAAGGTGGCACGCACGACGCTGCCGCAACCGCCACGCACGACGCTGGTGAACTGAAGGCCAGTCTTTCCAGGCTGGTCGAAACCCTGAAGCTGTAATTCGGAGAAAACCAATGAACAGCATTGTAAACTCGCGCAAGCTGCGCGGGATCGTCGCCGTGCGTGCAGAAGGCCCCGGCGATATCAAGGCCCTGATCGAGGGTGTGAACCGTGGCTTTGAGGAATTCAAGGCAACGATCGATGACCAGCTCAAGGCCAAGGCCGATGTGGTTGTCGATGAGAAGATCGAACGCATCAACGCGGATCTCGGCAAAATGACTGCCGCCATCGATGAGCTGAACGCCAGGCAGGCGCTTGCTTCAACTCCCGCCGGGGAAGGTGAGCAGGACACGCCGGAAATGGCCGAATACAAGGCCAAGTTCAATGCCTATTTCCGCACTGGTGATGGTGAGAGTGAAATTCGTGCGGCGAACAGGTCTGGCGTCATGGCCTCCATGTCTGTCGGCTCTGACCCGGACGGCGGCTATACGGCGCCGGTCGAGTGGGATCGTCAGATCACTGACAAACTCCAGGTCGTTTCGCAGATGCGTCAGTATGCGACCGTCCAGACCGTTCGCGGTCAGGGCTTCCGCCATCTGTACAACTTGCACGGTGCTGGCTCTGGCTGGGTCGGTGAAACCGCTGGCCGTCCTGAGACCAACACGGCGCAGTTCGGTGCGTATGAGTTCGCCTTCGGTGAGGTCTACGCGAATCCGGCCCTGACGCAGCAGATCCTCGATGACTCCGAGATCGACATTGCCGCATGGCACGCCTCGGAAGTTCAGCTGGAGTTTGCCACGCAGGAAGGTACGGCCTTCGTCAATGGCAACGGCACCAACCGCCCCAAGGGCGTGCTGATGTACGACGCGACGACCGAAGGCGGTCTTCCGGCCAATCAGCAGCATCCGCTCGGACCGGTTCAGGATGTCAACTCCGGTGATGCCGCTCTGCTGACGGCGGATGGTCTGGTTGATCTCGTCTACGGCATTCCGAGCGAGCGCGTCACGCCGAACTCGGCGTTCTACGCCAACCGCGCCACGCATGCCGTCATCCGCAAAATGAAGGATGGCCAGAACAACTACCTCTGGCAGCCGCCTTTCCAGGCAGGTCAGCCGGCGCAGGTTCTGGGCTATGCGGCCCGTGAACTGGCCGGCATGCCCGATGTCGCAGCGAATGCGCGCCCGGTCATCTTCGGTGACATGGCGATGGCCTATCGCATCTTCGACCGTGCCGGGGTTCGTGTTCTCCGCGATCCGTACACCAACAAGCCCTATGTGATGTTCTACACCACGAAGCGGGTTGGCGGTGGTCTCTGGAACCCGGAATACATCCGTTACCAGCAGGTCGCAGCCTAACGGTTGGCTTTGCAGTGGGGCGGCTTCGGTCGCCCCGTCACAAAACCAACTGGAGCGAACCCATGAAATTCACCAAGCCTTTCAAGGGTGCCACTGGCGGCAACTCTTACCCGCAGGACTTCAAGGTCGGCGACGAATGTCCAGATGATCTTCTGGTCGCGGCCATGAAGGCGAATGCCGTCTCTGACGAAAAGCCAAAGGCCGTATCGAAGGCCAAGGCTGACAAGGAATAATCCATGAAGCCCGTCCGAGTCACAGCTCCCGCCGACGCCCCCGTTTCGCTTGCCGAACTGAAGCAGCAGACGCGGGTGGACTTCTCAGACGATGACACGATCCTGCAAGCGTATCTGGATGCGGCCGTCGATCATCTGGACGGTTGGACGGGGATCCTCGGTCGGGCGATGATCAATCAGGACTGGCGCATTGATCTTATGTGCTGGCCCGCCGGTGGTATTGTCCTGCCGTTCGGTGATGTGTCCGATGCAGACATCACATACATCGATCCCGATGAGAACGAACTGGTTCTTGGTCGTGGTGAATATGAGGTGGTGGAGACTGCGACTGGATCGATGATCCGTTTTCGCGACAGCTTCTCCCGGCCAGCTCTGTTCGATGATGTCTCGGATGCGGTGCAGGTTACGTTCACCACGGGGTTCGGCCCTGCCGCAACTGATGTTCCCTCGGCCCTGCGTGTCGCCATCATGCTCCTTGCCGCTCATTGGTACGAGCACCGCGAAGGGGCTGAGGGCACGAAGATTGAAAGCGTGCCTTTGTCCGTCGACAGGCTGATCACGCCTTATCGAAGGGTGTTCTTCTGATGGCCGCTGGAAAGCTGATTGAGCGGGTAACGTTTCGCAGTCCTGCTGAGCCGGTCTCAGATGGGCAGGGCGGCATAGTCGATGGCTGGAACGATGAGTTCACCTATCGCGCCGGCTATCAACGTCTCCGCGGTTCCGAGACGGTTCAGGCGGCGCGGCTTGCCGGTCGCCAGCCGACCGTGATCACCGTGCGCTCCAGCGCCGACTCCCGTCGCGTCGATACCGGCTGGTCAATCGTGGATACCCGCACTGGCGAGACGTTCAATATCCGGTCGCGCGAGATCACGTCGGACCGGCAGTACGTCCAGTTCCTCGCCGAGAGTGGAGTGGCTGTCTGATGGTGCAGGGGCTGAAGTCGCTCAATCGCAAGCTGACAAAGACGATCCCGGATCGCGTCAGGGTGAAGACGCGGGCGGCGCTGGAGAAGGGTGCCGAGGAGATCGTTGCGATGATGAAGTCGCTTGTCCCGGTGGACAGCGGCGCGCTTCGTGACAGCATTGGCTGGACCTGGGGGGCAGCGCCGGAAGGTTCGATCACCCTCGGGACCGTTCGTCAGTCGAAGGACGGTGATGAGGCAATCACGATCTACGCCGGAACGCGCAACAAGAACCTTGGCGACAAGGACGCCTTCTATGTCCGGTTTGTCGAGTTCGGGACGCAGAACATGCCGCCTTCGCCGTTCTTCTATCCGGCCTACCGAACCCTGAAGCGCCGGGTGAAAGGCCGCGTTACCCGCGAGATGAAAAAGGCGATCAAGGAAGGTGCGAAGTGACGGCTTCCAACGAACTACAGGCCCTGATCCATGGTCGCCTTGTCGCTGACGCAGGCGTCCACGCGATTTGCGCTGATCGGATCTATGACGCGCCAACCACGCGCGCTGTCTTCCCATACGTCTCATTCGGCCCGTCTGATGTGGTCGAGGATGATGCGGAATGCATCACGGGGCGCACAGAGACCATCCAGCTTGATTGCTGGTCCCGGACCTCCGGGAAGTTCAAAGAGGTGAAGACCCTCGCTGATGCCGTGAAGAAGGCGCTGCATAAGTATGACGGGGCGCTCACCGTCAACGCGCTGGTTCAGATGCGCGTGCTCGGCATCCGCTTTTTCAAAGACCCCGACAACCTCACGACACATGGCGTGGTGACGGTCGAGGCAATGATCGAGGAAAGCTGATGGAACGTTGGCAGGGCGCGCAATGGATTCTTGCAACGCTCCTCGCGTCGAAGGTCTTCTTGGGTCCGCTTCTTCGCATGGCCCTTTTGGGGCAGGGCGGCGTAGCGAAAACCACATGGACCGAATTCTGGGGCCGTTGGATCGGGCGGCGCTTGATGGATAGCGGTCTGGTCGCACTGCTCATCTGGGGAGGGTTCTTCTGATGCCATGGGCTGTCTTCCATCGCACCTTCAATTTCGATTTCCGGCCTGACGCTGCCGTGTGTCAGGAGATATTGCCCGGCGAAGACCCGCAGGAGTTTCCTGCAAAGGTCATCAATGCAGCCGTGGCGGCCGGCGCGGCCGAGCGGGTGACAAGCCCGAGGCCGGAACAGAAACGCGCCTACAAGCGCGCCAAGCGGGCGGGATAACGCCCATCACCTGAGAACGGGCAGGACGCCCATCACCGTGGCTGGTTTGCGACCGGCCCATTCCCGCATGGAGCAACACAATGACTGCTGTAACTGCAAAATTCGAACAGATGATCTTGGAGATCGAGACCACGCCGGAAAGCGGCACCTATGCTGCGCTCTGTGGTCTCACGGATGTCACCATCAACCGCACGTCGAACATCGACACAACTGAGGTGCCGAACTGTAACGACGAGAGCCTGCCGCTCAGCATCGAACGTGCTGTGCGCTCTCAGGAGGTCACCATCTCGGCCACCGGCGTCTGGGCGCTCCAGAGCCATGAAACAATCATGGGCTGGTGGTATGGCGGTTCCACGCTGAATATTCGCCTGCGCAACGCCAAGGTGGAGGCTGACGGCGCAACGGGTGACACCGAGACCGAAGCTGGCCCCGCCCTACTGGTGAGCCTGAACAACTCCCGCACAAAGGGCCAGAAGGTCACCGCCGAGCTTGAGATCAACTTCGACGGTGTGCCGACCCGGACGGCGAAGGTCTAATGGCGCGCGGCGTCGAGATCACTTGGGCAGGTGGTGAGCATGAATTCCTGCTCACCATCGAGCTTCTGCGAGCGCTTCAGGAGAAGTGCGATGCCGGCCCGGCTCATGTTCTGAACCGGCTCTCATCCGCGCGCTGGCACGTTGACGATGTGATCCAGCCGATCCGCCTTGGTCTCGAAGGCGGCGGCATGTCGAAGGAAGAAGCCCGCAAGCTGGTCAAGCTCCATGTCGAGGATGAGCCGCTTTCGCTCTCGGTGATTACCGCTCAGGCCGTTCTCGCCTCTGCCCTGTTCGGCACACAGGATGACGAAGTGGGGGAATTGGAGGCGGGGGAGGCGGACCAGAGCGCGAACCTCTCCCGCGCGGAAAATGGCGCTTCTCCGGCTTCTATCAGTGGCGGGGAAAGCTCGGAGACATAGGGGTTCTGACCCTATGGGAATTCATGGCCGCCCGTGACGGCATCATGCTTGAGCATGGGGCCAAGCCGAAGGGCGGCGATATCTCCGACGACGACCTGGCTGATATGGGCATTGCGGGCTTTTAGTCTGCGAAGATGCTCTCGGGCAGGCACGTGATCGAGCCAAGACCGAGGGTTTCATTGTGAATGCCAAGCGCATTTGAAATGCGCTTCCGGTCTCTTTTCATTGCTTCGCATTCGTCCTTCTTCAAGCCTCTGGCGATTTCCTTTTCAGCGTTCCCGAGTGCGTGGATAAGCCGATAGGTATCGGCGTGCGCAGCGTTGGTAGTGACGAGTATGGTCAGGCTAGCGATGACGGTTTTCAACGAGTTTCTCCGACGTATAAACGAATCTGAGGTTGCCAAATGGCGGTTGATGTTGAACGCCTCATCGTAAGACTTGAAGCGAGCCAAGCAAAATTTGAGAAGCAGCTCGCAAAGGCGAACCAGACTGCGAACAAGCGTGCCCGCTCGATTGAGACGCGCTTCAACAGGATGAACAAGAACCTTTCGCGGGGCTTCTCTGGGATTGGTGCGTCCATCGCGAAGGCGCTTGCTGTCGCAGGCGGCATCCGGGGGATGCAATCGCTCCTGGACAGTGCAACGCGCATCGACAACGCGCTGAAAGTGGCGGGGTTGTCTGGCGCTGAATTGGAGAAGGTCTATGACCGGCTCCGCGATAGCGCGATTAGAAACGCCGCGCCGCTCGAAACGCTCGTCACGCTTTATGGCAGAGCGGCGCTCGTTCAGAAGGAATTGAACGTCTCCCAAGAGGAGATGTTGAACTTCACCGACAAGATTGCGCTCGCGCTTCGCGTCTCCGGACAATCGGCGGCTGAATCTTCTGGTGCACTGCTCCAGCTCTCCCAGGCGCTTGGTTCTGGTGTCGTGAGGGCTGAGGAATTCAACTCCATCCTTGAAGGTGCGCTGCCGATTGCGCAGGCGGCGGCTGCCGGTCTCAAAGAGGCTGGTGGTTCTGTCTCCAAGCTGCGCCAGCTCGTTGTGGATGGAAAGATTTCGTCAGAGGCATTCTTCCGGGCGTTTGAGGCTGGCAGCGTCATCCTCGAAGAGAAGGTTGCCGACGCGACACTCACGACCAGTCAGGGATTGGAGAACGTCCGCACCGCTGCGATTGATGCGGCCCGCGACTTCGCCAAAGGCTCTCTGGCCGCAGATGGTCTTGGTGCGGCATTCCAGACGATGGCTGATGCCATCAACGGGATCGATTTCGAAGCGTTCGGCGAGGAAGTGCGCAAGATCCTTGGTTGGCTCAATGATCTGCGTGCAGGTATCGAGTGGGTCCAGAACCTTGTCCCGTCCATCGGGGCTGCGCTTGGTACTGACAGGATTGGTGAGGTGCTGACTGGTGGCGCAGTCTCCAAGGACTTCCTAGGCGGCGCGTTCACCGTCAAATCTTCGCGGGCTCTCCAGTCACGGATCGACAATGCCTTTGCGCAGACCGTCGAAACTGCCGGGTCGGTTTCCGAAGCTGCCATCAAGGAGTGGTACGAAAAGAGCCAGGCTGGCGCCGGTGTCTCGTTGCCTGATAGTGGGCCGATCCCCGGCGCGCGCCCGGACAGCAAACCACGCACGGTTTCCCTTGGTGATTTCGATTTGCCGAGCACTGGTGGACGTGGCGGCGGCGGCGGTGGTGGTCGGCGGGGCGGTCGACAGAACGATCTCCAGCGTGAGATCGAGCAGATCAGGGAGCGCACCGCTTCCATTCAGGCGATGACGGCCGCGCAGGCCACGGTTAATCCTCTGATCGATGATTACGGCTTCGCCCTTGAGCGCGCTACGGCCATTGCCGAACTGGAGAATGCGGCCAAGAAGGCGGGGCTTGAGATCACGCCACAGCTTTCCGAGCAGATCCGCCAGCTTGCCACTGCCTACGCCACGGCCACGGTGGAATCCGAGAAGCTGGCAGAGTCGCAGGACAATGCACGGCAGCAGGCCGACGATCTGAAAGACCTGGGCAAAGATGTGCTGGGCGGCTTCATCAATGATCTGCGCAATGGCGTTGATGCTGCCGAAGCGCTGGAGGGTGCGCTCCAAAAGGTTGCGGACAAACTGCTGGACATGGCGCTGAACAATCTGATCGCCGGTCTATTCGGTGGCGGTTTCGGTGGTGGCGGGCTTCTGAGCCTTTTCGGCTTTGCCAAGGGCGGCATTGCCGCGCACGGCAAGCCCCAGCCGCTTCCACGCTTTGCCAAGGGCGGTGTTGCCCGGTCGGCATCGATCTTCGGTGAGGCGGGGCCGGAGGCTGCGGTTCCGCTGCCCGATGGCCGTCGCATCCCTGTGGATCTTCGCGGGCCTTCCGCATCCGGTTCGCGCAGCACTTCCATCAGCATGCCCATCACCATCGATGCGCGGGACGCGAATGCGCCGGCGCTTGCTCGTGTGAATGAGCAGCTGAAGGAAATGCAGCGCAGCCTGCCCAAGCAGATCGACAATCGCATCAACACCCGTGACGTTCGTGGAACGAGGCCCTAATGGCTAGACTGCTTTCATGGCCGAACGGTTTGCGCACGAACATGCGTGAGCCGCTTTCCGGCCCGCGCACGATTGGTGCATCGCAGACGCAATCCATTAGCGGGTTTCTCCAGACCACGGCGAGTCCGTTCGGGCTGTGGCGTTGGCGCTTCGGATTCCCGTCACTGATGCGCGGGCAGATATTCCGGCGCTATCGTGGCCTCGTCACTGCCCTGCATGGCGGGGCCAATGCGGTCGCCGTGCCGTTTTGCGACTGGGATGGGCTGACACGCTCGCAAATGGGGGTGGCGGCGACGGATCAGGAGTGGCGTGACGGGCAGCCGTGGGCGAACGGGCAACCATGGAGCAATGGCCAGAACTGGGGCTCGACCCCGCCCGTGGTGGCGGTATCGGCTGCGATGTCGAAGGGCGGCACGGTTGTCTCCCTCGATAGCGCGTTCTGGGGCCACGGCCTCGATATTGGCGACATGTTCGGGTTCTTCCCGTTCCATCTCGGGAAATACATGGTCACCGAGGTTCTTGCTCCCGGTCGGTATCGTGTCTGGCCGCCGCTGCGGAAAGACATCTCGCCTGATGACTTTGCCACCCTTCGCCCCGTGATCGCGATGCGGCTGGAAGGCGAGGAAGCTGCGACCGCCGCCCGTGATGCCGCATTCGGCATCAACCTCTCCATGACGCTTGTCGAAGTGCTCGATTACGACGTGCGCAAGTATTTCGCGGATTGATCAATGGCAGAGTTCACGCAAGCGGACATGGACTGGCTGTCCGGTCCCCATGTCACGCGCGCCTGGTTCGGCGAGTTCGATCTCCCGACCGGCATTCACTACCTGCACAATGGTGTCGGTGAGGTCGAGGTCGAGGGGCAGACATATGTTGGCGTGACCGATCCGGTCGGTGGCCTGCTGGTCGGTATTTCCGCCGTCGAGGATCCGCGCTTCGGGCAGGCGGCCAAGGTCGACATCATCCTGAGCGGCGTCAATGTCGAGTTCTTCAAGAGCGTGAAGCGGGATGCGCGCGCCATCGAAGGCAGATCGGCCACGCTGCGCTTCGGGGCATTCGATCCCGAGACGGGACAGATCAAGCTCTTCAAGAGCATGTTCCCCGGCAAGATGTCCGCACCGACGCTGCACCGGCAGGGCGTGGGCACCCGCTATGTGGGGCTGACGGTCGAGTCTTTCTGGGAGGCTCAGAACTTTCCCTTTGGCGGGAAGTGGAACGATGCCGACCAGCGCCGGCGCTATCCCGGCGACAAGGGGCTCCAGTTCGTCGGCGTGAAGGTGGCCGAGAAATGGAACTGACCATGGGCCGCGCAAACCGCCTGCGGGCTTTCCTGACGCGCTTTGAGGGCGCTCCGGTGGTCTGGGGCGAAAGTGACTGTTCCGCCGCTCCTGCGCTGTGGTGGTCGGAAGAAACGGGCAAGCAGATCGACTTGCCCCAATACTCTTCAAGAGATGAGGCGCACGCAATTATCCAGCGCATGGGCGGGCTCCTGGCGGTGTGGGATGACATTGCCGCGCAGGCGGGCGGCATGGAGCGCATCGGCGAGCCGGAAATCGGTGATGTCGGCATCATCGAGACGCGCCTTCACGGCCAGGTCGGCGGCATTCTCGGCGCCGGCCGCATCCTCATCATTCGCAAAGACAGTGGCGGCTGGCATCCCTTCGGGCCGGTGCGCCAGTTTCTGAGGGTCTACGAGACACCATGAAGCTCTGGAAATTCCTTCTCAGCGCCGGTGGATCCTACCTGGCGATGACGGCGCACGCCTCGGCGGACCCGATCAGCATCGGCTTCTTTCTGTTTGCCGGACCGCTTGGTGCTGCCTTCTCGTTTGGCGCGTTGGTGACAGCCGCGCAGATCGGTCTCTACGCCATCGGCATCGGCGCTTCGCTTCTGGTTTCGTCGGCCCTGTCCAAGAGCCAGAAGATTGACCCCGGCCAATACAAGAACACGTTTGAGATTTCGCCTGAAGGATCCGAGATCAACGCCATTGGCCGCTGCCGTCTCGGCGGTGTCCGCACCTTCGGCAACACGAGGAACAGGGACAGATTTCGCCTGACCTGCCACGCCAAGGGGCCGATGGTTGCCATCGAGGAGTACTTTCTCGGCGGGCGCGAGGTGGTGGTCGATAGCGACACGGGCTATGTGTCGTCACCGCCGTTTGCGAAGTCCGGCGGCTCCTGGGTGACCTTCAAGACCAAGGTTGGCGACGGGACCGAAACGGCGTGGCCTGAACTGGTCAGCTCTTTCCCGACCACATGGACCTCTGCGCATCGCGTTCGTGGCATCGCGCAGTCTCTGGTCAAATACGTCTCCCCCGGCATCTACACCGAAAAGTTCGGCCAGCTCTACAACCAGGGTGAACCGGAAAGCGCGACCACTGCCCGGTGGAATGTCGTCTATGACCCGCGAGAGGTCGGGGCGCACAAGGACAACGACGCCACATGGGTGTGGTCGATGAACGGGCCGCTTTGCGCTGCCCGCATCATGCTCTCCTACCCTGATCTGACGGCCGACAGCTTCGATTGGGATTTCATTGCGGCGGAAGCTGACAAGGCCGATGCGATGGTTCCAACCCTGACCGGAACGGAACCGCGTTCGCAATGCTCTGGTGTGTGGCTTTCTGAGGCCAAGCGCGGCGACACCATGAAGCAGGTGCTGGAAAGCATCGGGTGCGAGGTGACGCTGAGCGATGCGGGGCTGGTTCGCATCGGGCTCATCGATGACGCACCCACGGCTGACATGACGCTGACCGACGATCACATCACCAGCTATTCGTGGCGGTCTGGCCCGGAAGCTGCCGAGCGCCCGAACATCTGCCGCATCTCCTACTACTCGCCCGAGCGTGGGTATGAGATGGGCGAGATCGACATGACCGGCATTGGGTGGGCGCGCGTGCAGGATGAGATCGATCGGTATGGCGAGAAGATCTACGATATCGAACTTCCATTCTGTCCATCGGCCAGCCAGGCGCAGCGCATTGCGCGGCGTCTCTTCCTGCAGGCGCGTGGCGACACCGGCGTGGTGCAGAGCAACATGGCGGGGCTTGCGCTGTGGGGCAGGGACTACGCCAACATCACGCTCTCCGACATCGAGGAAACCCCGGTCTGCAAGATCGCCCCGCCTCGCGTTGATGATGAGCGCGGGCAGGTGGATATTCCATTCACGGTCTGGCCGCAGGAGTTGATTGACAGCCCGTGGAACCCGGCGACGATGGAAGCCGCAGCACCAGAGCAGCTTCCGAACCTGCAATATGAAAGTGATCTGGACACGCCGGCCGCGCCCACGCGCGCGGTGGTGGTGCAGGTTCCGGGCGGCGCGTGGGAAACCCGCGTCCAATACGGCACTGTGAGCGGCGGGACACTCGCAGAGGCGAACTTCCGCACCTATACGGGCGGGTTGCCGGATCCGTGGCAGGGCATGGCGGAATGGGACAATCACGTGCCGGGAGGTGATCCTATCCCGCCGCCTTCGCCTGCCGACCGCTGGTATGCGCGGGACTATGAAGATACGCGCGGGGCAAAGTGCGACTTCCGGGTGCGCTGGTACAATGGGGATGGCGAGGCGTCCTATCCATCCGAATATCTGACGGTCGATCCCATGGCAGTCGACAACAGTCTGCCCAATGTGCCGTATCAGGACATCGAATACGAAGACAGTGGTGTTACCAGCGAAAACCGGACATTCACCATCACGTCGTCACCCCACAAGGATGACATTCAGGTTGCGCGGATGGTGGTGACCTGGAGCGCCATCGGCACCCCATCAGGCAGTGGGACGCTCTATGATGGTGTCGGTCGGCCGCTTCAGGAGCAGGTCGGCAGTTTCGAAATCGGAAAGCCGGGGCAGGGGCGCGCCCACACCATCACCATCACGACGACGGTTTACACCACCGATGGCACCAGCCGACAGAAGGTGAACACCTACAATTTCGAAGGCCCGCCGCCATAGGCCGGCGCTGAACTCCTCAATTTGAACCCTTCCAGCCGCCCCGGCCCGCGCGCCTCGGTCGGCGAAGCATGCGAGGAAGACATGACCGAAGAAGAGTTTCTTGATCTTGCCCACGCGGCCCCAGATAACTGGACCTATGTGGCGAACGGATACGCCTTCAAGGATGATGATGGCGAAATCCGAATGGCCGTGCAGGAAGAAGTCATTCACGACGCGGATGGTCGACTGATCGCTTCGCTTCCGCAACAGCCTCCGCTAATCGCGGACATTGGATGCCCTTGGCGTTCGGGTCTCCTCGGTGAGCGCAGCCAGCGACGCCTCCAAGACCCGAGACCACCTGTAGGGTGCCCGCAAGCGTCCAATTCCCGATCCGAACACGGCAGTCCGGGCACACCACTTGGTTCTGTCTGAGTCAATCCATTTTCCCCTCCCTGTCTAGCGCCTCCAAGTGAAGCAGAGGCTCTACCGGGAGTCGAGACCACACCCATCGTGAACTGATCCGCCCCGCGCAGTGCATCTGCCCGGCCGGCGAAGCCTATCCAAAATCGGAGATACTTGATGTCGATCTTTTCCAAGCTCGGCGCGCTCATCTTTGCGCCTACGGATGCAGCCGGCAACCCGCGCCAGGTCATCAATCATGATGCTCAGGTGTGGTCGACAGAGGTTGAGCGCATCGTTCAGGTGGCACTCGAGGGCGGCGATCTGCTGGTCTATGGCAGTCTTTCCGCATTGAATGCCGACCTTGACCATGCAGCAAATACCGGCGCTATCCTGATCGGCGAGAGCATTGCCGACGATGGCCTCTACATGAAGCAGGGCGCGTCCGGCTCGGGCTCGTGGGTGAAGATCGGCAACGTTCCGGGGCAGGGCTTCGTCAGGGCCACGAATGCCGGGGCAGGAACGCCGAACACAATTGCGGCCACCACGCCTGTGGCCGTGAACGAAACGCAGCTCATCCTTCTGCCTATTACCGCCGCGAACACGGCTTCGCCCGTGACCGTGGCGTTCAATGGTGGGGTAGCGCTGACGGTGAAGACCGTCTCGGGCAATGATGTGGCTGTCGGCGGGCTTCCTGCGGGCTCGGTCATGCTGGGTGTTGTGCAGGGCGGAGATTTCCGTTTGCTGTCCGATCAGGCCTCGGCCGCGATTGTAGCCGCAGCAGAAGCTGCAGCAAGCCGGTCGGAAGCGGCTGCTTCCGTTGCCTCTGGATCCATGACCACCGTCATTGATCCGCAATTTTCAAACGTTGCAACGGCACGAGCGTTCGCGCCAGCAGTCGCGCCGGAATACATTAGGACCGCTGGCTTGGTCCTAGCTGGCGACGGAAGAGGTGCGCTTTACAGGTTAGTTGCGGCCGAGCCAACTCATGCCAGGAAGTTTCCTATCACGCTTGCAGATGGTGTGACCGTCAAATGGTATGAGGCTGCACAGATGACCGGTGTCCCGACCGGCGGATTCATTGGTGACACGCTTATCAAGAATAGCGACGCAGATGGTGACTATCTATGGGTGCCCCGTGCTCTGTCATCAACAACGTACCGCATTCCAGAGGATTACCCAACGCTGCAGACGGCGTTCAACGAACTGGGAGGCTTGCCCAAGCGGACGGGAGCAGTAATCACCATTCGGATTTCATCTGGGCATCTGCTTATCTCTGGTCTTCGTTTGTCGCGTGGGGATTACAGCCATTTTCGGATCACATCAGAGTCGGGAGATATTCTTCTGAGTCCTGCTTTCCCAGCTATGAGTCACATCTTCTATGGAGACAAGGGGTGCGTTATGCCCTCTCTTGAGTGTCTTATTGACGCGGAAGGCCGAGGCAGGACCGGTATTTATCTCGATACAGGAGCCTCAATGCTTATCGACGCTGGAGCAGGCGTTATTCGGGCTGGATATTTTGGTCTTCTCGCAAATCGAGCTTCCAAAGCTGTGGCGAACGGCACTAATTTTCGGTACGCAGGATCGTCGGGCTCTACGGAAGCGTTGGTTGATGCGACAGGTATTTCTGCGCGGCGAGGATCAATCATTCACGCGGATGACTCTGACGTTCGCGATGCTGTGAAGTATGGCGTTTCATCTTCGCAGGTCTCACAGTTGAGCTTCAATAATGGTCGAGCAGCATCATGTGGCTCGTATGGTATTCGAGCTGAAGAGGGCGCTGTGATCGATTGCTGGGGCGCGCAAGCGCGTGATGCGGGGATTGCCGGGATCTACGCTTGGCAGGGTGCCGTGATTAATGCGCGCCACGCTGATGTGGCGAAAAACGCTCAGGCATCGACGCGGCGCGGTTTCTACGCGGCGGAAGGATCGCATATTAACGCACACAATGGTATCGCGAATGCTGTGCTCGACTTTGGGTTCGAAGTCGTGACCGGATCAACAATCAACGCTAGTGGCGGCCTTGGTACGCTGAGTCAAAATGCGAATGCGATCACCGCAGCTGGCATCATTTATCAATAACTAACGGTCGACTTGATGAAGTCGACCATCTTCAACCCTTCGCTGGAGCCGACAAAGCGCTCGCCAATTTTGCGGCTGCCTTCAGCGCTCAGGTGACTTCTGTCAAAATAGAGCGCTGTTCCGTCTTCATGGAATGCTGGACACGTTCGGTCGTCGCAAATGCTTGAGCGAAGGCTCAGGAACGATGTGTTTGGTATTTCTTTCGCGATTGTTTTTAGATCTGAGATGAAATCGGGAATTGTGTTCAATCCGCCAAGACGGGTGCAATCCAAAGCATTGATCTTCAGCATCTTTCGACCGCATCGACCATCCACGTGCGGTTGTGCTGGAACCGTGTCTATCAATACCACTTGCGTCCCATTTGCGGTGAGTGCTGTGACGAAAGCCTTTAGATCGCCAGCCAAGTCGCCTCCGCTTCTGGTAGCCCGTTTGTCGTAGACGCCCCAAGCTGCGGCCAAGAAGATCAGGTCATATTGCATGAGATCACTTGCAACGACTTGTTGCGAGTCGACACACGGCTGAAGGTACCGTCCCGTGACATATGGTGAAGGGTCTGAATTGAGCGGTACACACCCTGAGTGTGCATAGTTTCTGAACGGGACACCTGCTTCTCTGGCGAGCGCTGCGATCACGCCAATGTAATGCGTGGCGTTGGAGTCACCATAAAGAAGTACGCGGGGTTCGCCAACTCCAATCACGCAACCGTCGCCTTCTGTGTCGGTTACTCGAATGGCAGACCGTTGGCACGTTTGGGCGATTGAGAAGGCCGCTCTTGCTTCCGGTAAATTTGCGAGCCTTTTAGGGTAATCCGTATAGCGATAAGGCCCGTAGCCATCAGTCGTAACAAGTCCAACTACGATCAGAGCGAGTGTGGCCGTCGGCATAACCGCGAACCGAATGAAACTTTTTCGGAAAGAGAATGCCGCATGGCGGAAGGGCAGTTCTACGAGAAAATAGCTGGCGACGGCGAGGCTTGTCATGACAATGAACGCGATGACCTGCTGGAGCGCATCTAACTCTCCATAGAAGTATCGCAGGAAGGCGAGTACCGGCCAATGCCACAGATAGAGGGAATAGGAGATTAGCCCTACGAACCTCAAAGGCCTGACCGAAAGGGCTGTCGAGAATGGCGTGGTGTGGACGCCCGAAGCCAAAATCGCCGCCGCGCCGATGGTTACAGGAACGGCGTTAAGGCCAGGGAAGGGCGAAGAGCCAGCAAGAAGGAACGCGCTTCCAAACACGAGTAGCAGGCCGGACGGTGCGAGAAGCATGGCCGCGAGACGGCTTATCTGCGGCATGAATACGAGAGTTCCGCCGGCTGCGAGCTGAAACGCTCGGCTGGGCAACATGTAGTAGGCCCATTCAAATTGCTCATGGCGCAACTGCCATTCGCCGAAAGCCAAGCTCGCCACTATGAGGGATGCAAGGGCAGTTAAAAGCCAGCGCGCTCGACCGAGAAGGAAGATCAAAAAGACCGGCCATAGGAAATAGAACTGCTCTTCGACGCCGAGCGACCACATATGCAAAAGCGGAATGGTAGCGCTGTCTGCGGCAAAATAGCTTGTATCGAG
Organism: Nitratireductor sp. GZWM139; assembly: GCF_030068685.1. Classification (NCBI taxonomy): domain Bacteria; kingdom Pseudomonadati; phylum Pseudomonadota; class Alphaproteobacteria; order Hyphomicrobiales; family Phyllobacteriaceae; genus Nitratireductor; species Nitratireductor sp. GZWM139. The sequence continues at coordinate 1,532 of NZ_JAMQML010000005.1, read as the reverse complement.
AAAATACGTGAAGAAGATATTAGCGCCGGATAGGGCCGTAGCAAGCGAAGACAAGGCCAGCTGGTTCACATCCTCCGGCAACAACAATAGCGTGCCGGCAATGAGCGTCACAAAAGTGACGGTGAACATGGCAGGGAGTATGCGCCGAATTCTCCGTCGGTAGAATTCCGAGAAAGTGAATGTGCCTCGTTGATAGTCCCTCAGGATATTTCCGGTAATAAGATAGCCGGATATAACGAAGAACACATCCACGCCGACGAAGCCGCCAGGGATAAGGTTTTCGTTGATATGAAAGATCACCACGAGAAGGACGGCCAACGCACGAATGCCGTCGATGTCGGTCCTATAACCTGACTTCTGCAATTGGTTTCCCCCGAACAGGCTTATTCGGCCGATCTGATTGCAGAATTTCCATGAGTACGCAACCAACTCGCGCGCTTGCAGCCGACTGAATATTCAGTGTCCGATAAAATGCTACCTTGCGGCTACACGCATCTTTGCGAATGACGGAGAGGGCGCTAGGTGGAGCCGACGAGCGAGGGCGTACTAATTCACGTCTTCAAGCTTGGGGCTCCAAGGGCGATTATCTCGCTCGACGGCAATCCAAGGTAGCAAAATGATGTGATCGCACCATTGGTGTGATCACGTAATCTTGGTGCCGCTGCGCAACTGAACCTACCCACAATCTGAAAGTTTCTGCCGTGCCTTCCGGGCGCGGCGCTTTCGTATGGACTCATCACCAGAAAGGAAACGACATGGACAAGTATCGCGTCTATCGACCGGTGCTCGATCTCCTTGGCCATTCCGAGGGGACGGACAGGGGCGACGGCTACAACGAAACGCTCGGCTACGGCATTATGCTCGATGGGCGCGTGTCCAAGGGCAAGGGCACCGATGTCATCCTGACCGCGATGACGCTGGATCAGGTCGACAAGCTGCAAACCCGGATGCTCAAGGATCCGGACAACAGCCGGCTGAACTCCTCGGCCTGCGGGCGCTACCAGATCGTGCGGACCACGATGCGGGCGATCCGCAAGGCGCTCGGCCTGACCGGCGCGGAACTGTTCGATGAAGACATGCAGGACCGGATGGCCTGCTATCTGCTCGGACTGCGGGGCATCGACAAATGGCTCGCCGGCCGGCTGCACCTCAACACCCTGCTGCTCAACCTGGCGAAGGAGTGGGCCAGCCTGCCGACGCCGGAGGGCAGGGGCTATTATGGCGGGCAGCGGGCCTCTGTCTCCGTGGATGAGGTTAAGCGGGTGCTCTCTCGCGTTCGCTCCCTGCATCTGGAAGGGCAGCCCAAGCAGATCGAGAAGGTGCCGGTACCGCGCCCGACCGTTCCCGAAGAGGTCGAGCAGAAGGTGAAGGAGAAATCCGGCTTCTGGCAGTGGCTGACCGGGCTGCTCGGTTCCGGCGCGCTTGGTCTGGGCTGGTTGACCGGCATGGATTGGAAGGCCATTGCGGCCGGCGGCGGCGTGCTGGTGGTGGTCATCCTCGTTCTGGTGATCCTGCGGTCGCAGATCGTGGCG
>NZ_JAMQML010000021.1:0-61128 GCF_030068685.1 Nitratireductor sp. GZWM139 | reverse complement strand
AAACGTCTCGGTCCATTCATCGAAGGGCAGATTGCTGGTGATCAGCGTGGAGCCGCGCTCATAACGCTGTGAGATCAATTCGAACAGCAACTCGGCTCCGGTTTTCGACAGGGGAACGAAGCCCAGTTCGTCGATGATCAGGAGTTTGTAGCCGGCCACCTGCTTCTGGAGGCGCAGAAGACGACGTTCATCACGCGCCTCCATCATCTCGCTGACGAGCGCGGCAGCCGTGGTGAAGCCAACGGACAATCCCTTCTGACAGGCAGCCAGACCGAGGCCGATCGCGACATGGGTCTTGCCCGTGCCGCTGGGTCCGAGCGCGATGACATTCTCGCGCCTGTCGACCCATTCGCAGCGCGCCAGTTCCAGTACCTGCATCTTGTTGAGCTTCGGAATGGCGGTAAAGTCGAAGCTGTCGAGGCTTTTCGCTGCCGGGAACTTTGCAGCCTTGATGCGACGCTCGACCATCCGCCGTTCCCGCTCGATTAGTTCCAGTTCGACGAGCCGCGCAAGGTAGCGGACATGATCCACACCCTCGACCGCACATTGTCGGGCAAGCTTCTGGTGCTCGCGCAGGAAGGTCGGTAGCTTCAGCGCCTTGAGGTGATGAGCGAGCAGAAGTTCGGGAGCATCGCTGCTCATGCCGGTTCCTCCTCGCGGTTCAGCAGCCGCATATAGGCCTTGGCTGACGTCTTCTCGACAGTGGCTCTGGGCAGATAGGGATAGATGTCGAGGTCCAGTTTTGGCGGCCTGCGTTCCGCTCGGCACAGGACGAGGTGCTTCACGGCGTCGAAGCTGATGGCACCCAGGTGTAGCGCCTGCTTCACAGCTGCATGCAGATCGGCCAGATCGAAGCTTTCCAGAAGGCGCAACACCTGCACATAGGCGCGCCGGCCCTGCTTGCCCATCCGCGCTTCCATCAGGCGACGCAGTGTGGCGAACGCCTCGGGCAGCTCCCAGCCCTGCAGAGGAGCCGCCTGGTCGAGCGCATTGATCTTCTGCTCGATCAGCGGCAGGTAATGCAGCGGATCGAAGACAACCTCTTCGCGTTCATAGCTGCGCGGATGACGGGCGATCGTCTCACCGCCGCAGCCGATCACCACCTCGTCGACATAGCCCCGGATCCACACATCTTGATGGCCATATGCGACCGGAACGGAGTAGTCGTTGGTCCTATAGCGCACCAGCGCCTGGGAAGAGACCCGGCCACCGGCCTGGTCGCAGGCATCGAAGGATGAAGCCGGCAGAGCCCGCATGGCCGCAAGGTCACGCTGCAGACGCTCGCCGATCGTCTCGCTCTCGCCACGCAGCCGGTCGCCCTGACGCTTGCGGCATCGATCCTCAAGCCACAGATTGAAGTCTTCCCACGTCGCAAAGCACGGGATCGGCACCATGAAGTTGCGTCGGGCATAGCCGACCAGACCTTCGACGCTGCCCTTGTCATTGCCCTTGCCGGGGCGGCCATAACGATCCCGGACCAGGTAGTGGGACAGGAAGCCGCTGAACAGTGTCGCGCGCTTGCGTGTGCCGTCGGGCAGTATCTTTGCCACCAGGCAGCGGTCGTTGTCGTAGACGATCGACTGCGGCACAGCGCCGAAGAAGGCGAAGGCATGGACATGGCCGTCCACCCATGCCTCTGCTACGGCTGCAGGATAGGCGCGAACATAGCACGCATCGCTGTGCGGCAGGTCGAGCACGAAGAAGTGCGCCTTCTGCTCGACGCCGCCGATGACAACCACGGCCTCGCCGAAGTCCGCCTGCCCATGCCCGGCAGGATGCGCCAGCGGCACGAACATCTCCTGGCCGCGCCGATCCCGATCACGCATGTAGTCCTTGATAATCGTGTACCCGCCAGCAAACCCGTGTTCGTCACGGAGCCGGTCGAACACCCGCTTGGCCGTATGACGCTGCTTGCGCGGAACCGTCCGATCCGCCCAAGCCATCCGTCAATGATTGGGATGAAAGCTTCCAGCTTTGGACGCCGAACCGGAGCCCGCCGTCGATAGCCGGGAGGAACCGAATACGTCATCATCTTGCGAACCGTGTCGCGCGATATGCCGAAATGCTTCGACGCTTCGCGCTGGCTCATACCGCCGTCGCAAGCAACTCGAACCTTCAGATATAATTCCACGGTGTAGATCCCTCGTCCCTCCCTGCGCCAAGCAGAAAAGGGAAAAAGTGGACGACTTTTGCGACGCCCGCAGCAGGACAATCCCGCCGCTACCGTGGTCTAGTTTTCCACCGCCGTTCTCAGGCTTTGGCGAAGGTTGGATGTAATTGGCCACAGACTGTCTACGGGACATCAATTTAGGGCGTGCCTCTCCCATACGGCTCAGCATAAGGGACGTAATCGAAACCACGAACTGCTACGGCAATTGGTTTCCCACAGGCCTTGCAAAAAGGACATCGACACGATCATGGAAACACTAGTTGCGCATGGTGGGGTCGAGCTTGTCGCGCAGCCAATCGCCCAAAATAGAGACCGGCCTGTAGAGGCCGCGCGCTATTGGGAACGTTCCCAATTTCGGGCGAAAAAGCCCCTGTCCTGTCGTGCTTTGTCACGTCGCTGTCCTCTCCTCCCCGCGAACGACGCGCGGCCCTTCTCTTGTCGGCAGCGTCCCCCGCTCAACGAGCGAACAGGGCAGCGACATGTGCGGAACATCCTCATCACCAGCGATCTTCCGGCTCAGCAATTCAAATGCCCGCCGGCCAATATCGCGCGAAGGCTTCATGATCGTTGTGAGTCCCGGCATCGAGACCTCCGCCGCCGGCGTTCCATCGAAACCGAGAATGGCAACATCCTCCGGGCAGTTCAGCCCGGCCTCCCGGACGGCATGAAGCGCGCCCAGCGCCATCATGTCATTGGCCGCGAAAACAACGCGCGGCACACCGCCCTGAAGCAGCCGCTTCATGGCGTCGCGACCACCCTCAATGGTGTAGTGACCGTCCTGAAGCCTCAGCCCCTCGACCGGCCAGCCCTGCGCCGCGCCAAACTCGCGAACAGCGCCAACGAACCGCTCCCGCGCGGTACGATGCGGATCGCCGACCAAGAGGGCCGGCATTCCGAGATCGGCCTGAACAAGTTGCTCAAGCCCGAGCTGCACACCCTGCGTAATATCGCTGCCGACCGAAGGCAGTTCCGGAAACCGTTCGGCCGACGAGCCGATCAGCACCAGCGGAACCTGGCTGCGGGAGAGTTCATCAAGCCCGTTCTGGACCGGATTCACAATCGCGCCATCGACCCGCGACTGGGTCAGCGCCATGAGATGCCGGCGCTCGCGCTCGGGATCCCAGTCGGAATTGAAGATCAGGACAGAGGCCATCTCTTCCGTGGCCGCATCTTGCGCGCCACGGGCAACCTCGGCCCAGAAGGGGTTGGCAATATCAGGGATCAGAAGGCCGACCATGCCGGTGCGCCCGGACCGCAGGGACCGCGCAAGCTCGTTGCGCCGAAAGCCGGATGCCTCAACGGCCTCGGTCACCTTGCGACGCGCCTCCTCGGACACGTTCTCCGCCCCGGACAGCACACGGGACACTGTGCTCTTGGACACGCCAGAGAGCCGCGCAATGTCGATAATGGTCAGGGAAGCGGCGTTATCCGTCACTCTGATTCTGTCCTCCTCATCTTCTTCATTAGCATGAGCCCTTGCTCGTGGGAACCTTCCCACGGCGATTCTGTCCATGCCTGATCAACGGCACAGCATCATGGGCAATGGGGACATCCACCGACGTGAAGCACACCACGCCGAAGCGCGCAGGACGCGCCCCGCTCCTAAAACTGCATCTTCCCTTCCCGCCAGTCTGCGAGCATTCCACGTATTTCCTTCAGGAAGAGCTGGCTGGCCACTTTGCTCGCCGTTGCACCCATGGAGATCGACTGGATATCGAGCGGCAGGTCGGGCTCCAGCGGCAGCGTCACCAGCCCATCCAGACCGTGAAAGGCGGCGGTAAACTCATCGACCACCGCAGAACGCTGCATTGCCAGAACGAGATGGGGTACGGAAACCAGTGTGTTGCCCGTCACCGTATTGTCGAAAGGCAATCCGCGCTCCAGAAGCGCCTCGTTCAGCACACGCCCGATGGGACCGCGCGGGGTCAGTCCCAGCATTGGCACGGAACTCAGATCTTCCAGCCTGACACGGTCCAGCCGGGTCAGCGGCCCGTCCTTCGGGCTGAGCACCACCAGACGGCCACGCCCCAGCGGCTCAGTGGATATGTCGTCAGCCTGAAACCTGCCGATGACGAGCCCGACATCAACCATGCCCGCACGTATCGCCTGAACCTGCTGCTGCGCCGTCCCCACATCCACGGCCACGCGCAGGCCCGGCATCGCATCCAGCACCCTGCGAAGCGCGGTGGGCACGAAATAGGGAGCGAAAAGCCCGACCGACATCACCAGAAGGCGCGTGCCGACGCCCTTTCGCAGCGAGTCGATGCGTTGTTCCAGCCGGCTGATCCCGTCATAGAGAAAACGGCTCTCATTGTAGATGGCGTCCGCCTCGACGGTCGGGATCACGCGCCCCTTGTCGAGCACGAAAAGCGTCAGGCCGATGGCCGCTTCAAGGTCACGCAGATGGCGGCTGACCGTGGGTTGCGACAGGTTCATTTGCCGCGCCGCCGCCGTAATCGACTGCCGCTCGTAGACCGCGCAGAAAACCTGCAAACGCTGCAAAGTCAATGGTTTCATGGCCGCGCTGCCTCCACGTTTTTCCGCCACTCCATAGAGAAATGCTATGGAATAGTGAAAACTTTTCTATTTTCTAACGCAAGCGCTTTCGCCAGATTTGTGTGAGCCATCGGGGAGGGGAACCCAAGAGCCATGCAGGCGCCGCTTATCATCGCATTCACCGTTTTCGGCCTCATGGCCGGCGCCGCCATTGCCTATGTCATTGGCGCTTCCGCGATCCTGACCTTCATTGCGGCCGACCGTCAGATGTATATGGCGGTGCTGCCCCAGCGGCTTTTCAGCCAGCTCGATGTGTTCGCCTTTCTGGCCATGCCGCTGTTCATCTTCGCGGGCGATTTGATGAACCGTGGCGGTCTGGCAACCGCGCTGATCGATTTCTGCATGTCCTTCCTCGGACGCCTCAAGGGCGGCCTGGGCCATGTCAACGTGATGACTTCGGTGTTCTTTGCCGGCGTATCCGGCTCGGCGGTCTCCGACGCCGCCGCACTCGGCAACTCGCTGGTGCCCGAGATGCGCCGGCGCGGCTATTCGCTCGACTACGCCGCGGCCATCACCGGCGCATCGTCGATCATCGGCCCGATCATCCCGCCGTCGTCCATCCTGATCTTCTATGGCGCGCTGATGGAGACGAACGTCACTGCGCTTTTCGCCGCCGGCATTCTGCCCGGCCTGCTGCTGGCCGGCGTTCTGATGGCGATCAACGCCTATTACGCCCATCGCGACAACCACCCCGGCGGCCCGGGCGAGGACGTGCCTGCATTCTTCCCCTCGCTCCTGAGGGCCCTGCCCGCCATGACCCTGCCGGTGATCATTCTCGGCGGCACGCTGTTCGGCTTCATGACGCCGGCTGAAGCGGCAGCGGTGGCCGTGATTGCGGCTCTGGTGGTCGGTTTCACCCATGGCAATCTCACCTGGAGCCAGGTGGGCGCAAGCCTGCAACGCACGGCGGTGATGCTTGGCGGGCTGTTCATCATCCTGTGCGCGATCTCGACCTTTTCCTACATCGCCGCGCTTCTGCAATGGCCGCAGGCCATCAAGGCAACGGTGGAAGACTGGAACCTCAGCCCGCTGCAATATCTGATGCTGATCAACCTGATCTTTCTGGTGGCCGGCATGGCGATGGATGTGAAGGCCGCCGTGGCGTTGTTCGCCCCGATCTTCGCACCTGTCGCAATCGCCATGGGCGTCGACCCCGTACATCTGGGCATCGTGATCTGCTTCAACATCACCACCGGCCTTCTTTCGCCGCCGCTCGGAGGGGTTCTGCTGATCCTCGCGACCACGGTGCGCATGAATTACTGGCGGCTGATACGCGCCACCCTGCCCTTCTTTCTGGCCGAAGTCGCGCTGCTGCTGGTGCTCACCTATTTCCCGGAGATTTCTCTGGCCATTCCACGCCTGTTGGGGCTCGCCTGACGGAAACCGAAACAAAACGGAGGAGAAAAAATGAAGTTTTTACCCAAAGCCCTCGCCATCTCGGCGCTTGCGCTCATGACCGCCGCTGCACAGGCCGCTGACATCAAGATCGCCATGAACGGCGCCGACGATACGGCGACCAACCCGGAAGCAGCCTTCGCCCACGGCTTTGCCGATGCGCTCAAGGGTACCGAATTCGAGGTCTCCATTTTCCCGTCCGGCACGCTGGGCTCGGAAAAAGAGCGTTTCGACCAGGTTGCCCAGGGACTTCTGGAGGTCAATCTCGCCGCCCTTTCCACCGGTTTCGGCATGTCCCCGCTGATGAAGGGCGTCCAGCTTCCGTTCTTCTTCGAGAACCGCGAACAGATCGACGCCGTGCTTTCGGAAACGGACATGCTTGAGCAGATGAACGGTCCGCTTCTCGACAATGGCGTGCGTTTCGTGGACGTCAATTACATCGGCATGGACATCGGCATTCACAATTCCAAGAAGCCGATCGCCAAGGTCGAGGACATGTCCGACCTGCGCTTCCGCGCGCTCAACAGCGAGCAGATCGCACTGCAGGAAGCGCTGGGCGCGACCGGCACGATCGTCTCCTGGTCGGAAGTGGCAAACGCCATCCAGACCGGCGTTGCCGATGGCTATTTCAACCCGCCGAACTCGGCCATCCGCACCGGCCACACAGAGTTTCTGAAGCACTTCACGCCCGCCGACATCACGCCGTCCTCGCGCATCGTTCTGATTTCGGAAGACTGGTACACATCGCTGGGTGATGAGGAAAAGGGCCAGATCGACGCTGCCCTCGCTGCCGGCCAGAAAGCGAACAGGGACTGGGTCAACAACTGGGCCAGCGAAGTGCGCGCAAAGCATGAAGCCGCTGGCGTGACCATCACCGAGCTTGCCGAAGGCGAACGCGGAAAGATGGCCGAGCTGGCCCGCGCCACCTGGGCAACGTCTCTGCCGGACGACCAGCTGAGCATCTGGACCGAAGCCCGCGACTCCGTCGCAGACTAAGCAATGGCCGCCCCCATGAAACACATCGCCAAATCCGTCATCCGCTTCAGCAACGGACTCGATCGTCTGGCCACAGTGATGGCCGGCGTGGCGCTGGTGATCCTCGTGGGGGCCGTCATGCTGCAGGTCCTGGCGCGCTATGTCTTCAACCAGCCGCCGGCCTATACAGAGGAGCTGGCCCGATACGCGATGATCTGGGCCGGCCTCATGGGCGCCACGATATCGTTCAAGCGCCGGTTCGATCCGGCGCTCTTCACCGGGGAAGGTTCACGCAACGCCCTTCTCGGATTAGCCGCCGCGCTGATGCGGTCGGCCGTGGTTCTGATCTATCTTCTGCCGATCCTCTGGTACGTTTTCTACGGTCCCAACATGAACCCGGCGCGCGGTTTTCTGCTGCGCCACAGCCGCACCATGGCCGACGCACTGCCCTTCAGCACCTTCTGGGTGGCCGTGGCCGTTCCAATCATGATCGTCTTCATTCTCGTTCATCTCGCCGCCCGATGGTGCGGCGATGACGGCGTGCCGCCTGCGGACAGCGACGCCACCTGACCTTCGACACAACAATACAGGAGCCTTCCCATGCACGCTGATCTCATCATCCGCGGCGCAGACATCATCGACGGTACAGGCGCCCCCCGTCGCAAGGGTGATGTGGCCGTGTCCGACGACCGCATTGTCGCCACCGGCGACCTGAAACACTGGACCGCCGGACGCGAGATCGAAGCAAAGGGCCGCGTCGTAGCGCCCGGCTTCATCGATCCGCATGTGCACCATGATGCCGCGATGCTCACCCAGCCCGACATGGAGTTCATGACATCGCAGGGCGTCACCTCCGTCATCAACGGCAATTGCGGTTTCTCCATCGCGCCGCTCGTGCCGAAGGGCGAGATCCCCGCCCCTCTGCGCATGATCATCGAAGATGAAGCGCTGCGCTTTGAAACCTACGCCGCCTATCGCGACCGGCTTCTGGCGGAACCGGCAGCGGTCAATGCAGCCTGCCTGATCGGGCACTCCACGCTGCGCGTGAACGAACTGTCCGACCTGAACAAAGCAGCCGATGCGGCGCAGCTGAAAGAAATGTGCCGCAAGCTCGACCGTGCGCTGGGCGAAGGCGCAATCGGGCTTTCCACCGGCCCTTTCTACCCGCCCGCACGCGCCTCCACCACTGAAGAGCTGATCGAGGTGGCGAAGATCACGCAGGCGCACGGCAAGCTCTATGTCACCCACATGCGCGACGAGGGCGACCGCGTGGTTCAGGGGCTTGAAGAGACCTTCACCGTAGGGCGTGAATCCTGCTGCGGTGTGCATGTTTCCCATCACAAATGCGCCGGGCTCGCCAACCACGGCATGTCGGTCACCACGCTTAAAATGATCGACGATGCCATGCAGAAGCAGGATGTGGGCCTCGACACCACACCGTGGATTGCGTCATCCACCATCCTCGATTCCGGCAGGCACAGGCAGGCGACCCGCGTGATCGTAGCTGAAAGCGAGCCCTATCCGCAGATGGCTGGCCGCGACCTGTCCGACATCGCCGGGGAATGGGACACCGACATCGACACCGCGCTGCAGAAGCTTCTGCCCGCGACCGGCATTTTCTTCATCATGAGCGAAGACGATGTTCAGCGCATCCTGTCTTACGAACACACGATCATCTGTTCGGACGGCATCCCCAGCGGCAAGCACCCCCACCCGCGCGTCTGGGGCACATTCCCGCGCGTGCTTGGTCACTATGCCCGCGACCTGTCGCTGTTCTCGCTGGAAGAGGCAGTGCGCCGCATGACCTCCATGCCAGCCGACCGCTTCGGGCTTGGCGGTCGCGGTCGCATCGCCGTTGGCGGCTTTGCAGATCTCGTCATCTTCGATCCCGAGACCATCGCCGAGGGCGCAACCTTCGAGACGCCAATCCGCCCGGCGGTGGGCATCGACCGGGTGTTCGTCAACGGACGCGAAGTCTGGGTCGATGGCGAGAAAACCGGCGCCCGCCCCGGCCGCCCGCTCGAACAGACCGCCCCGTGCATGGTGGTCTGACGACAGAAATACCGGCCCGTCCCTCAGGAGCTTGGACGGGCCAAACGCTTCCGTTCAGCCAACGGAGGCATGGTGGACCTGCCGGCCCGTTGGCCGCATATGGCCTTGACTGCGCATTCGCACGACGTTACGCATATTTCGACAATCATCGAAATAAGGGGCGATGCCGCCTTGCGCGCCCGTGAGAATGCCAATGACCCTTCCAAGCCAGCCCATAGACAACCTCCCCAACCTCGACGAGGAACAGTTTCGGACAATCGATCCGGAAGCCCTGTTCCAGCCGCCCCTTTCGACGCATCCGCCACGCATTCTCATGCTTTATGGCTCGCTGCGCGAACGCTCCTATTCAAGACTGGCCACGGAAGAAGCTGCACGGATTCTGCGCAGGCTGGGAGCGGAGGTTCGCATCTTTGATCCTTCGGGCCTGCCATTGCCCGACGCGACATCAGCGGACCATCCAAAGGTCAAGGAACTGCGCGATCTGTCGATGTGGTCGGAGGGACAAGTCTGGTGCTCGCCCGAACGCCATGGCTCAATGACCGGGATCATGAAGGCGCAGATCGACTGGCTGCCGCTGTCACTCGGTGGCGTAAGGCCGACACAGGGCCGGACCCTTGCCGTGATGCAGGTCTGCGGCGGATCACAGAGCTTCAACGCGGTAAACCAGCTGCGTGTGCTCGGTCGCTGGATGCGGATGGTTACCATCCCCAACCAGTCGTCTGTGGCCAAGGCGTTTAACGAATTCGATGCCGAGGGCCGGATGAAACCCTCGCCTTACTACAATCGCATCGTCGATGTGATGGAAGAACTGATGAAGTTCACGCTGCTGCTGCGCGACCGCACGGAATACCTGACTGACCGCTATTCCGAACGCGTTGAGAGCGCGGAGGAAGTGTCGAAACGGGTCAATCAGCGCTCGCTGTGAAGTCCGCTCTGTTCAACTTGCTGTCAGATGGAAGCGTCTGACAACCGCATGATTGCGAGAAAGCAAAAGACAGACCGACTCCACGGGCCCGAAAAACGCCGGCGAACGGTAGAGAAAACCGCCCGCCGGCATTGAGCTTGGGCTAGTTCATGCCAAGGAGGTCGCGCAGTGTCTCGGCGAGATCCTTGGTCGTTGCTTCAGCGTCCGCACCTTCGGTCACTTCGACCAGCGACGCTGCGATCAGATCAGTCGCCGCCACGCCTTCCGCACCCGGATACGCGTACCAGGGGCCGGCATAGTTTGCGACCTGGGTATGCGCCACGCGGGCATTGGGGTTGCTTGCGTAAAACTCGCCCAGATAGGCTTCGTCCTCGATCACCTTGGCGTTGGCCGGCGCGTAGCCGGTGTTCTCCACGATAATCTTCTGGCCCTCGGGGCCGGTCACGAAGGCCATGTAGTCCCAGGCAGCCTGTTGCTTGGCTTCGTCATCGGTCAGCATGACAATGGCCGAGCCGCCGGTCGGGAAGTAGACTTTGGATTTGTCTTCAGCAGCGACTGGCAGCGGCTTGACCGTCAGGTCGAACTTGTCACCGGCACCCTCGGTGAAGTGCGTCTGCAGTGAGGAGCTTTCGAACATGATGCCAAGCGTACCGGCAGGGAAAGCCTGACGGGCGTCGTTCTCGGAATAGGACTTCATGCCCGCTTCATCGGCAAAGCGCTGATAAAGCCCCGCTGCCGTGATCCCTTCCGGGCCGTCGAAGGTGATGTCGCTTTCGTCCTCGTTCATCGGACGACCGCCATGGGAACCAAGCAGCGACTGGAAACGCCAGTTATGCCGACCGATCCATACGCCATCCGTTGCACCGTCGAGCGCATTGATCTTGGCGGCCAGTTCGATCACGCCATCGAACGTATCCGAGAATTCCTCCATCGAGCCGCCGGCTTTCTCGACAAGCACCGGGTTCACATACATCACCAGTGTCGAGGCCGAGGTGGCCAGCGCATACTGCGTATCCTGGAAACGGCCGAGGGACAGAAGCGCCGGCGTATAGCCCTGCGCGAGCGGCTCGTCTCCGAGGAACCCGTCAAGCGGCTGGGCGAGACCACGGTCTTCCAGAACGCGCCAGAGGTTGAGCCCGACATAGGCGACATCCGGGCCTGTGCCGGCAACCGATTCACGAAGCAGGCGCTGAACACCGTCTTCGTAACCCTCGGCGGCGCCGTCGAGCGTGATTTTGACGTCCGGATGCTTCTCCATGAATGCATCGGCCAGCGTCTTCTGGGTGTCGGCCCAGATCGTGGGGATCGCGTAGTGAACGCGGATCTCGGTTTCCTGCGCGTGCACGCCGGTCACGCCGGCTATGGCAAAGACTGATGCGAGTAGTGTCTTTCTCATGTCGTTTCACTCCTGATTGATGGAAGTCGTCGGCGCGGTTGGATCCGGGCACATTCTGGAATTGCTCGGCTCAACCCTTCAGTCCTCCAGCGGCAATGCCCTGAATGAATTTGCGTTGAGCCAATAGGAAAGCGATCACGAGCGGTGCGGTGACGATAACGGCGGCAGCCATCAGCGGGCCGACATTGTCGCCGGATTCCTGATCGCGAAAATAAAGGATGCCGCGCGGCGGCGTGGCCAGATTCGGGTCCGTCGTCGCGATCAGCGGCCAGAACAGGTCGTTCCAGTGCGCGGTGACCGAGAAGATCGCGAATGCCGTCGCGGCCGGCAGGGCCAGGGGGAAAGCAATGCGCCAGACAATGGCGGTCTCGCTCATCCCGTCCACGCGGGCTGCATCAAACAGATCCGCCGGCAATTGCGCGAAAAACTGCCGGAAGAGGAAAATGCCGAACGCGGTCTGAATGAACGGCAGGATCAGCGCCCACATCGTGTTCAGAATGCCGATTTGGGCAAAGCCCAGAAAAATCGGGATCGCCGTCACATGGAATGGCACCAGAAGGGCGGCGACGACCAGGCCGAAAAGCAGGCCGCGCCCGGCAAATCTGCGCTGGGCAAGCGCATAGGCGCACGGAACGGCGAACAGGATCTGGAAGAAAAGGATGCCCGTCACCATCACAAGCCCATTCCACAGAAACAGGGGAATGTCCGTTTCGGTGAGCGCAAAGGTAAAATTGCTCCATTCGATCTGCGACGGCAGGAACTCGATTGTCGTCGTGAAGATCTCGTCGCGCGGTTTGAACGCCAGTGACAGCATCCACACGAAGGGCAGCAGGATGACGGCTGCACCCGTGAGCAGGAGAACGAGAGGTAGCACGCGGCTGCGGATCGGATGGTTCATCGGTAATGCACCCGCTTTTCGACAAAACGGAACTGGATGAGGGCGAGCGCGAGCAGGAAGGCGAAAAACACCATCGTGATGGCGCTGGCGTAGCCGGCCTTGAAGTAGACGAAACCTTCCCGGTAAAGCGCATAGACAAGCGTGTCCGATGCGAATGCGGGACCGCCCTTGGTCATCGTGGCCACGGTTTCAAACACGCGGAACGCATTGGTCGCGGTTACGACCATCACGAACAGTGTCGTCGGTCCGAGCATCGGCCATGTGACGGTCCAGAAGCGCGACCACCCGCTCCCCGCACCGTCAACTTCGGCGGCGTCATAGAGTTCTGACGGGATTGCCGCGAGGCCGGCCAGAAAAAGCACCATGTTGTAGCCGACACTCTGCCAGATGCCGATCATGGAGAGTGTGTAAAGCACCAGCCCGCGGTCGCTGAGCCAGTTTGGCGTCGGCAGCCCCATCGAGAACAGCGTCTGGTTCACAATCCCGAGCGAGGGGTGCAGAACCATCTGCCAGGCGACGGACATGGCGACCAGCGTTGCCGCCACCGGCAGGAAGTAAACCGTCTTCAACACGTTGGAGAGACGCGGAGCCCAGTTCGACATCTGATGCAGCCCGGCCGCGACAAGCAGGCCGAAGCCGACCGAGAACGGGATCACGATCGCCACATAGATCAGCGTGTTGGTGACCGCGCGCCTTCCGATGCTGGAGGAAAAGAGCTTGATGTAATTGTCCAGGCCGCTCCAGTTGAAGCTCGCAGCGCCGAACTGGTAGTCGGTGAAGGACAGGACGGCGACGATGGCCACTGGCAGGAAGATGAAGAGAAACAGCGCAAGGGTGGCCGGCCCGACGAGCCACAGATCGGTCAGCGCCTGACGCCGTTCGATTGACAGCCTCATGGGGTTGTCCTCCGCCGAACGCCCGTTGCAGCGTCAAACAGGTGCAGTTTGTGCGGCGCGTACCCGAGGCGGACTTCGCTGCCGGGTGCGGGCACGTCGAAATCGGCAGGCGCTATCGCCCGGATCTCTGTGCCTTTCGCGCTGCGCAGGCTGAGAACGATTTCCGAGCCCAGATATTCGGCAGATTCCAGCCGCCCGGTCAGGGCGCCCGTCGCGGCAGGCGCAAGATCTTCGGGCCGCAGGCCGACGATGGCCCCGTCGACATCGATCCCGTCGCCCGGCTCAAGGAAGTTGATGGCGTTGTGTCCGATGAAGGCCGCGACGTCTCGATTTGCCGGGCGCTCATAGAGTTCCCGAGGCGCGCCCGCCTGTGCGACATCGCCGCCGATCATCACCACGATCTGGTCGGCCATGGCCATCGCTTCGGTCTGGTCATGCGTCACATAGACGAACGCCTTGCCGGTTCTGCGATGCAGCGCGCTGATCTCGGAACGCATGCGAATGCGCAGCCGCGCATCGAGGTTGGACAAGGGCTCATCGAGAAGAAACAGTGCAGGATCGCGCACCAGAGCGCGCCCCAGGGCCACACGCTGCTTCTGCCCTCCCGACAGCTGGCCGGGTTTCCGGTCCAGCAGTTCCGCCAGTCCCAGACTTTCAGCCGCTTCGCCAACCTTCGAGAGAATGGTCCGGCGCGCCTCCGCCGCTCCCGGCGCGAGAGAGCCGAGATACGGGATGCGCCCCAGTGTTGAAAGGTGCCGCATGATGAGCGGCAGGGCGATGTTCTGCGCGACAGTCAGATGCGGATAAAGCGCATAGGACTGGAACACCATGGCGACGTTGCGTTCATAGGCGCTCAGACCGCTCACATCGGAGCCGCCGAGAAGCACCTCGCCGGATGTCGGCCGGTCGAGACCGGCCATGATGCGCAGACTGGTGGATTTGCCGCATCCGGAAGCGCCGAGAAGCGCGGTAAAGCTTCCCTGCGCAATCGTGATCGATACCTCGTCCAGCACGGTCTTATCGCCAAAGCGTCGCGTGACGTCGCGCAACTCAAGTATTGCTGACATGGGTGTATGTCGCCCTCTCGAATGTGAGATAGTTTACACGTATCAGGCCAATATGTAACCTTTATGACAATATAGCACTGGCAATGAGGTGCGACGACAAACGCTCGATTGCATCGTCAGCGCCGTTCGCGCGCTCTGTTCCCTCGATATCCGGCGCATCTCCAAGGACGATGACCGGCTTCGAGAAATGCAGCCCGTAGGCGATTTCGCTAAGGGTCCCGTAGGAGCCACCGACCGCAACAAGAACAGCACAGGATTTGGCAATGATCATGTTGCGGGCTTCGCTGAAGCCCGTTGCAATGGGCAGCATGATATCATCATTGGCCTCGCGCCAGTCATGGCCTGGCAACAAACCCACCGTAAGACCTCCGGCAGCGCGGCAACCCTTTGCTGCTGCGGCCATAACGCCAGTGCGCCCGCCGCAGATCATCGTGAGGCCGAGCGCGCCTATACCCGCCCCGACCTGCTCGGCCAGCGCCAGCTTTTCCGCATCGCATTCGCGCGGACCGATGACGCCCACGGGAATCCGGCGCGCTGCCGTAGCTGCAAGCTGCGCAATGGCCTGTCGCGCCGTCGCCTCGCGCGCGCCCTCGGGCGCGGTTGCCGGCTTCCAGGACCAGTCCCAGGGATCCAGACGGCCATTGATGCCGTAGACGGTCCCGTCCGCCAGACGATAGATCGGTTGTGTCATTTTATGCCTCGCTTTTCTTGCGCATGTTCAGTATTGTAAGTTTTCTTACATTACAGCGAACATCTGAACAAGCACATGAAGCATGACGCTCAACGAGCCCAACTGAACACCCGACAAAGCGAGATACTGGCCCGCGCGGAAGCATCCGGCTTTGTGACGATCGAAGGATTGGCCGAAGAGTTTGGCGTGTCGGCGCAGACGGTGCGTCGCGACATCATCCTGCTGTCGGAAGCCGGATTGCTTCAGCGCTTTCACGGCGGCGCAGGTGTCATCGGCAGCACCGAAACCCTGCGCCTGGATCACCAGCACAAGCGCAGCATGGCGGTGGACGACAAATTGCGTGTTGCAGAGGCTGCCGTCGCCCTTCTCTCTGATGGAGCCAGTGTTTTCTTCGATGTTGGCACGACGAGCGAAATGACAGCCAGCGTCCTGAACCAGCGCCCCGGCTTTCGGGTATTCACCAACTCAATGCGCGTCGCCCTCGCTTTCGACCCCGCGCAGCATGACGTCAATGTCCTTGGCCGCAAGGTCGAGGGGCGCGACGGCTCGCTTGTCGGAGAGGAAATCATGCTCTCTCTCGCAGCCCTGCGCTTCGACTTCGCGCTGATCGGGTGCTCCGCAGTGGATGCCGAGGGGCGCGTGATGGATTTCGACCTGTCGAAGATCGCAGTCAAAAAGGCCGCCATGAAGGCAGCCTCCCGCAAGCTCCTGATCGCCGCGCCCAGCAAGTTCGGCCGCACGGCGCTCTCCGCTTTTGCCGAGATTTCGGAGTTCGATGCAGTGGTTGACGGGACCTCGTCATAGGGGCGCTGTCCATCAGCCCGTCCGGGGCGCGAGAATCCACCTCAACCCCGTATGAACCCGCACTGCGGAAGCGCTGAGCGACTTCGCTCAGCGAAAAACGCCCCCCCTTCACGCATCAGGCGAGGCTCCGCACCACCAATAATCAACGACCCGCCCTGAGCAAAAGCGCGCCCTGCAGCGCAACGAAACGCCATTGCGCCGCTGGCGTTACACACCTCCTGAAAATCGACCTCCGACCCACCGAACGACCGCAACGGAATTGATGTTGACTTTATATACGCATCAACGTATATATGCATTTATGAATATTAAACCCACCATCAACCCGGACGAAATGCGCACCGCCGTAGACCAGGCGAGCGAGCTGATGAAGGCGCTGTCGAACCCGCACCGCCTTTTGATCCTTTGCAGCCTGATCGACGGGGAGAAATCCGTTGGGCAACTCGCGGAGTTCCTCGGCATTCGCGATTCCACGGTTTCGCAGCATCTGGCGCTGCTCCGTCGGGACGGCATCATTGCCGGTCGCCGCGACGGACAGACGATCTGGTACCACATTGAGGGAGATATCGCCCGAGAGGTGGTGGGCGTACTCTACAATCACTACTGCCCAGCCGACACTTGATCCCCCGCCGCCTGAAGCGTGCCAACCAGCCAACCAGCGCCGCTAACAAGCAGCGCACAAATCAACCACAAGACAACATCCGCACAGAAACGCAGACAGCATCATTCGACTGTCAGCCGCCTGTCGATCACGAGAATGAGCAAGAGGACGTTTCCATGACAGCCAAGCCCGAAGTTACCGGCTTTTTTGATCCGCGCACCTGGTCGATCCAGTATGTCGTCGCCGACCCTGAAACCGGCAAATGCGCCATCATCGATCCCGTGCTCGACTATGACGAGAAGTCGGCGGCGACAGCGACCACACATGCCGACAACATTCTCAACTTCATTGCCAGCAAGGGCTATGAGATCGAGTGGATTCTCGACACGCATCCGCACGCCGACCACTTTTCCGCCGCTGCCTATCTCAGGGACAAAACCGGAGCGCCGACCGCAATCGGTGAAAAGGTGACAGAGGTCCAGAAGCTGTGGAAGGGGTTCTACAACTGGCCCGATTTCCCGGCAGACGGCTCGCAGTGGGACAAGCTCTTTGCCGACGGCGAGACCTTCAAGATCGGCAACATCCCTGCAAAGGTGATGTTCTCACCCGGCCATACGCTCGCGTCGATCACCTATGTGATCGGTGACGCCGCTTTTGTTCACGACACACTGTTCATGCCTGATGGCGGCACGGCCCGCGCGGACTTTCCCGGCGGCAGTGCGACAGAACTCTGGAAGTCCATCCAGGACATTCTGGCCCTGCCCGACGAAACGCGCATCTTCACCGGCCACGACTATCAGCCGGGCGGGCGAGAGCCCATGTGGGAATCGACCGTGGCCGAGCAGAAGGCGAAGAACATCCATATGTCGGTCTACAAGACTGAATCGGAGTTCGTCACCGCACGGGACGCGCGCGACAAGACGCTTTCCATGCCGAAGCTGATCCTGCACGCCCTGCAGATCAACACCAATGCCGGACGGCTGCCGGAACCCGAGAAGAACGGACAGCGCTATCTCAAGATTCCGATGAACCTGCTGGAAGGCGCCGCCTGGGACGACTGATGGAGGATTGCAGTTCTGGGTGGAGCCCAGCGACAAAAGGGAAAGGGGGCGGAACGGCCGCCTTCCCGGAGAAGCACACCACCTGGAACCGCCCGCCACTTCCCCCGGCCTGAGCACTCCTCAAACCGTCGACATCAAGGACCTAGAATAAATGACTGAATTCACCCCGTGGCTATCGCTGCTGGGCGGCAGCCTGATTGGCCTTGCCGCAGTGCTGCTGATGGCTTTCCATGGCCGCATCGCCGGCATGACCGGGATCCTCTCCGCTCTCATCCCACCCCTTTCAAGCGACTGGGGCTGGCGCGCGGCATTCATTGTCGGAGCCATCGGCGCACCGGCATTGATCGTGGGCCTGACGGGCTACACCATTCCCTTTGAAAGCCCCACCCCCGCGCCCTGGCTCATCATCGGCGGCCTGATTGCGGGCGCCGGCGCTTATTTCGGTTCAGGCTGCACCTCCGGCCATGGTGTGTGCGGCATGGCGCGTGTTTCGCCTCGCTCGATCGTCGCAACGCTCACCTTCATGGCGTCGACCGCCATCACCGTCTTTGTCATCCGTCACGTCATCGGAGGTCTTTAATGACCCGGATCTTCTCCGCTCTCGTCATTGGCCTGATCTTCGGGGCCGGCATTGCACTCTCCGGCATGGCAAATCCGGCAAAGGTGCTGAACTTCTTCGATGTTGCCGGAAGCTGGGACCCTTCCCTCGCCTTCGTCATGGGCGGCGCCCTCGTGGTAACCGCCATCGGATACACATTCGTCCTCAAGCGCAAAGCACCGGTCTTTGACCGGCTGTTCCACCTGCCGACCCGCCGGGATATCGATCTGCCGCTTCTCGCTGGTTCGGCCGTGTTCGGCATTGGCTGGGGCATCACCGGCTTTTGCCCGGGCGGCGCAATCCCGGCGCTGGGGCTGGGCTATTCCGACGCCTGGGTTTTCGTCGGCTCGATGGTCGCCGGCATCGCGCTTGCCAGGCTTGCCCGGCACACCATGGCCGCACGCGCAGCCGGAAAGGCAGTCTGAGAATGTGGCCCTTCAGTCTTTTCTGCAAATCCGGGAAAACGACCGTGCGGAAAATCGACGAACGTTTCGCGACCGCCGGCCAGGTTCGGCCCGAAGACATCGCTCAACTGGCGCAGGAAGGCTATGTCGCCATTCTCTGCGCGCGGCCCGACAATGAAGAGCCGGGCCAGCCCGCATTCGCGGTGATTGCCTGCGAGGCAGAAAACCACGGCATGAAAGCCGTCCACGTCCCGGTCACGGGAGCGCCGTCGGCGGCACAGGCCGACCGCTTCAAGGAAGCTATGATAGCTTTCGACGGGCCGGTTCTGGGATATTGCTGATCCGGCGCACGGGCCGCCGTGCTCTACTCATCCATCAGGCAGTGATCTGCCGTGACCGACCCCACGCCATCGCGCCGGACGCGATGGCGTCCACCCCTTATTCGCGTGACAGACCGATCATGACCAAAGCATCTCGATATTTTCCGTTTCTCCAATGGATCAGGGACTATGACGGAACGGTGCTGACCAGCGACCTTCTGGCTGCGGTCATCGTCACGATCATGCTGATCCCGCAATCACTCGCCTATGCCATGCTGGCCGGCCTGCCGGCGGAAGTCGGCCTCTACGCCTCGATCCTGCCTCTGGTGGCCTATGCGATATTCGGCACCAGCCGCACACTCGCTGTCGGCCCCGTCGCCGTCGTCTCGCTGATGACCGCCTCGGCCGTCGGGCAGGTTGCAGCGCAGGGCACGCTGGACTATCTCACCGCAGCAATCGCGCTGGCGCTGCTGTCGGGCGGCATGCTCATCGTCATGGGCATTTTCAGGCTCGGCTTCCTCGCCAATTTCCTGTCACATCCGGTGATATCGGGCTTCATCACCGCATCCGGCCTGCTGATCGCAGCCGGCCAGCTTCGCCACATTCTCGGGGTGTCGGGTGGCGGCGGCACGCTTCCAGAAATCCTCGGTTCGCTGTCCGGTCAGTTCACCGCCACCAATCCGGTCACGCTCGCCATCGGCGTCAGCGTTCTGGCCTTCCTGTATTTCGCCCGCAAATATCTAAAACCCCTGCTGGTCGCCGCGGGCATCCCCGCGCGCGCCGCAGACATGGTGGCGAAAGCCGCACCCATCCTTGCGGTTGCAGCAACGGTTGCACTGGCTGCCGCCCTTGATCTGGGTGCGCGCGGCGTCGCGCTGGTCGGCGCGATACCGCAGGGCCTGCCAGCCTTCGGCGCACCTGCTCTCTCGCTCGATCTCCTGTCGACGCTTCTTGTACCCGCCTTCCTCATTTCAGTGGTCGGCTTTGTCGAATCCGTTTCCGTGGGACAGACCCTTGCGGCCAAGCGGCGGCAGCGCATCAATCCCGATCAGGAGCTGATCGGACTGGGTGCCGCCAACATTGCTGCCGGTCTTTCATCCGGCTATCCCGTAACCGGCGGCTTCGCGCGCTCCGTGGTCAATTTCGACGCCGGCGCACAGACCCCTGCCGCAGGCGTGTTTACCGCTGTCGGGATCGCGCTCGCAGCTTTGTTCCTCACCCCGCTTCTCGCCAGCCTGCCGCAGGCGACCCTTGCCGCAACCATCATCGTTGCCGTGCTTTCGCTGGTGGATTTTGGAGCGGTGCGCCGGGTCTTCGCCTATTCCAGATCCGACTTCGCAGCCATGGCCGCCACCATCCTCGTCACACTTGGCTGGGGCGTCGAACTCGGCATCGTTGCCGGTGTCCTGCTGTCGCTGCTCCTGCACCTCTACCGCACCAGCAAGCCGCACACGGCCATCATCGGCCAGGTGCCCGGCACCGAACACTACCGCAACATCGAACGGCATTCCGTCCTCACCAGCCCCGAAATCCTGTCGATCCGCGTCGATGAAAGCCTGTACTTTGCCAATTCGCGCTACCTTGAAGACACAATCGCCAAGCATGTCGCCGCCCGGCCGGACCTCAAGCACGTCATCCTGATGTGCTCGGCTGTCAACGCGATTGATGCATCGGCGCTGGAAAGCCTCGAAGAGATCAACCGTCGCCTCGCCGACGCTGGACTCGGTTTTCACCTGTCGGAGGTCAAAGGGCCGGTCATGGACCGCCTCGGGGACACTGAATTCCTGAAACATCTCAACGGCAGGGTCTTCCTCAGCCAGCACGAAGCAGTTTCGGCGCTCAGGGAACCCCGTCAACCTGTAATGGAAAGAGCGACCATCGACGCCTGACACCCGCGCCCGGAGCGTACTATGTCGCCCTCGGCATATCGGTGACATCCTAGGGCCTTGATAGCCGTGCAGAGGTGCAGGCAGTAATGGCGACTGTAGTCATCGCTCTGGGGCGTTTCCTGCGTCGACATCCTTAGGGCGACGCCGAGTTTCCCTAAGGGACCGGCGATAGCCGTGCGCGTGGCAAAAACCCCGCCGCGCCAAGACGATGTTGCTGCGGATCCCGGCAACCTCACCTCCGCTGCCTCCTGCTCAAGGGCATACTCATCAGAATGAACGTCCCCGCCTTTTGCGGGCCGTAAATCGATTCATTGAGCACATCAACTTCATCGCCGCGCGCCCTCTCCCGCCAACGGCCTTATCCACCCTGCGCCGCTTTTCCCATCACCATGCCTGATCCGCTTCACGGTGCAGTGTCCTCAGTCATGGAAGCCGCCGTGCGTGCCGGCGTTCCCGGCATCGAGGCTGAATGCGGCGGGGCCTGCGCCTGCGCAACCTGCCACGTCTACGTAGAGCCGGAATTCATGAACACGGTTGGCGAAGCTGACGGCATGGAAACCGATATGCTCGATTTTGCCTGGGAGCCATCGGCCAATTCGCGCCTCTCCTGCCAGTTGACGGTAACCGACGCGCTTGATGGCCTGGTGGTGCGCGTTCCCGCACGTCAGGGCTAGAGCGGGCCACGAGGCAGCTTTGCGGAAATGCCTGCGGCTGCGTTCCAGCGCGCAGGCTGACGCCGCGCAGACAAGCTATGCAAATCGCCGCCATTTATTATGATAACCACCATCAAGAATAAATTAGATAAAACCTGCCCAGAAATCCCCATTCTCTAAGAGATTCTGATTTTTCTCCTTTTGAATATTTGCATATTCATTGTATTGCTGCGCTTATCCTGATCATTTAAGTGTCTGGAAATTGTGTTGAAATTGGCTGCATAGAATGGGCGGGCGAAAGAAAAATGATCGGCAAACTTGGCAATTTATTCGCGAGCGCCATGTTGGCGCTGTTTGTAGCCAGCCCCCTTCAGGCACAAAATATCTCTTCGAACACAGTCGTTTTTGAAAATGTTCGCATTTTCGACGGGGCTGCCTTGACCGAGCCAATGAACGTGCTGGTCGAAGGAAATCAGATCGCAGAGATATCAGCTGACCCGATCAGTACGGACGCGGCCACCACACGGATCGCGGGCGATGGTCGGACGCTGATGCCAGGGCTGATCGACGCCCACTGGCATACGTTCATGGTCCGCCCCTCGATGATGGTTGCGTCAACTGCACCATTTCCCTTTATCACCCTGCTTGCGGGCGCCGAGGCTGAGGCAACGCTCATGCGCGGCTTCACAAGTGTTCGTGATTTGGGTGGGCCCGCATTCGGCCTGAAGATGGCTATTGACAGAGGCGTGACCCGCGGGCCGCGGATCTGGCCGTCCGGGGCCATGATCTCACAGACTGGCGGGCACGGTGATTTCCGGATGCTTTCCGAAATTCCGGCCACACCGGACACCTTGAGCTATCCTGAACGTATGGGCATGTCCGCCATCGTCGACTCGCCGGACGAGGTTCGCAAGCGCAGTCGGGAGCAATTGCTGCAGGGTGCCAGCCAGCTCAAATTAACCGTTAGCGGTGGGGTCTCGTCCCCCTATGGGCCAATCGACACCATCCAGTTGAGTGTTGACGAGATCCGGACAGCGGTCGAAGCCGCTGCAAACTGGGGCACTTATGTAACAGTGCACGCCTACACGCCAGAAGCCATACGCAACGCCATCGAGGCTGGCGCAAAAGTCATCGACCACGGCCAGCTGGCTGATGAGGCCACCGTCAAGATGATGGCTGAAAACGGTACGTGGTGGAGCCTTCAACCCTTCGTTGGCGATGAGAATGCAAACCAGCATGCGGATGCCGAACGTCAGGCCGCCTCAGCCGAGATTCACGCCGGCACCGACAGGGCATATGAGCTGGCGCGCAAATATGGCGTTAAGGTCGCCTTCGGCACGGATATACTGTTTGATGCCGCACGCGCCGCAAGACAGGGCGCGCAGCTTGAGACAATGACGCGGTGGTACACTCCGGCAGAGGTGCTGAAGATGGCCACGGCAGACAATGCCGAGCTGTTGGCCCTGTCTGACAGGCGTAATCCCTATCCGGGAAAGCTGGGCGTCGTTGAAGTCGGGGCGCTTGCCGACCTGCTTCTGGTCGATGGTGATCCAATCGCTCAGATCGACCTGTTTGCAGATCCCGCCAAGAATTTGCTGGTCATCATGAAGGACGGTCGTATCGAAAAGAACATCGTCGCGGAGAACTGACAAAGCCGGTCGGGCAGCCCTGGTGTTGCTCGCGGGGTTCTTTTCAGGCCGGTGTTCAGGGCCGTTTTTTGATCGTTGGATCAGCCATCGAGCCGCAATGGTCAAGGCAGATCCGCTGGGAGTTTAGGCTGATAATATGAAGTTCCGTTTCGGTTGTGCGATTTCTCTTACTCTTGGCTGTCTGTATCCGGTGGGTGAGCTCCATGCCGCTGAAGGCGGCGCTGGTGTTTATCTGTTGGGGTTGCGCAGCAGCGGTGCTGGTTTCACTCCGCCTCCGGGACTTTTCTTTTCGGATCAGCTCTTCATGTATAACGGGTCGCTTGAAGGGCGTGTTGAGCTGGCCGGCGGCGTGCTGGCCGGTGGCGTCGACGCTGACCTCATCATTAACATTCCAACAGCGCTTTGGGTGACCGAGGCCGAGATATTCGGAGGGCGGCTTGGTTTCTCGGTAACAACGCCGTTTGGCCGCACCAGTGTCAGCGGGTTCGTGAACCCGTTTGGGAGGGCGAGTGACAGTGTGTTGACGTTCGGAGACCCTGCCCTGACCACCTTCCTTGGCTGGAACGTTGGCAACTTCCACATACAGTCTGGCGTCACTGGGTATTTCCCGATTGGTGACTACAGGGAAGCAGCACTGGCGAATGTCGCCCGCCACCGACTTGCCGCAGACGTCTATACGGCTGTCACCTGGCTTGATCCGGAATGGGGCATTGATATCTCGAACACCGTCGGGATCACCTTCAATGCGGAAAATCAGGCGACCAACTACCAGACCGGCATTGAATTCCACTGGGAAGGCGCAATTACCAAGCAGCTGACCGAGAGTTTCTCGGCAGGGCTCGTTGGATATTACTACAGGCAGCTTACAGCAGACAAAGCGCCCCCGGCGATCGCCGCCCTCCTCGGCGATTTTAAGGGCGAGGTAGCAGGTGTAGGCGTGCAGGTTGGTTATAATTTCCGGATTGGCCAGGCACCCGTCTCGACCCGGCTGAGATATTACCATCAGTTCAGCGCCAAAAATCACCTTGAGGGCGATTCAGTCTTCCTGTCACTAAGCCTCCCACTGGCAGTGAACCAGTAGAACAATTTTCAATTGTCTCAATTTTGAAGACGCTTTTCTTCGCAATTAATCCAATCCGTGAGACCAATGATGGATCGTATTTATTCTGCATTTCAGCGCCACTTTTGCGGAACTGGAATTTTAATTGGCGCTTTGTTCTTTTTCGCCTCGCTGACCCCCAGCCTCATCCCGCGCAGCTTTGAAGTACAGGGCGTCCTTGGAGGAGTGGCATTCAGTGCAGGATACGGAATTGGCGTTCTTCTTGTCGCCGTGTGGCGCTATTTGCAACTGCCGTCGTTTCATGAGCGCCTTCTAAAGCTCGCACAATTAATCTTATCCGTACTAATATTAATTATATTAATCATCGGGCTGTACAATTCTGCCGGTTGGCAAAATTCTGTTCGCGGTGTTCTGAACATGGAGCCGGTGGATAGCGCCTATCCTGTAAGCGTCATCATCATCGCCATTCTCACCTTCGCTTTCCTGTTTCTCTTGGCGCGCGGAATCATTGCGCTGGGTCGCGCCGTAGCAAACAGGCTTGATAAATTTCTCCCGCGACGGGTTTCAATCATCGCTGGTGCAGCAGTGACGCTCATCGTCGTTGCCACACTCGCGAACGGCCTTTTGATCGAGTACACGTTTCGTCTTCTGGACAAGTCATTTGCGGAACTCGACGCACTACACGAACCTGAGCGCCCGCAGCCTTCAGTCGTCGAGCGCGCAGGCAATCCGTCTTCGCGGCTGGAATGGCCAAAACTGGGTCGAGCAGGAAGAGAGTTTGTCGCATCGGGCCCGACGGCGGCAGATATCAGCCAGGTTACCCAAAGAGCCGCAGTTGAGCCCATCCGTCTGTATGCCGGTTTGCAAGTCGCAGAGACGCCCGATGAGCGCTCACAGCTCCTGCTTGATGAGCTCATTGAGCTGAATGCCTTTGATCGGGCCGCCCTGGTTGTCGTTACGCCGACTGGCACAGGTTGGGTTGATCCGTCTGCCATCGATGGTCTGGAGTACCTGTATGACGGCGACACTGCCAGTGTCGCTCTGCAGTACTCCTATCTGAACAGCCCGCTCTCATTGGTGTTCCAGTCGGAAAACGGCCTTGAATCGTCGCAAAGCCTTTTCCGAACCATCTACAGATACTGGCAAAAACTCCCTGCCGGTCAGAGGCCCAAGCTTTTCCTGCACGGGCTCAGCCTCGGTGCGTTCAATTCCCAGCGTTCCATAACGTTCCTTGACCTCCTCGGAGACCCGATCGACGGTGCTGTCTGGAGCGGAACGCCTTTTCCAAGCGAGAAATGGCAGACAATCACCGCAGACCGCGATGCAGGTTCCACACAGTGGCTACCGGTTTATCAGGGTGGACGCTTTGTCCGCTTCATGAACCAGAATGGGGTCACCGAGGGCAACACTGCACCGTGGGGCAATGTTCGCATTGTCTATCTGCAGTATGCCAGTGATGCGATCACGTTCTTCGACAAGCACCTGCTCTACAGAGAAGCCGACTGGATGAAGGCTCCAAGAGGTCCTGATGTTTCTCCTTTGCTGAGTTGGTATCCGATTGTCAGCATGCTTCAATTGCTGGTCGACATGCCGTTATCCGATGGTGTGCCGATGGGGTATGGCCATGTCTATGCGCCGGATCATTATCTGGATGCCTGGCTTGAGGTGACAGGAGTGGAAAACTGGAGTTCTGAAGAGATAGATGCGCTTAAAATGCATCTGCATTCGAAAGCCTCAAATGCGGACGGCTACGAGTATCGCGGCGGATGATCGTGAATAAGGCGGCTGAATGCCCCCCCCCGGCAGGGTGGCCCCAAGATTAAGCGTGCTCCGGCGGAAGAGAAATGCTCAGCGAGAGCCCGAACGCACCAGACCTGTCTCAAGCGCAATGCGCGTGGCCTGCGCGCGTGATGTCACCTGCAGCCTTTTGTAGATGCTTTTGACGTAATCGCCGACCGTATGCTCCGACAGGCCCGCGTTTGCTCGAAAGGATGCTGTCGCAACATTTGCGAATGCCGAACGCGTGGCAAGGCAGTGTGCAGCGCAAGAGCGCAGTGTTTGCAGTGACTGGCTCATGGGAGTGAATGACCCAGCGTTTCTTTGGCTCTGTTGCAACGAAACCCTTGGCCGCTATCCCTTCCGGCGAATTTCGGCCCGTTCCAGCATGTAGCACTCCGCTGCTTCCATGTGGTCGCGCATGATCTGCGCGGCCCGCTCGCCGTCGCCGGCCTTGATCGCCCGCATCAGGCTGATCTGATAATGCAGGCCCGCCTCGCGCAGCGCCGGGTTCGGCTCCTTGTAGATCGCCCGGCACACGGTCATGTCGCGTAGAAGGCTGACAAGGAAAACGCAATTGAAGCCGAGCAGCGCGTTTTCTGCGTGGCGCGCAAGCTCGACGTGAAAGTCGAGTTCGGCGAGGCGCTGCCGGTATTCCTCTTCCGCCGTCTCCGGTTCCGCCTCATAGAGTCGGATCTTGGCCTGCAGCGCGGTGAACGCCTCGGGCGAAAGACGCCCGGCGACACTCGCTGCAAGCTGCGGTTCAAGAACCTTGCGGATCGCATAGATCTCCGCGATGGACGGTGGATGGAACAGGAAGAGATTGTCGAGTAGCCGGATTGCCTGATCGGCCCCGACAGTGGAGACAAACACGCCGCCGCCCGGTCCAGTCTTGCTGACAACGAGCCCCTGAAACTCAAGTATCTTCTGGGCTTCGCGCAGCGTTCCGCGTGATGCTTCCTGCGTTTCCGGCAACAGCCATTCATGCGGGATGCGATCGCCGGGTCGGAGCCCGTGCGTGACGATCATCTCGCGTAAGCGGTCGGCGATGATATCCGGCCGCTTGCGACGCTTGAGAACCGTGGAAAGCTGGGAGGGCTCGGGAGCCGGTGGCGGACTGCTGCGGTCAGGCATCCTCGTTCTCTTTGACGGGGTGATGGCACGCCGCCATATGCCCCGGATGACCGGGCGCGGCCTCGAGTGGTGGTTGCTCCGATTTGCATCGGTTGGTTCCGCGCGGGCAACGGGCAAAGAACGCACAGCCCTGCGGTGGATCATACGGATCCGGCAATTCTGTATTCGCATCTTCCGGGATGAGCGACCGCTTTCCCGGAACCGGTGCCGATTTCAACAGAAGATGCGTATAGGGATGCCGCGGCGCAGAGAAGATGCGCTCTGACGCCCCGAGTTCGGCAAGCCGGCCGAAATAGAGCACAGCCACCCGGTCGCTGACGCTTTCGATCACCGAAAGATCGTGGCTGATGAAGACATAGGTGAGGCCGAACGTCTTCTTGAGGTCGTCGAGAATGTTCAGAACCTGCGCCTGCACCGAGACGTCAAGCGCGGAAACCGGCTCATCAAGGACGATCAGTTCGGGGTCGGCGGCCAGCGCACGGGCGATGCCGATACGCTGCGCCTGCCCGCCTGAAAACTCGTGCGGGTAGCGCTCCAGAAACTCCGGCGCGAGATTGACCGCTTCCATCAGCTCACGCAGGCGCTTTTCGCGCGCCCCACGGTCCAGTCCGAGCAGGTGTTTGAGCGGCGCTTCCAGAATGGTGCGGATCGTCTTGCGTGGATTGAGCGATGCGACGGGATCCTGAAAGACATACTGCACGCGCTGCGCAAGCTTCTGCGGATCGCGTCTGGCTTCGGCAACCAGATCCATCCCGTCGAAGGTGATCGCACCGCTGGTGGGCGTATCGAGACCGACGATCAGACGCGCGAGTGTGGACTTGCCGCAACCAGATTCCCCGACAATGCCGAGCGTCTCGCCCCTGCGCACATCGAACGATATGCCCTGCACCGCATGCACCGCCGGCAGGGATTTTCCGAACAATGTGCGGCCACCGCCAAAGACCCGCTCCGCAGTGTCGATTTCCAGAAGGGGCGTGTCAGTCATCGGCGGTCTCCCCGGTCAGTGGGTAGAGGCAGCGCACGGCCTGCGTATCGCCAAGGCTGGAAAGTGCGATATGCCCCCTGCGGCAATCGGGTTTCACCCGGGGGCAGCGTGCTGCGAAGGCGCAGCCAGGCGGCAGATCATTGACCACCGGCGGACGCCCCTCGATGGCGTCGAGCCTCCGGCCGGGTTCGCCCAGAACCGGCACGCAGTCGATCAGCTTGCGGGTGTAGGGATGCGCCGGCGCATTGAGCACCTCTTCCGTCGTGCCCGTTTCGACGATGCGTCCCGCATAAATGACGGCAACCCGGTCGCAGACGGCCGACACGACCCCGAAATCATGGGTGATGAACAGGATCGCCGCGTTGCTTTCCCGCCTCAGCGTGTCCATCAGCGAGAGGATCTGCGCCTGCACGGTCACGTCCAGCGCCGTTGTCGGCTCGTCGGCGATGATGATCTTGGCGTCATTGGCGAGCGCCATGGCAATGCAGACGCGCTGCCGCATACCGCCGGAAAGCTCATGCGGATAGACCTTCAGTCGCTCCGCCGGATTGGTGATGCGCACCAGACGCAGCAGCTCCTCGGCGCGCGCATCCGCCTCCGACCGCCGGATCGGCCGGTGCGCCATGATGGCCTCCGTAAGCTGGTCACCAATGGTGAACAGCGGGTGCAGGGTGGACAGCGGGTCCTGAAACACATGGGAGACATCCGCGCCGCGCAACGCGCGGATGCGCTCATCGCTGACGGCGAAAAGGTCTTCGCCGTCGAGCCAGGCGGCACCGCCCGTGATGCGGCCGGGCGGTGTCGGCACCAGCCCCATCAGCGACATGGCCGTCACCGATTTTCCCGAACCGGATTCGCCGACAATGCCAAGGCATTCGCCCTGCTTCAGGTGCAGATCGATGCCGCCCACCGCGCGATAGACGTCGCCGCCGATGTGAAACTCCGTGTTCAGATCCGCCACTTCCAAAACGCTGTCGCCATGGGTCCGGGTTTCCGGCACCGTGCGGCGCTCAACGGCTGTGCGGGCCACGGGCCGCGTGAGCGCACCCGATTTCAGCCGCGGGTCGAGCACGTCACGCACGCCATCGCCCAGCAGATTGATGCTCATGACCAGCGCAAAAATCATCAGGCCGGGAATGATAGACACATGCGGCGCGGTGAAGAGGATCTTGCGGCCCTCGCCCAGCATTGAGCCGAGATCAGCCTGCGGCGGCTGCGCGCCGAGCCCGAGGAAGGACAGGCCGGCCGTTTCGAGGATCATCCAGCCAATGGTGGTCGACATGGTGATGATGATCACCGGCAGCACGTTGGGCAGGATCTCGCCAAACAGAATGCCCGCATTCGACTTGCCCGAAAGACGCGCTGCATCGACGAATTCGCGCCGCGACAGGCCGATGGTGATGCCGCGAATGTTGCGCGCGAAGAAAGGGATGTTCACCACAGCGATGGCGTAGAGCGCATTGAGCAGACCCGGCCCGAGCGCTGCCACGATGGCAAGTGCCAGCAGGATGTAGGGAAACGCCATCACCATGTCGATGCCGCGCATCAGGAAGGCGTCCACGCGCCCGCCCGCATAGCCTGCAACAAGCCCGATGAGCGAACCGAAGAAGGCGGCGATCAGCGTGGCCGAGATGCCCACGGCAAGGCTGACGCGCGTGCCCCAGACAAGCCGCGAGAGGATATCGCGCCCGAGCGCATCCGTGCCAAGCAGGTGCCCTTCCGTGAGCGGGCGCAACAGCCTGTCGGCAGGCGCTGTCGCGTCGGGGTCGGGCAGCGGCAGGAGCGGCGCCAGAAGCGCGGCCGCGATGATCAACGCCAGCAGCACCAGCCCGGAAGCCGCAAGCGTGTTGTTGAGAAGCAGACGGATCGGACCGGGGCGGCCTACCCCGCGCGCCCTGCCCTTCGCTGCGGTGGAAACGGCTTCACTCATCAGCGCAACCTCGGATCAAGAAGCGTCTGCACCACATCGGCGGCCAGATTGAAGAGAACGTAGGCGGCGGCCACCACCAGAACACCGCCCTGCACCAGAAGCAGATCGCGGGTGGAAATGGCGTTGACCAGCATCGAACCGATGCCCGGCCACTGGAACACGGTTTCGATATAGACCGCACCGCCGAGCACGAACCCGGCCTGAATGCCGATCACCGGAATGACGCTGACAAGTGCGGCCTTGAAGGCGTGACGGTAGATCACGCGCCTTTCGCTCAGCCCCTTGGCGCGCGCGGTGCGAATGTAGTCCTGCCGCAGCACTTCAAGCATGGCCGTGCGGGTCAGCCGCGCGATGACGCCGGTGGCGACGACCGCCAGCGTCAGCGCCGGCAAAAACAGGTGATGAAGCAGGTCCGGCAGATCGCCGCCACCATAAATGGCGTACATGCCACTGGCGGGGAACAGCCGGATCTTGACGGCGAACGCCAGGATGAGAAGCAGGCCGAGCCAGAAGGACGGTATCGAAATGCCGATCAGCACCAGAACGGTGATCACCTTGTCTGCCAGACCATACTGGCGCACGGCCGAGACGACGCCCGCCAGAAGCCCAAGGATCGAGCACAGCACCAGCGCCGTGCCGGCCAGGATCAGCGTGGCCGAGAAACGCTCAAGCACCTCGTCCAGCACCGGTCGGTTGAGCGCATAGGAGCGTCCGAGATCGCCCTGAAGAAGGTTCCCGAGCCAGATCAGATATTGCTGGGGCAGTGGCTTGTCGAGGCCGAGATCGGCATTGATCCTGGCCACGTTCTCCGGCGTCGCATAGGAACCGAGAATGGCCGTTGCCGGGTCGCCGGGGATCATCGCCATGATCAGGAAGACGATGATCGAAAGTCCGAACAGGACAGGGATGGCGGCAAGGAGGCGCTTGGCTATGTAGGCTGCCATGGCTGGGGCCTCGTTTCAGATTCGGTTATGGGCGCGGTTCGCCTTTGGTCCGGTGCCCTGCATGCCACCCTCGCCCTTCGCCTTTCGACAAGCTCAAGAGGCTTGGGATGAGGGCTGTGGAGGCGCAGTGCGTCGTTTGAACATCTTGCATGTGCGCCGTCGCCCCACCCTCATCCTGAGCTTGTCGAAGGACGAGGGTGGGAACCACGTTCACACCCCTAGGGCTTGGCCACGTCCTGCAGCATGAGGAAGAAGGACGGCTGGAGCTTGAAGTTCTCGACATTCGCGCCGGTCACCGCATTCTGCTTCCAGTTGGCGACGAAGACCCACGGTGCGTCGTCCTGAACGATCTCCTGCATCTCCTTGTAGAGCGCAGCGCGTTCGTCCTGATCGGTTGAGGTGCGGGCCTTGTTCAGGAGTTCGTCGACCTTCTCATTGGCGTAGTAGCCGGAGTTGAACCCGCCCTTTTCGGGCCAGGCTTCCGAGCGCAGCGCCAGGAAGGGCAGCGTATCCGGCGAGTTGGTCATCCATGCCATTTCGGCCATGTCCGCCTTGCCTTCCAGGCCCGGATTCACCTTGCCAAGGAACGTGTTCCACTCATAGGTCTCGATGTTGACCTTCATGCCCACGGCCTGCAGATCGGCCTGAATGGCCGTGCCCATGGCGATGGGGTCGAGCATGCCCGAGCCGCCCTCGGTGACGTAGAAGGTCAGTTCCTCACCAGCATAACCGGCCTCTTCCAGAAGCTGTCGGGCCTTGTCCGGATCATAGGGATAGGGCTGCAGCTCTTCATTGTAGGCCCATGCGAAGGCCGGCGGCGTCGGGCCCGCGGCCACGTCTGCCGTGCCCTGTAGGATATTCTCGACCAGCGCCTTCTTGTTGATGGCGTAATTGGCAGCCTGACGCACCGCCTTTTCGGTGAACGGCCCCTCCTTCATGTTGAGGATGAGGAACCAGACATGCGGACCCGCCTGCTCGTAAACGCTGAAATTCGCGTCATCGCGGAACTGCTGCAGGCTGTCCGGCGGCACCTCCACCATCACGTCCAGACCACCGGAGAGCATTTCGGCAATGCGGGTGTTGGTGTCGGTAATCGGACGGTAGATCACGGCCTCGAGCGGCGGCGCGCCATCCCAATAGTCTTCGTTGCGTGTAATGACGACGCGGGAATTGGCCTGCCATTCCTCGAACCTGAAAGCCCCGGTTCCGACCGGGTTGCGGCCGTAGTCCTTGCCGTGTTCCTTCACCGCCTCGGGCGAAACGATCAGGCCTGTCGGATAGGACAGGTTCGACAGGAAGGGCGCGAAAGGCTCTTTCAGCGTGAACTCGACAGTCAGGTCGTCCACCGCCTTCACCGCGTCCACAGACGAGAAATAGAAGGCGAGCGGGAACGGTCCCGTGTCGTGATAGGGGTGATCTTCGTTCAGCATGCGGTCGAAGTTGAACTTCACCGCTTCCGCGTTAAGCGGCGTGCCGTCATGAAACGTCACCCCTTCGCGCAGCTTGAAGGTGTAGGTGATCCCGTCATCGGAAATCTCCCAGCTCTCCGCCAGCGCCGGTTCCGGCTCCAGCGTGCCGTCCTTGTAACGGGTCAGGCCATCATAGACGTTCATCAGGATGCGGAAATCGTTCACGGCTGTCACCGCATGGGGATCAAGCGACTTCGGCTCCGCGATCTGGCCCACAACCAGAACGTTGGGCGGGGTCTGCGCAAAAACCGGCGATGCGAAGAACATCGCACCGGCAGTCATGGCGGCTGCAATCAGTTTCCTCATGGAGGTTCCTCCCTCTGTTGCCCATAATTAATCCTAACAATCTATCCATTGGCAAGCATTTATTATAATAAATAGACGGTGCGTCATTTCTCCGGACTCATCGACGCCGAATAAACGTTTGAAAAACAGGCACGTCTCATGGCCAACACACCCGTCATAAATTCACAGCGCCTGCGCGCCCTGCTCGACGGGGTCAACACATTCGGTCGCAATCCGCAGACCGGCGGCTTCAACCGCGTCGGCTACAGCGACGCGGACATGGCCGTGCGAAACTGGTTTCTGGAACAGATGCGCGCTGATGGGCTGACCGTGCATCGCGACCCGGTCGCCAACCTGTTCGGAAGATACGGCCCGGCGGACGGTCCATGCATCATGGCCGGTTCGCATCTCGACACCGTGCCCGAGGGCGGCGCCTTCGACGGAGCGCTCGGCGTCTGTGTGGCGCTCGAATGCGTGCGCGCCATGAAGGACGCCGGCTTCACGCCGACAACCGCGATCGAAGTGGTCGCCACCGCCGAGGAGGAAGGACGCTTCGGCGGCATGCTGGGCTCGCAGACCATTGCCGGCCTGGTGACCGGCCAGTGGCTGGATGAAGCCCGCGACGCCGACGGTATCCGCCTTGCCGACGCAATGGGCGATCAGGGCCTGAACATCCGTGAGGCGCTCGACGCCGCCCGCCCGCCCCGCGCCGTCAAAGCCTTCCTCGAACTGCACATCGAACAGGGTCCGGTACTGGAACAGGCTGGCATCCCCGTCGGGATCGCCGACAGTGTCGCCGGTGTCATCAATCTCGCCGTGTCGCTGGTCGGCCGCGCCAACCATTCCGGCACCACGCCGATGGCGCTCCGCGCCGACGCCTTCGCCGGCCTCTCGGCGGTCGGCCAAGCGGTGCGTGGCGTGATTGCCGAACACGGCGGAGAGCGCAGCCGCATCACCATCGGCAAGGTGGCGCTTCAGCCCAATTTCATTCACACTGTGCCGGGCCGCGCCGATTTCATCATCAACATCCGTGACACCGATCCCGGCACGATGGCGGCTCTCGCCCAGGCCATGGAACAGGCCGTGCGCGATGCAGCGCAGGTAAACGGCCTCAGTTTTTCCATCGAGGAGCAGAGCCGGATGGCACCGGTCCGTCTCGACGGCACACTCGTCTCACTGTTGAACGGGGAAGCGGACCAGCTCGGGCTGAAAGCCCTCAACATGCCATCCGGCGCCGGCCACGACGCCCAGACGATGCAGACCCTGTGCCCCTCCGGCCTCATCTTCGTACCGAGCCACAATGGCATCAGCCATGCCCCGGAGGAGTGGACCGACTGGGAAGCAATCGAAAAGGGCGCACAGCTGTTGCTGTCAGCGCTCATCAGGCTCAGCGGCTCCGTCGCCGCAAAATAGCGGCACGTATTCCAGGCATTCACCGCATCAAAGAATGCCCCGCACCATCGCGATACAGTTTGCAGATACCAGCCCGGTTGCCGGAGGCAAAATGGTGACCGGGAGGCGCAGTGACTTGCGATTGGCGGCTAACGGGTCCCCAGATTTTCTCCCGGCAGCCCAGTCTACTGTTCTCCGCCCGAAACTCCGACAGATATTTTCTCACTCGAACGGGAACGTCTGCCCTAAAAAAGCTAATGTTCGTCCGGCACGGGGAAACCCAGTGGAACGCCAGTCGCAGGCTGCGAGGGCATGTTGATAGTTCGATCACATCCAATCTGAAGTGGGCCTTTGAAACCGCCAAGTTACTCGGAATGGAGGGCCGGTTTCGACACCATGCGGCGTAAGGGCACAGCGGCGCGCCGAGAGTTGTTTTTGTTTTTATTTCAATTATATAGAGGGCATGGATAAAAAGTCGTTCCTTATATTCCGTCGCGGTTGCCGGATGATGCATGTCATCGCCCGGGGCGGATCTATATAAGTGATGTAACCTTAGTAGTTCGGCTCCGGGTCGTTTTCGTGAAAGAGAGAACGCCAGTTCTTTTGCGCAGTTTTGACAGTGTATCTGGAGTTCGACATGTCCATCCGTTCCACGCTGTCCCTATGCCATGGCTGTACTGCCAGTCTGCCCCGCGCTGCGGTCTGGTGCCCTTGGTGCTCAACCCTGGTAAATACCCTCTCCGGCGGCGTTCCGTTCGCCGATTACAAGGCGCGCCTTCGCGGCTGCGGGCAAATCCGGCCTGGCAGCAAAGTGCACGGTCTGAGGGCTGGCGGGAGATGACAGCCTGCGGCCTGTTGGTCGCAGCCGCCTCTTTGGTCTGACAGTCAGGACTGTCCAGAATTCACAATGGTTTCGCAGGAGCCAAAACGCCATGGCGTTGTCAATCTCATCTCCAATCGAACGTGTGCGCATCCAAATCGGATCGTGACCCTGGCGCTGGCCTAACGGCGCCAGGGAGATGTTCTGCAAAGACTAAGGTTCAGAATTATGGAGAAGAGACATGGCCAAGAGAAAAGGCGACCAAAAGCGGAAGCAGCCAAAGGGCAAGAAGAAGAGCAACCTCAACCAGCCCGATCCAGTGGCCGATCAGCTGATGCCCGCAAAACGCAAGTAGGCGCGCTCATTCATTCAGCGCAGAGAAGCTCGCAGACCCGCCCTGTGGCTGTGGCAGGGTGGGTCTGCGCTCTGCCTACAGGAACAATCCGTCCGGTCCTGCCAAAGGCGGACCCACAATCCTTCTAAATGGGATGAAAGGAGGGCGTGCGATGATACCCGTTCGTGTTTCCTTCGCTGTCGATTTTTCAACTGATAGAACATCAAACACCCGCAAGGCGGCCTTGTGGTCTCTCGCCGCCCGGGTCGCAGAGTTGCTGCCAGAGGCCAGCAAACTCGATATTGCAAGTGCCCTCTACGCGCGCGAAAGGCTGGGAACCACTGCCATGGGCGGCGGTGTCGCCCTGCCGCATACGGTGCTCACTGATGAAGACGCCTCAATGATTGTGGTGCGGCGTCTCGAGAGGCCGGTGGAGTTTGATGCTCCAGACGGCATGGCCGTCGACACACTCGTCGCCCTGATGGGTGGCAAACATGACATCAAGTGGCTGCGCGCAGCCCTGCTGCGGCTCGGCAGACTGGCGCAGCAAGGCCCGCTCAGGCATCAATTGCGCATGGCCGCAACGCAGAACGAGGTCGCAGCCATACTCATCGAGCTCGGTCTTGATGTTCATTTCGATCAGAAACTCTGTGACACAGGGGGCGATTTCCGCTCCGAAGGGAGAGCTGAGTTGGGCCTGATTGGCAGCGCACAACACTTCACCGCCGTTCGGTAAGAATTCAGGGCAAGCTCCAGCCGGGGCCGCCGGATTTTCCGGCGGCAATCCGGTCGGCCATGCACCAATGCATACAAATGATCACCGCAGGCCATCAATCCTGTGCTATCAGCTGGTGCTACGGAAAACCTCAAACAGCGGCTTCTGGCACGTCCCCCGCTCTTGTTACCTTGCGCACTTCCTGGACCTATTCGAAATGCTCAACAAACTGATCTCAAGCCAACGTTACACGGTGTTTGTCTTATGCGGGTTCATAGCCCTGGCTGCACTGGTTGGCACGGTGCTTTACACCCCCTGGTTTCTGCTGCCCGCCGTCATCTCGACCGCACTGTTTCTGGTAGGCGTCCATGATGTTCGCCAGAGGCGGCATTCCATCCTGCGCAACTATCCGGTGGTCGGGCATCTGCGGTTCCTGCTTGAAGGCTTCCGGCCCGAAATCCGGCAGTACATCATCGAAAGCGATCATGAAGAGGTGCCGTTCAGCCGCGAGGCCCGCGCACTTGTCTACCAGCGGGCCAAAGGTGAGGAAGACAAGCGCCCCTTCGGTACGATCGAGAACGTCTATGGTTCAGGCTATGCATGGCTGACGCACTCGGCCACCCCCGTTACCATTGCTGATACCGACTTCCGTGTTCGCATCGGTGGTCCCGCCTGCCGCCAGCCGTATAACTCCAGCCTGTACAATATTTCAGCCATGAGCTTCGGTTCGCTGTCGGCCAATGCCATCCTCGCGCTAAACACAGGCGCCCGGAAAGGCGGCTTTGCCCACGACACCGGCGAAGGCAGCATCAGCCGCTATCACCGCCAGGGTGGGGGCGATCTCGTTTTTCAGGTTGCATCCGGATATTTTGGATGCCGCTCGGATGATGGCAGTTTCTCGCCGGAGAAGTTCGCAGAGCTTGCCGCCGACCCACAGATCAAGATGATTGAGGTCAAGCTAAGCCAGGGCGCCAAGCCCGGTCACGGCGGCATGCTGCCGGCGTCGAAAATTTCCCCGGAGATCGCCGAGGCTCGCGGCATTCCCATGGGCATTGACTGCGTGTCGCCTCCTGCGCACTCCACATTCTCCACCCCCACCGGCCTGATGGAGTTCCTCGGTCAGCTACGCGAGCTTTCCGGAGGAAAACCCGTTGGTTTCAAGCTCTGCATAGGGCACCGCCGCGAATTCATGAGCATGGTCAAGGCAATGCTGAAGACCGGCATTGTTCCCGATTTCATCGTTGTGGACGGTGCAGAGGGAGGAACGGGGGCCGCTCCGGTAGAATTTGCCAACCGGGTCGGCATGCCGATGCTGGAAGGCTTGACGTTTGTGCACAATACGCTGCGCGGCGCCGGCATTCGCGATCAGGTCAAGATCGGTGCTGCAGGCAAGATCATCTCCGCATTCGATATTGCCCGCGCCATTGCGCTCGGTGCGGACTGGTGCAACGCCGCCCGCGGCTTCATGTTTGCCGTTGGATGTATCCAGGCACAGGCATGCCACACCAACAAGTGCCCCGTTGGCATCGCCACCCAGGACCCGGTGCGTCAGCGCGGCGTCGATGTTGCCGACAAGAGCGAACGCGTAGCCCGCTTCCACAAAAACTCCATGAAGGCGCTGGGTGAACTTGCAGGGGCAGCGGGCCTGATCCACCCCAGCAACTTCATGCCTTACCACTTCATGTTCCGGCAGAAAGACAATGAGTTCCTCGATGGCAATGAGGTCTATCCCTATCTCCCCGATGGATTTCTTTCTGCTCAAACGGAAATTCCAGAACTTGCCGAATGGTATAGCCGTTGGGAGCGCGCCAACGCAGACAGCTTCGCTCCACCACTCATCCCGCAAGCCGCATTCGAACGTCGACAGATCAAATCGATGGCCTCGAAGCAGCACGAAGTGGCGAAGTAAGTCACGACCCGGGCTGATCGCTTCGTGACATCAGATGGAGCGGGGTGCGCAGATCCGCCTCAGCGCAGCCCCTCCGTGATAACCACGAGCGCCAGTTGTCCGGGGTCAGGAAGGCCTATGGATTTTTCCGCAAAGATGCGCGCGCGCCCCGCCTGATTTGGCTTTTGCGTAAACTCTTCAACCGTATCCTTCGCAGCCTTGAGGGCAACATCGATCAAAGTGCCGGACGGTGTCGCCTCAAGCGCGCGAACCTGTGCGTCCAGCCCGTCCAGAACGGTTTTCTCGCCAAGGGAAGATTTGCCCCGCGCCGCATTGCGTGGACTCAGGGGCAAAACTCGCCCGGCGCAGCAAATTCCGGCCCGCGCGCACATTCGTAAGCGCTGGCCCCGAACACTGCCGGTTGCCCGTCGATCCCCGAAAACGACGCCAGCCTTTTCCAGATCGCTGCAACCGAGTCATCGAGCAGTCCACCCCAGCGATAGGCGGCATCCATTCCTTCGTCCTGCCCGAGGTTCACATCGATGACGGCTTCAATCGCCCACTCGGGAATCTGCGGGTCGGAAGGAGCCATGTCTGACTCAATACTGTCGATCTCGCCCAGGAGCAGATCGGTGGCCACCACCGAAGTCACGACATTGTCCGAGGGAACCGGCCATGGGTTTTCGGAAACGGCGCTGACAGGCTCCATTTCTCCCCACGCGGCAGCCGCCTCGACCGGCGAACCAAGGTCGAGGCAGGGGGCACCAAAGCAAATCTCGTCCTGTGCGACCTTCGCGTCCATTTCCATACGCCCGGCGGCCAAAATCATGGCCCTGCTGCCCATCACCGGCCTGGTAATCAACCGCCACCCCGCATGTGGGCCAACACCGAATTCACTGGCATTCGCCACGTTTTCACGACCCAGCGTGTCAACGAGGTTTTGGTGAATGGCTGGTCCGAGATTGAAGCGAACCACTTCGATATAGCTGATGGGAAGAGGTGTACCGCCCGGCTCCGCCTCAACCCAGTTCGTCGCGTAACGAAGCCGATAGCGCACTCTTTCCAGCGCTTGTTCAGATATCTCAAGAGCAAAAACAGACAGGGGTATCGGACCAATATCAGCGGCGGGCAAAAAGGCAGATCGCGGATTGGCAGGGGAAAGAGCCCCGTTGATTTCGTCCCGCAACCGGTCCGGGTCAACTGCAGCGTAGCCGCTCTCGTTTACGAACTGCGCATGTGGATCCGCATGTACGGCATGCGGAACAAGGCCCGTCATCATTGCCGCCGAGAAAAGGGCAATTGCGATTGTGGTTTTCATCGTGCCTCCGGAACTGCTCGAAGATAGGTCAGCTTGCTGCATTGCCTCACTTACTCCACATCAATGATGGCGCGACCGAGCACGGCCTGGCCAGAGATGTCAAGATAACGGAACTCGTAGCGACCGGGCTGCTCGGGCATGACGAAGGTCAATGCCCCCTCCGGATCGATCGGTTGTGCGGAGATCCACGCAAACAGCGCCTGATCTTCCCGAGCCAGCGCAATACGCTGATCCGCGCCGTCCGAACCTCCGGTCCATGTAACAGTCACGGTTTCGCCCGGTGCGGCAGCCCGAGGGGCCGACAGGCCCGCGCCTTCATCGAGGCTGGCCGTGGCTTCAACCACCTCAACGACATGCCGACCGAGCGTGACCCCACCTTCATTGAGCACATAGCGCAATTCATAGAGGCCCGGCTCATCGGGAGCAGCTATGTCGCGCTGCGTATCTGCGCCCACGCGGTGGAAAATCGTATAGGCCCCCTCATCGGCCCCCACCGGAACAATGGTCACCCAGTCACGTGGATGGACAGGAACAGACCAGGAGAACCGCAGAGTGTTCCCGGCGCGAACCCTTTCCGGCCCCGTGATGGATGCCTCGGCACCGGTGATTTCTATCGGAGCGCGAGCCAGCGTGACACCGCCTTCATTGAGAACGTAGCGCACCTCGTAGAGACCTGGTTCGGCCGGCGCTACAAGGTCACGCCCATCGTCCGAGCCCACCCGATGGAAAGCCGTGTAGGTCCCCTCATCGGCCCCCACCGGAACAATGGTCACCCAGTCGCGCGGATGAACGGGGTCGGACCAGGTGACACCAAAGCTGCTGCCCGCCATCGCCGTTTCCGGCGCGCTTATCGACGCCTCAGCCCCCATGACTTCGATCGGCGCGCGGGCCAGCGTGACACCGCCTTCATTGAGAACGTAGCGAACCTCGTAGAGACCCGGATCAGCCGGGGCAACAATGTCACGCCCATCGTCCGAGCCAACGCGATGGAAGACCGTGTAGGTTCCCTCATCGGCGCCCACCGGAACAATGGTCACCCAGTCGCGCGGATGAACGGGGTCGGACCAGGTGACGCCAAAGCTGCTGCCCGCCATCGCCGTTTCCGGCGCCCTTATCGACGCCTCAGCCCCCATGACTTCGATCGGCGCGCGGGCAAGCGTGACACCGCCTTCATTGAGCACGTAGCGAACCTCGTAGAGACCCGGATCAGCCGGGGCAACAATGTCACGCCCATCGTCCGAGCCAACGCGATGGAAGACCGTGTAGGTTCCCTCATCGGCGCCCACCGGAACAATGGTCACCCAGTCGCGCGGATGAACGGGGTCGGACCAGGTGACGCCAAAGCTGCTGCCCGCCATCGCCGTTTCCGGCGCCCTTATCGACGCCTCAGCCCCCATGACTTCGATCGGCGCGCGGGCAAGCGTGACACCGCCTTCATTGAGCACGTAGCGAACCTCGTAGAGACCCGGATCAGCCGGGGCAACAATGTCACGCCCATCGTCCGAGCCAACGCGATGGAAGACCGTGTAGGTTCCCTCATCGGCGCCCACCGGAACAATGGTCACCCAGTCGCGCGGATGAACGGGGTCGGACCAGGTGACGCCAAAGCTGCTGCCCGCCATCGCCGTTTCCGGCGCCCTTATCGACGCCTCAGCCCCCATGACTTCGATCGGCGCGCGGGCAAGCGTGACACCGCCTTCATTGAGCACGTAGCGAACCTCGTAGAGACCCGGATCAGCCGGGGCAACAATGTCACGCCCATCGTCCGAGCCAACGCGATGGAAGACCGTGTAGGTTCCCTCATCAGCGCCCACCGGAACAATGGTCACCCAGTCGCGCGGATGAACAGGGTCGGACCAGGTGACGCCAAAGCTGCTGCCCGCCGTCGCCGTTTCCGGCGCGCTTATCGACGCCTCAGCCGCCATGACTTCGATCGGCGCACGTGCAAGCGTGACATCCCCATCGTTCAGCACATAGCGCACCTCGTAGAGACCCTGTTCGGCCGGGGCTACAAGGTCACGCCCACCGTCCGAACCGACGCGATGGAAAGCCGTATAGGTGCCCTCATCAGCGCCCACGGGAACAATGGTCACCCAGTCGCGCGGATGAACAGGGTCAGACCAGGACACGGCGAAGCTGCTGCCCGCCATCGCCGTTTCGGGCGCGCTGATCGACATTGCCGGCAATTCAGCTTCCGGTTCGGGGAGCGGTTCCGGTTCAGGGGCCGGTTTCGCTATGGTTTCTCCAACCTGCTTGACGGCGGCGGCGAGTTGGGCGGCATCTTGAGCAGGCAGGAACATTCCTCCCGTGTTCTTGGCGATGCAGGCGAGGTGTTGGTGCTCGTCAGTGGCCAGATCGAAGCCGATGACATGGGTGGTGAACGCCACGCCCTGCCTGGCAAGCTGCTCCGACAACGCGCACGGATCTGCGTCACAGTTTTCGACCCCATCAGAAATCAGAACCACGGTCGCTGGCGCGTCACGCCACGAGAGTTCCTCGGCAGCGTGCTGCACCGCTGCCGAAAGAGGCGTGCGTCCCAAGGGCATGATCCCGTTGACGACCTGCTGGAAAGCATCGCGATCCACCGGGCCCACAGGCATCGCCGTTTCGATGTCCGAGCAGAGGCCCTTCTCACGATGGCCATAGGCGACAAGCCCCAGATTCGTGGAAGCTGGCCAGGTAGCCAGTAAATCGCTCATCGCCTCCCGGGCGATCTCGATCTTGGGCACGCCGTCGATCTGGCCCCACATGGAACCCGAGGCATCATAGACGACCATCACATCGCCGGCTTGCAGTGTTGTGGTGGCCAGAAGCGAGATGCCCAGAGCCGAAACAGCCATTAGCGCTTTCATATTGGTTCCCCGATTTTGCTTTTGCTGGCTCGTTGCCGGCAGAAGACGCTGAAGGGCGCCCTCCCCGAGCCAA
Organism: Nitratireductor sp. GZWM139; assembly: GCF_030068685.1. Lineage (NCBI taxonomy): Bacteria > Pseudomonadati > Pseudomonadota > Alphaproteobacteria > Hyphomicrobiales > Phyllobacteriaceae > Nitratireductor > Nitratireductor sp. GZWM139. Next base: position 19,153 of record NZ_JAMQML010000021.1, on the reverse strand, counting down.
CGAGTGTTCCTTGAGTTTCCCATTCGAAGCTGGGCGCGCGGCTCTCTGTGATCTCGAAATGGAGTTGCACCAGTCACGTCACAGCGAGCACAACGAACCGATTGCATCGCTTCGCTTGTGTCTCCTGATGCAGCTCAGTCCGCGAGATGAAGCACGGTATCGAAGGTTCCTTCGACAGTGATGCAATCTTCGGTATCGATCTCAGACATCATGCCTTCGCGCTTGCACAGAAGTGAAGAAAACGTGCCGCGTGCATTTCCCTGCGCGCCGTCGATGAGCAGGCTCTCCAGGGTAACCGAGGCATGAGCGGGCTCTTCATCGCTGACATAGAAGTTCCGCATCCCTTCGGGAAAATAACTCACCGACGCGTCGGTGGCTGATGCATCTGCGCCGCTGATGAGACCAAACTCCACACTCAGCACGCCGCGCATAATACTCGCGGCGTCGGGGTCATGCGCCTGGATATCCACCATGCGGAGGGGGCCAAAGTCGCGCACCTCCGCAGTAGCCGTCCCCTCCGAGGGCACATGCAACGTTTCCCCGCGATAGGACGCGCCATCGATGTTGGCCTCGACCGTACCGATCGGCACCGTAGTCTGGGCCCACGCCGCGCCTGAAAGAAAAAGAGCTGTAAAAAAAGTACAGGCAAACCGCCCGAACGCTCTTTGCGATGAACTCATCGTCGCTGCCCTTCTGATGCCAGTGTTCGAGACGGAAGGCTCTAACACCGGTTCTGGTACGCCGCCCCGTTCGTTTAGTCGGGTCGACGCCAAAACTTGCGTGATAGTGTGATTTTTCTAAAAACAGGCCACCCTTGTGAAGTAATTCACATCGAGAAGGGCTGGTGACACACAGAAGCGTCAGGCGGGTTGGCGTGCATGGACGTGGCGCTGCCATGGTGTATCACTCAGACGCTTCCACCCGTCTGGTTTCGATGAAAACCCGATGAACTAAAGCAGCTGAAGTTGGCCTTTGGCAATCCGCAGGTTACGCGGCGGATCGGGATCGTCTCACCGCGTGCTGAAGTCGTCGCCCGCCTTCACGAAGTCCTCGTCGGACTTTGCGATCCACACGGGGTACGCCGACTGGAAGACGGATAGTCATAAGCAAGAAAGAGCTTCGTGGCTCTCCATAGTCAGACCGCCCGGCACGTCTCTCGTTGCATCTCTGTGCCCATAGCTCACCAATCAGACAGGTTTGGCGGGCCCTGCCTCTGACGTTCAGACAATTTGTCCGAGATGAGCCACCAGTACTGCAAGTGGGATGCTCAGAAGAACGCGGATGATCCAGATGAGCACCAGATGCGGAACTTTGACCGGGATCTCGGTGGCCAGAATGCAGGGGATGGAACCTGCAAAGAACAAGACACCCGAGACCGATGTTACACCGAAGATGTAGCGAGACAGCATCGGCGCATCGCCCAGCATCCCGGTAGGAAAAAACATCTGGGCAAGCGCTGCCGCCATGGCTTTGGCCGTCAGCATCGCCTCTGGCACCTGCAGAACGGCAAGCAGCGGGTAGAAAATCATGCCCAGCCAATCGAAGACAGGCGTATACGCACTGAGCAGAAGACCGAGCAGGCCAACCGACACACCGGTCGGCAGAATGACCGAAGTCATCTTCAGTCCGTCCTTGATGTTCACCAGCAGCAGGCGTGCGAGGGTTGGATTTTCTTCAACCCGGCTCAGTCCGGCATTCGACGCGGACCTGGAATAGCCTTGAGGAAGAACTTGCCGTGATCCGCAGTGAGAAACGTCTTGCGGGATTGGTCCAGGATCTCATCACTCACGCTGACTTCCTGAATGTCGAATTCGAGCAGGTCGTCGTCGCGCTCGAGCGCGGAACAGCCGATCACGGCCAGATCGAATTTGAACTTACGAATGGCCTCTGCGGCCAACGTCCCGACCAATCCGCAACCCGCTCCAGACGCCCCTCTCGACCAGTTCAGACACGGGCGCGGCGAAAAGGCGTTGGTCACGATGTTCGGTTTTCTTCGTTTTTCGCCCCCCCGAAAAACACCAAAACACGCGTCAAATCCTGAATAATTATCGCGATTGCCGTTCTTGTGTCGTGAGCATTTTTCCAAAGCGGCAGAAAATCGTAGGCTAAGTCACTGATTTTGAATATTCGAAAATAATTCGCTTGCTTTTCGCTTTGTTTCGTTTTTACGTTGGGACGATAACTCGGGAGGTTGTCTGTGCGCGGAAACGAGAGTGTTTATCCGGTCGCTCTTTTTGCGACCGGCGGCGGCATCCATGGCTGCCGGATTGTGCATGACACAACGGGATGCGGCCATTTCGTAACGTTTGCTGAAAAGGGCGACCTTGCGTTTGCGTCCCCTTCTTTCTCTTCGAAACGGTTCTATGGCAGGCTGCGCCTGGGTGACTGGATGAACAACCACCGTGCGGGAGAATACCGCAGCTGAATAAAGCCAGTGGCCAAATTCAATAAAGCGCGGGGAGGAGGGCCTTATGACGCTGGAACTGAAGGGCGTGTCGAAGATCGTGGAGGGGCAGACCCATATTGCCACGACCGATCTGACGCTCGAAAAGGCGACCATGAACGTTCTGCTGGGGCCGACCCTGTCGGGCAAGACCTCGCTGATGCGTCTGATGGCAGGGCTCGATCAACCGAGCACAGGGCGGATTTTCTGGGACAGCAAAGACGTGACCGGGATGCGGGTGCAGGATCGCAAGGTCGCGATGGTGTACCAGCAATTCATCAACTACCCGTCGATGAGCGTTTATGAGAACATCGCCTCTCCGATAAAGCTCATGGGAGTGGACAAGGCGGAGATCGACCGCCGGGTGCGGGAAACGGCGGAGTTGATGAAGCTGACGCCGATGCTGGACCGCAAGCCTCTGGAACTCTCGGGCGGGCAGCAACAGCGCTGTGCTCTGGCACGGGCTTTGGTCAAGAACGCCGGGCTTGTGCTGCTGGATGAGCCCTTGGCGAACCTTGACTACAAACTGCGCGAAGAGCTGCGGGTGGAGATCCCGAAGATTTTCGCGGCTTCCGGATCGATCTTTGTCTATGCGACGACGGAACCCGAAGAAGCGCTCTTGCTGGGAGGCAACACCGCGACGCTCTGGGAGGGACGCATCACGCAGTTCGGGCCGACGCCCGAGGTCTATCGCCAGCCAGTCGATGCGACAACGGCGCGGGTTTTCTCCGATCCACCGATGAACTTCCTGCAAATCTCCAAGACCGGTGATCGATTGATGTTCGGCGACGGACAAAGCGCTGTTGCGACCGGCAAGCTCGCTGAACTGGCGGATGGGCGTTACACGGCGGGATTCCGTCCGAACCATCTCGAGATCGCACAGCATTCCGAAAACGCGATGAAATTCACCACACAGCTGCATGTGACAGAGCTGACCGGTTCGGAGACCTTTGTCCATCTCGACCACGACCGCGCGCGTTGGGTGGGGTTGATTCACGGAGTGCATGATCTTGAGATCGGCGCCGCGCTCGATGTCTGGCTTGATCCCCGTCATGTCTATGTATTCAGCGAAGATGGCGGGCTTGTTGCGCCTGCTGCCTACGCAGCGGCGGCGTGAGGAGGCGCGATCATGGCCAGGATTACACTCGACAACCTTGCGCATTCCTACAATCCGAATGCCGCTTCGGAACGTGACTATGCGCTCAAGGAACTCAATTACGAATGGGAAGACGGCGCGGCCTATGCGCTTCTGGGCTCGTCGGGCTGCGGCAAGTCCACGCTTCTCAATATCATTTCGGGTCTGTTGATGCCGTCACAGGGGCGTATCTTGTTCGATGGCATCGACGTCACCGGCGCCCCCACGGCAGAGCGCAACATCGCGCAGGTTTTCCAGTTCCCGGTGGTCTACGACACGATGACCGTGCATGACAATCTGGCCTTTCCGCTCAGGAATCGGGGCCATAATGAGACCTATGTTGCAGAGCGCGTACAGGAAATCGCGCGGATGATCGGCATGGAGGACATGCTGCGCAAAAAGGCACGGGGCCTTGGCGCTGACGCCAAGCAAAAGATTTCTCTGGGCCGCGGCATGGTGCGCAAGGACGTGAACGCACTTTTGTTCGATGAGCCTCTGACCGTCATCGACCCCCATATGAAGTGGGAGCTGCGCACCCAGCTGAAGAAACTGCATCACGATTTCGGTCACACCATGATTTATGTGACCCATGACCAGACGGAGGCGCTGACCTTCGCTGACAAAGTGGTGGTGATGTATGACGGCCGCGTGGTTCAGATCGGCTCGCCAGAGGAGCTGTTCGAACGTCCCGCGCATACCTTTGTGGGCTATTTCATCGGCTCGCCAGGCATGAATGTCATCCCGGCCAAGGTCGAGGGCGCCAAAGCCTATATCAACGGCTGCGAAATCGCGCTTGGCGCAGGTTATGCGCCCCTGGACGGCAAGGTGGAGATCGGCGTGCGACCCGAGTTCGCGCGGCTTAGCGAGACGGACGGCCTTCCTGTGAGAGTGCGACGCGTAGAGGATGCGGGGCGTCACAAGATCATACGCGCCGAGTTCTTTGGACAGGACATCAACATCATCGCGGACGAGGACGATCCGGTGCGCGCGGACATGACACGCGTCACCTTCGACCCATCGCGGGTGAATGTCTATGCGAATGATTGGCGCGTGGCGCCCGAAAGCGCGGAGGCCGCGTGATGCAACAGAAAACAACCAATCACAAAGCATGGTTCCTTGTGCTGCCGATGCTGGTGCTCGTTGCCTTTTCGGCCGTGATCCCGCTCATGACGGTGGTCAACTATTCTGTACAGGACACGTTCGGCAACAACCAGTTCTTCTGGGCGGGGCTCGAGTGGTTCGAGGAAATGCTCTCCGACGAACGCATGTGGAATGCGCTGCAACGTCAGTTGATGTTCTCTGGCATCATCCTTGCCATCGAAATTCCGCTGGGCATTCTCGTGGCTCTGAACATGCCGAAATCGGGCTTTTGGTCCTCTTTCTGCCTCGTGGTCATGTCCCTGCCTCTGCTGATCCCCTGGAACGTGGTCGGCACGATCTGGCAGATATTCGGTCGCGTCGACATCGGTCTGCTGGGCTACACGCTCGACGCGCTGGGCATTCATTACAATTACACCCAGGACACGATTTCTGCGTGGATCACCATCATCGTGATGGATGTCTGGCACTGGACCTCGCTGGTAGCGCTTTTGGCCTTTGCCGGTCTCAAATCCATCCCCGACGCCTATTATCAGGCCGCACGGATCGATCAGGCCAGCCGCTGGAAAGTGTTCCGGTTCATCGAACTGCCCAAGATGACGGGCGTGTTGATGATCGCGATCTTGCTGCGCTTCATGGACAGTTTCATGATCTACACCGAACCCTTCGTGGTGACGGGCGGTGGTCCGGGAAATGCGACGACGCTTTTGTCCATCGACCTCGTGAAGATGGCTCTGGGCCAGTTCGATCTTGGACCAGCTGCGGCCTTTTCGCTGATGTACTTCCTCGTGATCCTGTCGATCTCCTGGGTCTTCTACACCGTGATGGTCAACCTCGACAAAAAGGGCGCCTGAGATGACGGATGCAGCCGCACAGTCCCCCGCCGCCGTCAAATCCCGCAGCTTCCCGAAGGTGAAGGGCGGCACCGTGGTGATGACGCTCTATCTTCTGTTCCTCATGTTGCCGATCTACTGGCTGTTGAGCATGAGCCTCAAGACCAACGCAGAAATTCTTGGGGGCTTCTCGCTTTGGCCGCGCGATCTGACATTTGCCAACTACATCACGATCCTCACCGATGAGGCGTGGTATATGGGCTATGTCAATTCGATGATCTACGTGGTGATGAACACGGTGATCTCGCTCGCCGTGGCTTTGCCTGCCGCCTATGCGTTTTCGCGCTACAACTTCCTGGGCGACAAGCATCTTTTCTTCTGGCTTTTGACCAACCGAATGGCGCCGCCTGCGGTATTCGCGCTGCCATTCTTTCAGCTCTACTCCTCGATCGGGCTCTTTGACACGCATATCGCCGTGGCATTGGCGCATTGTCTCTTCAACGTGCCGCTCGCCGTTTGGATCCTCGAAGGTTTCATGCGTGGCGTGCCGAAAGAGATCGACGAGACCGCCTATATCGATGGCTACAGCTTTGGGCATTTCTTCGTAAAAATCTTCATGCCGCTGATCGCCAGCGGGATCGGTGTGGCCGCATTCTTTTGCTTCATGTTTTCGTGGGTCGAGCTCTTGCTGTCACGTACGCTGACCTCTGTGGAAGCCAAGCCCATCGCCGCCACCATGACCCGCACGGTGGGTGCGGCAGGTGTGGACTGGGGCGTGTTGGCCGCCGCAGGCGTGCTCACCATCGTACCGGGCGCGCTCGTTATCTACTTCGTGCGCAACTACATCGCCAAGGGCTTCGCGCTCGGCCGGGTCTGACAGGAGGATCTAGACATGGACTGGATGGCATGGACGTGGCCGACTGCCGCCTTTTTCGGAACCATTGCAACGCTTTTGGTGATCTTCACCATTCTGGCGATCAAATTCCCCGAAACGCCGCGGGTTGGTGTTCTGGGCATTGAGACCACGCGGGGGGATCGTTTGTTCATCACCCTTCTTGGCTCAGCCTTCATCAATCTTGCGTGGCTCGGCCTGGTCAGCGCGAACCAGGCGCTCGCACTTGTCGTCTGCCTGATTTTTGCAGCCGTCGTATTTCGCTGGGTCTGAGGAGGCCCCGCGACTGATCGAAACCCAAAACCAGAGGTTCACTTAGGGAGGAAACCAATGAACCAACGTCTCAAGACAACCACCGCACTGGCGCTGTGCCTCGGCCTTTGGTCGGTGCCGGCTTCTGCCGACATGGATGCCGCGAAGGCCTTCCTGGATGCTGAAATCGGCGATATGTCCGCGCTGTCTCGCGCTGATCAAGAAGCCGAAATGCAGTGGTTCATCGACGCGGCCCAGCCCTTTGCGGGCATGGAGATCAAAGTGGTCTCCGAGACCATCACCACGCATGAATATGAATCTCAGGTGCTTGCGCCGGCGTTCGAGGCCATCACCGGCATCAAGATCACGCACGATCTAATCGGCGAAGGCGACGTCGTCGAGAAGCTTCAGACCCAGATGCAGTCGGGCGAGAATATCTATGACGCCTATGTCAACGACTCCGACCTTATCGGCACGCACTGGCGCTATCAACAGGTGCGCAACCTGACGGACTTTATGGCGAACGAAGGTGCGGATGTGACCAATCCTGGTCTCGATCTCGATGATTACATCGGCACCCAGTTCACCACCGCGCCCGATGGCAAGCTCTATCAGCTTCCCGACCAGCAGTTCGCGAACTTATACTGGTTCCGCTACGACTGGTTCAACGATCCCGCGATCATGGCCGAGTTCAAAGAGAAATACGGGTACGATCTCGGTGTTCCGGTCAACTGGTCGGCCTATGAGGACATCGCCGAATTCTTCACCGGGCGCGAGATCGACGGTGTCAAAGTCTACGGTTCGATGGATTACGGCAAGAAAGACCCCTCGCTCGGCTGGCGTTACACCGACGCATGGATGTCCATGGCGGGTATGGGCGACAAGGGCGAACCCAACGGCCTTCCGGTTGATGAATGGGGCATCCGCGTGAACGAGAACTCCCAGCCGGTCGGCGCCTGTATGGCGCGTGGCGGTGCGGCGAACTCTCCGGCGGCAGTCTATGCGGTGGAGAAAGCCATCGATTGGCTGAACAAATACTCCCCGCCATCCGCCATGGGCATGACCTTCTCCGAAGCTGGCCCGGTTCCGGGACAGGGCAACATCGCTCAGCAGATGTTCATGTACACCACCTTCGTGGCGCCTCTGGTCGACAGCCCGGCGGTGATGAACGAGGACGGCACGCCGAAATGGCGTCTCGCACCCAGCCCGCATGGGGTTTACTGGGAAGATGGCATGAAGGTCGGCTATCAGGATGTGGGCTCCTGGACGCTGATGAAATCCACCCCAGAGGACCGCGCCAAAGCCGCATGGCTCTACGCGCAATTCGTGGGCTCCAAGACCGTCGACGTGAAGAAATCCCACGTTGGTCTGACGTTCACCCGAGAATCCTCCATCCAGCATGAGAGCTTTACGGATCGTGCGCCGAAACTTGGCGGTCTCGTCGAGTTCTACCGCTCCCCGGACCGTGTGCGTTGGTCGCCCACAGGCACCAACGTCCCGGATTACCCGAAGCTCGCTCAGCTGTGGTGGCAGAACATCGGTGATGCCATGTCCGGTGCGAAGTCGGCTCAAGATGCGCTCGACAGCCTCTGTGCCGATATGGAGCGTGTGATGGAGCGTCTGGAACGCGCTGGCATCCAGGGCGACCTTGGCCCGGTCATGAACGAAGAAACCGACGCTGCGGATTGGATTGCGGCAGAAGGCGCACCAAAACCGGCTATCGAGAACGAGCGCGAGGCGCCCAAAACCGTCTCTTATGACGAACTCGTCGCCTCCTGGCAGTAAGCTTTTCAACGCAGAGGGGGCGGGATATTCCCGCCCCCTTCTTCAATATCCTATGGGGCCTTGTCGTGAGAGGCCGGTATTGCCAGGCTATTTGGGCGCTCTGATCAGTGTAAGCGGCTGTCGCGTTGACCTCATATCTGGTCGGTTCTGTTGCAAACTTTTCGCTTGCTGCGACCGTGCCATTGGTCGCGGCGTCTTGCCGGAGAGTTCGTCATGTTCAAGGGCCACCAGTTCTCTTTGATCGCTCTGTCCTCACCGGCCGTCTCGGAGACGAGTGGTGGCTGGAGCAGTACTATCTGAAGCCCTATGCATGCTGCCGCTACATGCACGCTGCTGTGGACGCGATCGTCGACATGCGCCGGCCGGGCAAGCCCGTCCGCAGCCTCCGCATAGAAACCTTCCCGCAGGGTCTGAAACTCTCCAACGCCCGCGCGCCGCGCACGCTCGAGGCCGGCCAGTACAGCTACTATTTCAGTTGCGCGCTCGCAGCCCTTCATGGCGCAGCGGCGCTGCAACCGGTGGATCCGGCGATGCTGTCTGATCCCGCCGTTCTGGATCTCGCCAGCCGAATCGAACTCATGGAACACGAGGACTTCGCGGCCTCCTTCCCAGAGAAAACCCCCTGTCGTGTCGTCCTCGATCAGGGCGACGGCCCCGAGACACGAACAGTCTTTCATCCGCTCGGTGATGTCACCAACCCCATGTCTCGCAATGCGATTTCCGAGAAATTCCGCCGTATCGGCGCGGCCAATATGAATCCTGCCTGGCAGGACGAAATGCTCTCAGCCCTGAACGGGCTTCTGGATGGCGGTTTCAGCCGTTTGTTCGCGGCACAAAACAACCAGACACACCGTCTCGTCCAAAAAATGCATCAATAGAGGAGGTAACGAAGATGGCGTTCACTTTACCAAAGGCCCAGGTTCTCGCGGCAATACTGGCAGGCGCGGTGCTTGCGCCATTGTCCGCTCATGCGGCAAAGACCGAACTGACGCTTGGTGCGGCGGCTGCCGATATTGGCAGCCTCGATCCGCATTACTCGGCAAGCACCACGGATCGGACGCTGGTCGCTTGGATCTATGGCGGACTTGTCCGGTTTGCGCCCGGCACCACTGACCCTGCCCAGATCGAACCGGACCTGGCCGAGAGCTGGGATGTCAGTGAAGACAATCTCGTCTGGACATTCAAGCTGCGTCCGGGTGTTCAATGGCATCACGGCTATGGCGAAGTCACGGCGGATGACGTTGTGTTCAGTCTGCAGAAATCAGCGGACGCGAACCGCTCGGCCTTCTCCAGCGATTACGCCGTCATCGAAACCGTCGAGGCCCTTGATCCACACACGGTCAGGATCACTCTGAAGCAGTCCATTCCCAGCATGCTAGGCCTACTCGCGAACTATGCCGGCGGCTTCATCATCAGCAAGGACGCCTATGAAGAGCGCGGCGAGGCGTTTTCACGGCAACCCGTCGGTTTCGGTCCGTTCCAGCTCGATTCGATTGAGCCGGGTGTCGCAGTTATTTTCTCTGCCCACGAAGAGTACTTCCGCGGGGCACCGAAACTCGAAAAAGTGACCTACCGCTTTCTGGCTGCTGCTGCTGCGCGCGACCTGGCTTTCATGGCAGGCGAAGTGGACGCGGCTACGGGCATCGCAGATCCCCGCTGGCTTCAGCGCACCAAAGCGATTGACGGAGCAACCGTCGATATCTTCGACCCGGCGGAACTCTCGATTCTGCACATCAACACCAATAAGGCGCCGTTTGACGACATCCGTGTGCGTCAGGCCCTAGCCTATGCTGTCGATCCATCCCGCATCGCACAGCATCGCGGCGCCGATTTCACCCGCGTCGCCAAGTCAGTGATACCGTCCAACAATCTCGGCTACACGGAAGACAACGGTCATATGACCTTCGACCCGGATAAAGCGAAAGCCCTGCTGAGCGAGGCCGGTATCCAGATGGGCTGACCGTCAAGATGATCTCCAGTCAGTTGCCGAGCTACGAGTCCTCCAACCAGATCCTGCAGGCCCAGTTGAAGGAAGGCGGCTTCACGCTCGAGCTCCAGCCCGTCGAGCACGCAACGTGGCACCAAATGATCCGACAAGACCTGAGCCCCATCGTAACCTACGGCGCGGCACGTTTTCCGGTCGCCGACGTCTATCTGTCGCAGTTCTTCCATTCAGACAGCGCCATCGGAAAACCAGGCGCCGTTACGAACTTCAGCCATTGCGATGTGGCCGACGAGCAGATTGAGGCAGCGCGCACCGAAAGCGACCCCGAGAAGCAGGCGGCGCTATGGCAAGAAGCACAGCAACTGATCATCAAGGAAGTGTGCGGCATTCCGGTGACTGAAACGGCCGGTGTCTGGGCACGGCGCGAAAATCTTGACTGGGGCTTTGAGTTCGAAGGTTCCATGTCACTGGGACCGTTGTTGACCGAGAAAACCCACTTCACCGACTAGGTCGAATATGGGCCGTGGGCTACCCACGGCCCTCTCTCCGAAGAAAAAATCATGTCCAGACAAACTTTTCCGACCTATTCTTCTTCGTGTGGCTGGAACGCAATGCTTCCGTCACGAACGCCCCGGCCCGCGCTCGGCACGGATCTGAGCGTTGACTATGCGATAGTCGGCGCCGGCTTCACCGGGCTCGCCATCGCCCGCCGCCTACAGGAACTGGAGCCGCAGGCGCGCATTGTGGTGCTGGAAGCGACCACGGTTGGAGAAGGTTCCTCCGCCCGAAACTCCGGCTTTACCGGCTCTGACGTGCTTCCACGTACTGCAACCCTGGAAGGTGCGCAGAAAGCGCGCCGTCAGACCGAGTTGATGACAGCTTCGTTCACCTGGCTGACCGATATCATCCGGGAACATGGAATTGCCTGCGATCTCACCAAGGCAGGCTCGATCCGCGCTGCTGCGACCGAGGCCGGCGAGACGTCTCTGCGTCAGGTCGTCGAGGTCGCGAAGGCCAACGGCATCGCCCACACCGTTCTGGATCGTGACAACATCGCCCAGAGGATCGGCTCGCATTATTACCGTTTCGGCGTCTATCTGAACGATACATACCTGTTGCAACCGGCAGCCCTGATACGCGGACTTGCGGATGCCCTGCCTGACAGCATTGCCCTGCATGAGACAACCCCCGTCCGCAAACTCGTACGATCCGGAGATCGGTGGAAGCTTCAGACCGATGGCGGTGTAGTGACCGCAAAACGCGTCGCGTTGGCCAACAACGGTTTCATTCCCAGGTTCGGCTACCTTAAACTGCGCATGGCGACCATCTACACCTATGCGGCGGTAACCAAATCAATCCCCGAACACCTGCGGGACTACCTTGGCAAGAACCCGGCTTGGGGTCTTCTGCCATCCCATCGCCTGGGCACGACACTGCGCCGAATAGGCGCGGACCGACTGATGGTGCGTTCTCTGTATTCGCACGAAATGGAAGAACACCCGCCTGAAGCCGAGGCGAAGCTGCGCGACCGCTTCGAGCGCCGCTGGTCGGAACTCAAACACGTCGATTTTGAATATGTCTGGGGTGGAACAACCGCATTCACGATGAATGGCGCTCCATGGTGGGGACAACTGGACAAGGAGCTTTATGCCTCGGGCGGCTGCAATGGCAGCGGCATCGCCAAAGGTACGATGCTCGGGCGACACCTGGCGGACCTTATGCATGGTACCGGCCGTGCAAATGAAATCGCCGACACCATGGGAACCGCAAGTCTCATTGCACCCGAGCCATTCCGAAGCATCGGGTTTCACATCGTCTCGAGCCTGGAAAGTCGGCGGGCGGGACTGGAATCCTGATTAGGACGGGCATAGCCAAAATGTTTGCAGTTTGATGACTGGTTGGCCGTTTCATATGAACATCTGAGAATGGCGGTGGCAATTTTGACCCCGGTAGTGGCGACCTTGTCCTGCTGCTAGTGTCGCAGGAGTCGTCCACTCTTTCCCTTTGCTGCGCGGCGCAGAGAGGTACGAGGGATCTACAATGGGAATAACTCTACAGTTTCGGGTGGCAGGCATGACTATGCTGCTGGCGCAGCGAAGGACCGAAAAGCAGTCGCCCGCATCGCCTAAGGCCCGCATCAATGGTGCTGACCGCCACTCCCTTCGGTTAACCTGATAAACTCCCTGTCAGCCTATCTCGGAAACACCAGCCGCGTCGTTAACGTGACAAGCCTGCCCTGATGCAAAAAGGCCGCGCTCAGGGAACGCGGCCTCCTTTAAATTTCCTCAGCAGGTATCACCAACTGGGGATCACAGCGCCCTTGAACTCTTCGGCGATGAAGGCCTTCACGTCGTCATTGTGGTAGGAAGCGATCAGCGTCTTCAGCCACTCGGTATCCTGGTCTTCCAGGCGAACTGCGATGACGTTCACGTAGGGAGCCTTCTCGCCTTCCAGCGCAATCGAGTCCGTCTTCGGGTTCATCCCGGCTTCGATGGCGTAGTTGGTGTTGATGGCAGACGCGTCGACATCATCGAGAGAGCGCGGCAGTTGGGCGGCGTCCAGTTCGATGATCTGGATGTTCTTGGGGTTTTCGGTCACGTCGGCAATGGTGACCTTAACGCCCTTGGCCTCGTCCACCTTGATGAGCCCCTTGTCCGCGAGCAGCAGCAGCGCGCGCCCACCGTTCGTCGGGTCGTTCGGAATGGCGACGGAAGCGCCATCCTCGAGTTCGTCGAGGCTCTTCACCTTCTTGGAATAGATGCCCATCGGGAAATTGACGTTCGAGGCGACGCTGACGATGCCGAAGCCGCGATCAGTGACCTGATTGTCGAGATAGGGCTGGTGCTGGAAGGAATTGGCGTGGAGGTCGCCATCGGCCAGCGCCTGGTTAGGCACGACATAGTCGGAAAATTCGAGGATCTCGATGTTCAGACCCTTGGTCGCGGCGATTTCCTTGACCTTTTCCATGATCTGGGCATGCGGGCCGGGGGTGACGCCGACCTTGATGTCCTCTGCAAGCGCTGAGCCGGCGGCAAAGACAGTAAGCGCAGCCGCAAGTATGATCTTCTTCATGGTTCTTTCCTTCTCAAGGTTCACGAAATTCAGTTTTTGCGGGTCCGCTTGTCGAAGTGGCGGGCGAGCATGTCGCCTGCGCTCTGGATCGCCTGGACGACCACGATCAGCACGACCACGACAGCAAGCATGACTTCCGGCATGAAGCGCTGGTAACCGTAGCGGATGCCGAGGTCACCGAGACCACCACCGCCAACCGCACCGACCATGGCGGAATAGCCCACAAGGCTTACGAGCGTCAGCGTAAGGCCGAGGATAATTCCCGGACGGGCTTCCGCCAAAAGGACCTTTGTGACGATCTGGAACGGCGTCGCGCCCATGGCCCTTGCCGCCTCGATCAAGCCCTTGTCGACTTCGCGGATCGAAGTTTCGATCAGCCGCGCTACGAAGGGAATGGTCGCGATCGTCAGCGGCACGATTGCCGCAGCGGTTCCGATCGAGGTCCCGGCGATCAGTCGCGTGAAGGGAATGATCGCCACAACGAGAATAATGAACGGCGTGGACCGTGCAGCGTTGACGATCGCGCCGACGATCTTGTTGACGGTCGGCGCAGGGAACAATTCGCCCTTCCCGCTGGTCGCAAGAAAGATGCCGATCGGCAGGCCAATGAGCGAACCGATGAAACCCGCAGCAGCCACCATGTACATGGTCTGCAGGAAAGCCTTCCAGAGAAGGGAAACGAGCATGTCAGGCGCCATAGCCGAGCACCTCCGTGTAAAGTCCGGTCTGCCGATAGAAATCACCGGCCCTTCTGAGCGTATCCGGATCGGCTGGATAGGAAACGACAAGAGATCCGTAGGGCTCACCGGCGATCTCGTCGATCGCGCCGGCCAGGATGTTCACGTCCGGTCCGATCTCGGCCACCAGACGCGCGGTCAGCGGCTGGAAGGCCGTCTCCCCGAAGAAGACCAGCCGCACCAGCGCGCGCGCACCTTCTGCCGGCGCCTGTTTCAGATCGGCGCTGATCCATTCAGGCAGCTTGGCGCCGATCACAGCCGACAGGAGCGAACGGGTGGTCTCGTGTTTGGGCGCGGTGAACACGTCGAATGTGCTGCCATTTTCGACAATCTTGCCCTTGTCGATTACCGCGACCTGCGAGGCAATCGTCTTCACCACCTCCATCTCATGTGTGATGAGGAGAACGGTGAGGCCGAGGTCACGATTGATTGTCTTGAGGAGCTCGAGGATCGACTGCGTCGTCTCCGGGTCGAGAGCTGATGTTGCCTCATCCGACAGCAGGAGCTTCGGTTCCGTCGCGAGCGCCCGGGCAATTCCGATACGCTGTTTCTGTCCACCGGAAAGCTCTGCCGGATAGCGGTCGGATTTGTCACCAAGACTGACGAGGTCGAGGAGCGGTGCGACGCGATTGCGGATCGTCTTGCGGTCCATCCCCGCGATTTCGAGCGGCAGCGACACATTGTCGAAGGCGGTACGCGACGAGAGGAGATTGAAGTGCTGGAAGATCATTCCGACCTGGCGGCGCAGATCGCGCAGGCCCGTTTCCGGAAGATCGCCCACGTCGACGCCGTCAACGACGACCCGTCCCGAAGTCGTTTTCTCCAGACCATTGACCAGCCGGATAAGCGTCGACTTGCCAGCGCCCGACCTGCCGATGATGCCGGTGATCGCGCCACGGGGGGCAACCATGTTCACGCCGTCAAGCGCGGTAAATTCGGGCTGGTTCCCCGTTCCGCCGAAGCGCTTGATGACGTTCTCGAACGTGACCATGGGAACGGCAACCGGAGTCTGAGGGGGGGCGACGCGGTTCATCGGAGGCCTCGCAGGGAAGCTTCACGGGGTGTGAGCGGGTAGGTCATTTAATTCTCTGTGGTGAATGCCGCACATGCGGAAACGACGCACAAGCGCCGGTAAGTCAGCTCAAAGTCCACATTCGGACGGTTTGGCACCACATTAGCATCTTTACATTCACCTGATCAAACCCCTGCCTGCTGCGGCATGACAACTTGCCCCGTGCTTATCGCACCGCATGCCGGGGAGGCCTAGGAATGGAATTCCAGTTGTCGTGAGAAAAGAGGAATAACCGTGCCGCAGTATCAGGCCACGAGGTCCAACTTTGGTGGCGAGAAGACCTCGGGGGCGAACCGCCGAACAGGTAGCTCTGCACCCGGATCGCGCCCGGGTGCAGGACACATTGAATTGAAGAAATGGTTGTGATTCAGACGGGCGTATAGGAGCCTGACTGATGAGTAATTCGTTTTGGCTGACGGACGAGCAAATGGCCCGTCTTCAGCCTGCTTTCCCATGAGCCATGGTCGCCAGCGCGTTGATGATCGCCGCGGTCTGAGCCTAAGCCAACAGGGGGCCTCTCACCTTTGTCGGTTCAAACGGTGCCCACCACTCGTGGGCGAAGCCCTTCGTCCCTTCGAGGCAAACAGTCGGCGATGTGGCAATGATATGACCTGACAGCAAAGCGGAGCCCGGCCGCACGAACCGGGGACCCGGCGGTGTTGTCTGGTGCGATTGCGGCGCATCAATGTGATAGGGATCGGCTCAGGCGGACAACATCAGGGCCAGCGGTCATATCGAGCCGCCAACAAAGGTCGAAGACATGACTGCACCCGACCCGCCGAGCTTCAACATCTCAGAAATCCAGCTCTGCCCAACGGCGCCATCCAGACATGACAACACCGTATTAAGAACACGGGAGGCATCGCTAAACACGCAGGTGAAAGCCGACAAACTCCGCTGTCTTCAGGCGCAAACCACGCAGCCGGCACTCTTTTCGCGAGGGTAGTTGTAAGAATTCACTTTCGACGTCGTGTAACCTGCAACGACAAGCGCTTCAGCAACCTTCATTGCCGCCGTCACACCATCGATCACGGGCACGCCCGATACCTCCGTCAATCGGTCACAAAGCGTGCTCATGCCAGCACAACCCAGGATAACCGCTTCGGCTCCATCCTCCAGGGTGGAGCGCTCAATCTCCCGGAGGAGCAGCGCTTCTGCCTCAACCGGACTTTCCTCCAGGCTCAAGACCGGCAAGTTTATGGATCGCACCTTGCGGCAATGGCGATCAGCACCGTATGCGCTGACCAGTTCCTCAATAATCGGTACTGAGCGCGGCAAAGTGGTGATGACCGAGAAGCGCCTGCTGATGGTCATCGCGACCTGCACCGCAGCCTGACAGATGCCCAGGACCGGGCCTCGCGCAACTTCACGGGCTGCATGCAGGCCCGGATCGTCGAAACAGGCGATTATGTAGGCATCCACCCCCAGAGCCTCGCCCCTGATAATTTCGGACAGAAGACCGGGAACGGCCATGGCCTCGTCGGCGCCGCCCTCGATGCTCAATGGCGTATCGAGCGGGTTGACGGCGGAAACCTGCGTATCCGCATTCTTGACGACCAGCGCGCGCTCCAGCGCTTGTCTGGTCATCGACGCCGTGGAGTTTGGATTGATGATGCGAATATGCATTACGGCAACCTTCGGAAGGGATTAATCGCAAGGCGGTTTTGAAAAGTCGTCAATGTCTGGCGCCTTCAAAACGAACTGACGATCGGAAACGATGTAATTATCGGCATGGAGGCGGGCGATGGGTTGATATCGTTCCGGGTCCACATAGCGGCTTTCGGCGTCGAGACAGTCCTGGCGCACATGCATGTGAACAACCTCGCCCAGAACGAGCGTACGCCGGGGATAGTCGATCAGACGCTCCACCCGGCATTCGAAAACGCACGGCGCCTCCTGCGCGTAGCTCGCCTCCACCTTGCGGCATTCAACCGCCGTAAGCCCGGAGACCTCCAGCTCATCCACCCCGCTTTCAAAGCCCAGGCCACAGACCAGCATCTGCCGGGAAATGGCCATATCCACCATATTGACAGCAAAAGCGCCGGTGCGGCGGATGTTGACCATCGTGTCCTTCTCCGCCCCGCCAAGGCGCGGCTGAATGCCCAGCACGACAATGGCCGGATCGTGCGAGAAGACATTGAAGAAGCTCATGGGAGCGGCATTGTTCCGCCCCGTTTCAGAGCGGGTCGAGACCAGCGCGATCGGTCGCGGCCCAATGAAATTCGTCAGCAGCCGGTAACGGCTCTGCGGCTCCAACTGCTCGAAATCAAATTCCATACCGCTCTCGATGGGTGTCATTATAATATACAATATTATCCAACATTGTTGACAATATTGCAATGAAAAACACGCTCACAAGTTGACTTTTTGCTCCGCATCACGCTTGTCTACCCGCACATGGAGGGAGCGGCATGAGTGAGCAGACTGGAGTATCGACGCATCAGATCGTTGAACGAATCTGGCTGTCGATCGCCGAGCGCAGACTGCGGCCCGGCGTTCAGTTGAAAGAAGGTCAACTGGCTTCGATCTTCAGCGTAAGCCGTGCCCGCATTCGCCAGGCGTTGACGCTTCTGGAGCGTGACGGGCTTGTGACGATCATCCCCAACCGGGGGGCGTTCGTCTACAAACCGACCGTAGACGAAGCCAAAGACGTCTTCTTCATACGCCGCACCGTCGAGCACCGGATCGTCGAACGGCTTTGCAGCCACATCAGCAAGGCCGACACCAAGCGCCTGCGCGACCACGTCGCCCTGGAGCGCGAAGCGAATGCAAAGGACCAGACGACGGATATCATCAAACTGTCTGGCGGCTTTCACTTGCTGCTCGCCGAAATCACCGGCTCCGACTTTCTCTTCACGACCATGCGGGACCTCATTGCTCGGTCCTCGCTGATAACCGCCGTCTACCGCAACACCTCCCGTTTCAATTGCGGCCCGGACGAACATATCGAGATCGTGAAGGCCATTTCAAAAGGTGACACCCGCAAGGCCTCGGACCTGATGGGGCATCATCTGGAACACGTCGAATCCGAACTCGACCTGACTGAGATCCGCGACCTGTCACACGATCTGAAAGCTGCGCTTTCATAATTCACCGTACGGATCGCTCTGCCCAGCAGACCGCGCGGCAAGGGCTCCCCCTACTCCTCAACATCGACCATATGGCAGGCTATGCGCGCTCCACTCGAAGAGGTCCTGATCTGCGGAGCCTCGCTTGAGCACTGGGCGGTCGCAAGCGGGCAGCGCGGGTGAAACGTGCAACCGGACGGCGGATTGAGAGGGCTTGGCACCTCGCCATTCGCCGGCTCGCGATCCCGGTTCGGGGTTCGCACGTTCGGGATCGTCTGCAACAGAAGCTGCGTGTAGGGATGCAGGGGACGCGCGAAAATTTCTTCCGTATCGCCCTCCTCCACGATGCGCCCCAGATACATCACGGCCACCCGGTCGGACATATGATGGACCACACTCATATCGTGGCTGATGAACAGGTAAGTCAGCCCCAGCCGATCCTGCAACTCGCGCATCAGGTTCAGAACCTGCGCCTGCACCGAAACATCGAGTGCCGATGTCGGCTCGTCGCAGACCAGGAATTCGGGCTCACTTGCAAGCGCACGTGCAATGGAGATGCGCTGCCGCTGGCCGCCGGAAAACTCATGCGGGTACTTTTCGCCATCCGACGGTGAAAGACCGACAATCCGCAGGAGTTCCTCAACACGCTCGGTGATTTCCGCAGCGCCGGTGCGCAGCTTCAGTTCCCGCAACGGCTCCGCAATGATGTTCTTCACCGACCAGCGTGGATTGAGCGAGGCGTAGGGATCCTGAAAGATCATCTGCGCTCTGAGGGTCTGATCACCAGCAATCTGCCCTTCGATGAATGGACCGAGACGTTT